>JAVYVJ010000002.1:37963-337963 GCA_038727705.1 Zestosphaera sp. | reverse complement strand
CACCGCCATATCGACAGAGTCTACTAGGCCGCGCAGAACTGCCGCCACCCCTAAACCCCTAAAGCTAAGGAAGCACAGCAAATAAAAACTTCGGCAGCACCGCAGGCTCGAGTGATGACTGGCCGTCCAAAGTAATGGGGAACGTGACCGTCTCACTGACCCTCGCTCCGAAGGGCTAAGACCCCCTTCAGGAAGTTCGCCGATCACCATCACATGCACGGGTTCCCACGATTTACCTGCAGGGCGGCCGGAGTCCTTCTCTCGCTATGGGTTAGGTCTTAAAACTAATGACTCTGCAAGCATATATTCGGTGGTGCGGATTAAGGAGATCACGTGCTCGATGATAGCCCTGCTTACCTTCTACGAGTTCTGCGTGTGGGCCGGACTGAGTAGTGATGCCTCCCTCTACCTCTCCCTCATCTCAACCCTAGCTGTCTACAGCGGCTCCGGAGTGCGGTTCTTCATGTTGAGCAGGAGCGTTGCCGGCGACCTGTATAAGCTGGTCAGCATCAGCTTCGGCGGATTCACAATACTTCAGAGGGTTAGGTTGAGGGCGACCTTCAAGCCGAGGGTCTACGTCAACCTTGCCGGGTTTGTGGTGCCCGTCGCCCTGTCTCTGGCAGCACTTACATACCTGATCTACCGCTCGTTAGTGCCGGTCACGACCTACACGTCAGTGCTCCTATTCTTAACCGCAACCTACAACAGGCTCTCCAGGATAGTGTCTGAGAAGGGGGTTTTCATATCGGTGGCGTCAAGTATAGCGGTGACCACGGCCGTTGCACTTGCCTTGGGGACCCACCTCAAACTGAATGCGGAAGCCCTCTTCCTGACGGCTTACTCAACCAGCGTCCTCGCGGCTTCAGTGGGTATAGATCTGATAAACCTCAGGCTCACCGCACTCTTCAAGAGCAAGTCAGTCGTCATAGGCGGCTACGGCTTTAGAGACGCTATCTTTCTCCTACCAGCTGTCTCAGCACTGACCTCCAAAATGCTCTACAACCTCATAGCTGCCCTTTCTCTGTAGGGCTCCACAAGCGGCCACCACCGCCTCAGCCCAACCAAGGCTATGACGTGCACCAACCAGCGATGAGTTGTCAGGGTCAGTCCGTCCTCCTGTATCTGAGTCCAGAGCCCCTTACGTTAGTGGCCACTAGGTCGTTAAGTTGGACCAGCTTCCTCGGGTCGAGCGAGGTTAGAACCACTTTGATTGTGAAGCGGTGTGCTTCAATCATGCGGGTCTCCACGGTGTGGGGTAGGGGGAAGATCTTCACTAGAGTGTCTGGAGAGCTGCACAGGTAGGAGTGCTCCTCAACGCTGCATGTGTACCCCAGCCTGAGCAGATCCTCTTTAAGTTTGGCGAGCGTCTTGACGAGCAGTTCGTACGTGTCCGGCGAGGACTCCAGCAACAATGTTGTGCTGAAGGCCTTAAGGTCACTCAAGAACCTCGACCCCCAGCTCCTTGAGCCTCTCAACCGCCCTAACTAACGTACGCGTTTCAGGAATCTCCATGAGTATCTTGACCTTCGCGTACCCGGGCTTGATATCCAGGTCAAATCTGTCGTGAGTTATCTCCAGTATGTTGCACCTTAGGTCGGCGAGCACCTTCAACACGCTCTCCAGACTGCCCGGCACGTCCTTCAGCGATACAGTTATTCTGACCACCCTGCCCTCACTCATCAAGCCCCTCATCAAGATCCTGTAGAGAGTCGTCAGGTCAGCGTTCCCACCGCTCACAAGAGCCACGACAGTGTCACCAGGAATCTCAGCACCTCTTGACAGTAGCGCAGCCACTGACAGCGCCCCAGCACCCTCAGCCAGTAACTTAGTCCTCTCCAGCAGGAGGTATATGGCCCTAGCTATTTGATCCTCCTCAACCTCAACGACCTGATCCACATACCTCCGAATCAGCTTGAACGTCAGATCGCCTAGGGATTTAGTTATGACCCCGTCGGCCAGCGATGGTTGAGGTGACATTTTGACCGGGTGACCTGCCTCCAGAGCCGCCCTAGTCTTGGCGGCTACCGAGGGCTCCACGCCCACCACCTTAACCCTCCCGCCACTCAACCTCTTGACGGCGAGAGCTATCCCCGAGATCAGGCCGCCGCCCCCTATAGGAACCACGACAGTGTCGACTTTCGGGACGTCTTCCATTATCTCCAGCCCTATAGTGCCTTGACCAGCTATGATGTGGGGGTCGTTGAACGGATGTATGAGCGTCATCCCAGTCCTCTCACAGACCTCTAGCGCCTTCTGGTAGGCCTCGTCATATATTTGACCGTGCAGTATCACCTCACCGCCGTACGACCTCACAGCATTGACCTTGTAGGGCGGTGCGGTCTC
This sequence comes from Zestosphaera sp., assembly GCA_038727705.1. Classification (NCBI taxonomy): domain Archaea; kingdom Thermoproteati; phylum Thermoproteota; class Thermoprotei; order Desulfurococcales; family Desulfurococcaceae; genus Zestosphaera; species Zestosphaera sp. The sequence goes on along the minus strand of JAVYVJ010000002.1, from coordinate 335,620 downwards.
AGGCATCACTATGACTGAAGGCACCCTCAACTCCCTGGCGGAGTAAGCCACCCCCTGAGCGTGGTTTCCGGAGGATGCGGTGACAACGCCCCTGACCATCACGTCCTGAGGCAGTGAGGAGATCTTGAAGTACGCGCCCCTAACCTTAAACGACCCGGTCTTCTGGAGGTTCTCCAGCTTAAGGTAGACGGACTTCCCGGTTACTGAGGAGAGGAAGGCTGAGTGAACGGTCGGCGTCCTGTGTACGACTGACTTAAGGACTTCCGAAGCCTTAAACACTAACTCCAGAATTGACTCATCCTCCAATCACAATACCCTAGAGTAAGGACCGGTGAGCAGGTAATTAAGCTTTAAAGACCTCGAGACCTATTAAGGTCAGGTAAGGAGTGAGTGCAGAGAGTTGTGAGGAGCGTTAAGGAGGCGAGGGAGCTCTTCAGCGAGTTAAGCAACACGCTGGGATGTGGGGAGAGCGCTAAGGTAATGATAACTAACGTAACGGAGATACAGAGGTATGTCGAGCTGGTGATAAGGTCGGGGCTCTCGCTGGTGGATGTTGAGGAGGTTGGGGGCAATTATTATTTGGTGATAGTGAACAGGTTTGCCGGGAGGTGTGGGTGAGACGGTCGAGGCAGGGATCTACACGAATGTGGACGAGCTCGACGTCAAGATAATAGCTAGGCTGGTCAACGATTCAAGGATCCCGTTCAGGCAGCTCGCGCGTGAGTTAGGCGTGAGTGAGTCCACGATCTACATGAGGGTGAGGAGGCTTAAAGAGAGGGGTATTCTCAAGGGGTTCACCGCCTGCCTGGATTTGAATCGCCTGGGGCTCGTGCAACAGGTCTACATAGAGGTTAAGGCAAGTCCTCAACACATCAGGAACGTGGTCGAGGAGCTCGTGAGCTACCCGAACGTACTTGAGGTGTATGAAGTCAGCGGCGAGTACCCACTCCTCATTAAGGTGGCATCCACAAGCAGCGAGGAGTTGACGTCAACCGTTGACAGGATCGCACTGATTAAGGGCGTTACGGAGATGGACGTCAAGTACGTTTTCAAGACTCTGGAGAGTGAGGGGGTCAGGAAAATATTTTTGCGTGCTTAGTGGGTTCAGCCCTCGTTCACTTATTTCATTTCCTCAGCCTGTTAAACAGGCACTCAACTATCTTCGGCGCCGGGCTTATGCCCGTCCCGGCGTAGAATCCCTGCCAGTTAGGCATGGCGTTCACCTCATATATGACGTAACCCTCCTCAGTCTCCCCAACGTCCACTCCAGCATAGTCCAGACCTAAGGTCTCCGTAGCCTTGATCGAGAGTTCCTTGAGCTCCACGTCGACGACCGCCCCCTCCACCTTGGCCCCCTGAGCTACGTTCGTCTTCCATGTGTTCTCAGGCTTGTACCTGTATATAGCTCCTAACACCTCGCCGCCCACCACGAAGACCCTTATATCACGGTCCTTGCTTCTCATGTACCTCTGAAGCAGTACTGGCTGGCTGTGGCTGAGCCAGGTCTTACCTATGATGAATGCCACGTCAGGGTCTGTGACGAGGAGTGAGCCATACCCCATGCTCCCTATGAGGGGTTTGAAGACCGCCCTCCCCCAGTTCCTCACAGTCTCGCTCAGCACGTACACGTCCTCCGTCAGCTTGGTCTCAGGGACTCTTAACCCTGCGTTAGCCAGGAGCTGCGTCGCTCTGTACTTGTCACGCGCGTTCATGAAGCCCTGAGCGCTGTTCATGAGCGTCACCCCCCTCATCTCAAGCTGCCTCAACGTGTTCACCCTCTTGAGCAGGGCTTCCATGCTTGTCACAGAGCCAACCCCCCTCACAAGACCGCCGTCAATCTCAAGCACGTGCTCGGTCCCATAGCTAATCCTCAGCCCGCCGTCACTCAACACCTCGCTGTTGAGTCTGGAGATCCTCAAGTAGAGGACTGAAGCCCCTCTCTTCAGCAACTCCGTCAGCAATTCCCTGGCTGACTGAGGTGGGACAGGGGCCTCGTGAATCACCGCCACCCTCAAGACGGGTTACCTCAAGACTAAGTCGTAACGCTAATTATAAAGGTCGGGGCATCTATTAAACCTCAGAGTGGTTCAGGTGCTTGAGTGGGTGTTGATCGCCTCGGCCGTAACTGCAGTGTCAACGTACGTGGTCATGGCTCTAGAGAGGAGGAAGGGTTTAGTGGCACCCGATGTCCACAAGCCAGGCAGGCCGGCAGTGCCGAAGACTGCGGGGCCTGCCTACATGGTGACCGCGCTCTTTGGATTACTGCTCGCCACACTGAATAACGTGCCGCACGTCCCTCACCACATGATGGCGGCCCTAATCGCGGGCTTCTTAGGTCTCTACGACGATTTCAGAGGGATCAACGCGTTTTGGAAGGTCGTACTTCTGACGGCGCCTGCGTTGCCGGTGATCCTCAGCTCCTCGTACATTCCGCGGCCCTACGTCCCGCTTGTGGGTCAATTAAGGTTACATATAATATACCCGCTCCTCCTCCTCCTAGCGTACACAGTCTCCATAAACGCCTACAACATGATCGACACACACAACGGCGTCGCGGTCGGGGTGGCCCTTGCCTCGTCAGCCGCTATGACCGCCTCAAGCGTTCTGGGGTGGGGGCCCCCACCTATGGATGGAGGGCTCCACTTCGCGTTGTTCGTGACGTCGCTCCTCATTAGCTACATAGCCTTCAACACATATCCAGCGAAGATCTTCAACGGTAACAGCGGCTCATTCATTCTGGGGGCGTTAGTTGCGTCGGAGGCAGTCCTCCTCAGGAGGGAGTACCTCCTGATTATGCTCTCAACGCCGCTTATAATCAACGGATTCAGCCTAATCACAAGCGTCAGCGGACTCAGGAATAAGGAGGAGATAGTCCGGCCGGTCGAGCTCGCTGAGGACATGAGGATGAGGCCCTCCATGGATGCGAGAGCCCCAGTGACTTTGGTCCAGCTGCTCGTCCTGAAGGAACCCATGGCCGAGAGGGAGCTGGTGAGGACCTACTACATCCTAATCCTGGTGAACACAGTCCTCTCTCTTTCCATCTACTACGTCCTGGTGGGGTATTAGCATGTCCACGACGCTATCTTAGCCATCCTAGAAGGCCTCGGTGAGGAATCCTCGTACAGAGGTTTTCGTCACCCAATAGTCCAGCCTCAACGAGGCCCTCAAACCCTCTAGAGCTGCAGTAGCTCTCGCGGCTTTCCTCCCGTCTTCGACGAATCCGTACACGGTCGGCCCCCAGCTACTCTGCCCTACAGCCTCCACGCCGCTCCTACGTAGCGTCTCAGCTATCAGGGCTGATTCCTCGCTGGAGTATACACCGCCTTGATGCCTGCTGAAGTACTGACCGGCCAGAAGCTGTATTCTCGATAAGGCCTTGCTGAAGACTCCGAAGTTGCTCAGACGCACTGCAGTCGTTAGGTGTATGAGGAGTTCGTAAAGCTCCTTCTGATTCCTGTGCGGCTCCACGTTGCTGAGTATGGGCTCCTCGTCCTTCTCACGCAGCCCCGTGATCCCCTCAGGGATGGCGACCAACACGCTCCATGGCGGCGGCCTCAACCTCAGCAGCAGCTCAGGGTACCTCAACGCGTTACCGAGTTTCACGACACCTGTGTCCACGACGAACCCGCCTTTAAGGAAGGTGTGGATCCCCACCCCCGACACGCGACCCACCCCCAACCCCCTGGCGACAGCGTCAATCCGCGTTCCCGGACCCAGGCACCCGACGACGGTGAGGGCCTTAAGCAGGCTCATCACTAACTTAGTCCTTGATCCCAGCCCCACGTGATGCTTAACCAAACCCTCAACACTTACCTTGAGGCCGTTCCTAACACCCATCCTAAACAGCGTGTTCAGGATCAGGTCCCTCGACTCTTCGGTAGGTGTTTCGATAACTGTGGGGCCTGAGACCCTCTCGACACTCATGATGAAGTAGGGCTCCCTCACCACGATGCCGGTGGAGCCGAAGGAGTGTGGTGGATCACTATACCTGTAGAAGCCTAGGTGAAGCCTGTAGGGGACCTTCAGACGCACTGCACGCATAGCGTACTTCGACACCGCTGCCCAACCCCATCAACTCAATTAGGAATCTCCCCCAATAAAACTTTCTCCTCTTAACCGGGGTTGCCGGAACCTCCCCAGTTAGATACGGCTTAGAGTACCTTCCCACCGATCCCTCGAAGTCGAAGCCTACCAGCCCCACATCACGCGCGTCGTTCACAAGCGCTATGTAGACGGCCCTGTCCCCGTCCGTGAATCCCCCGGCAACACTTACGTTAGAGGTCTTGAGGGGCACTTGGGAAGTCCCTAACACGTCCTTACCCTTCAGGAGAGGCACCATGGAGATCAGCCTCCCCACGTTATCGCCGTGAGCGTGGATCACTATAACGCCCTCGAATGTGAGTAGGTCGCCTAACCCCACACCATCCAGATCCGTCACAACCACGTGGGGTTCGACGCCGACGCTCCGGCAACACCTCAGAGCACCGTCAGCAGCTATGAGCACGTCATAGTGCTTGAACACTTCCTTAACGTCGACGCAGCTAGAACCGGCTCCAACGACTAGGGCTCGGGCGCCCCCCACTAGGCCTCGCAGTTTCCCCGCGACGGTCTCGCGGGAGGCCATACCGCTTTGAATGATCATGTTCAGGACCTCAGCGGCGTTGAAGTCCTCCTCAACGTCGAATCCGAACTCACGCCTAACGATCTCATGCAGTGATGCCCACCGAACCTCATCCCTCAGGCCTCCGAAAACCACGCCGCTAACCCCTCCCTCGAAATCTAAATTAAATGCTATACCCTAAATTCCTTGGGGTTGGATGCGATGGCTGCTGAGCTACGGAAGTTTCTGCGGTTCGGGCATCACGAGGCATTAGCAGTGACTTCAAACAACGATCTAACGCCTCACGCATCCCCCATGGGGGTTGAGTTTTCCGGGACTCAGCTACTGCTCAGACCCTATACCTCAACCACGACCTACCGTAACCTTATGGTAAGGCCTTACCTAACTCTGAACTTCACTCAAGACGCCAGGTACTTCTTTCAAGCCCTGCTCAGACCCGGCGAGCTGGGGTTCAGGACGGGGCGGCGTGGCAACGTCCCGGTGATCTGCGGCGACTTCGACCTGTATGTGGAGGGTCACGCCAGCCTTGCAGGGGTTGAGGGCGTGAGGGCGGTGTTCCTCATCGACTTTGATGATGTTTACACGGGGACGGGGTCGAGGCTAGCCCTCAGCAGAGCCAATAATGCATTGCTCGAGGCTTTGACGTACTACACTAAGGTTAAGGCTCTGGCAGGCGCGGGCAACGAGCACGCGGACGCCGTCAGTGATTACCTAAATTTAATAGAACTGAACCTTACTTTAGTGAGAAGGTTAGGGAGTGGGGAGCTGGTCGACATGGCTGACGAGCTTGAGGAAGCGTTAAGACGGCTGGTCGGTGGTGGGTTACGTCAAGGCTGGTAGGGGCTGTCCTGCTGGGTTTGGTTGTCGGCCTCCTTCAGGGTTTCGCGGACACGTACGGGTACGCAGTGACCGGCTACACGACCGCGGAGATAGCGGGAGTGGTGTCGGCCATCATCTTCCTGGTGCTTTTCAGAGCTGTCTGCAGGAGGACGCCAACCGTATTCGAGCACTTCCTAGGGGTGACTATAGCGGCTGGGATCTCCATATCGACCACGATTACGGCCGGCATGTACGTGACCTACACAATGCTTAACGCCTACGGAGACCCCGCGGTGATCAACCTCCCTCACTGGATGTACTACTCCGGCGGTTTGAGCCTCGACACCATACTGTTCTACTCGTACGCCACCGCCGTCTCGATCTCGGGATCCATCATTGCCTACGTCTTCTACAAGCACTACGTGGAGAGGGAGAAGCTGCCCTACCCCATAGGCGCTTCCATAGCCAGGGTCATCCAGGTAGGTAAGTCTTTGAGGAGGGAGTACCTGGTGACGGCCGTCATGTTGGGCTTCCTCAGCCAGCTCGCCCTCATGCATTCGGGGGGCTTGACGCTAGACGTGACGCCCGCCCTCCAGCGGGTCCTCCCGGGCTCAGGCCTCGCGTTATCTGTAGATGTCTTCATACTTATGCTCGCCTTTCTCATACCTCTCAACACCTCGGTTGGGATAGGGTTAGGCAACTTGGTGACATACTTGGCCGTGACCCCCCTGCTGGCCTCGATGGGCTTGCTGATCTCCACGCCATCGCTGGACGGCCGCGCGCTAGCTACCGCCGCAGCGCCCTACACCGCATCCCTCATCAGCGGCTTCCTCGCCGTCGCCTCATCGTACTACATAGTCACTAGCTGGGCCTACATCAAGACCTCGCTTAGGTACGTGTATCTAAGCAGGTACTTGATGCGGTACCTCCTCGTGTCCGTGGTCCTCATCACCAGTGCTTTAGTTCCCGTGCTGATGCTCTCGGAAGTCCCTCACACGTTGCTCGTAGCGGTGCCTGCGATAGTGATACTCCAGCTCTTCCTAACCATCTTCACCTTAAGGGTTGCTGGTGAGGCGGGCACGGTCTCCCAGGCAACACTGCCAATAGCCACGCTGACGCTGTTCATATCCGGGGCCAGGGGTGCGGTGCCCTACGTGTTTCTGGACCCCTACACGGGCGTGCCGATGCCCCAGTTCGTGGCAGCGAACACCCTCAACTACGTCAAGGCGGGGAAGACCCTCGAGGTTAGGGCGGAGGTGTCAACCTTCCTGCCAGCACTCCTAATGCTGGTCGGGGCGCCGATAACCCTGATTTACGGTCACCTCCTACTCAGCTCTTTCGGGCTGACTTCACCTAAGCTCAACCTGCTGAGGTGGGTTCCGCTCGTCATGTGGATGAACAGCCTCTACAGCGGGAGCCTCTCATCCTTCAACACGCACTCCATAATCATCGGGCTCGTCCTAGCGGTGTCCCTCATTGTCGTGCTGAGGCTAGCAGGCCTGGGCAGCGTCTCGCTCTTCGGCGTGCTACTGGGCGTCACCCTCACACCGGATTTAGGCCTGCTCTTCCTGGCGGCGTCCGCCCTGAAGTACGTTGCTTTCAGGATAGGTGTTGACGTGTATGAATCCCTGACGACCTACGCCTCGCTGATCCTGGCTGGCGCCGGCTTAGGGGTTGCTACATCGGTGATCATGAGCATCTGCGGGGTGATGTGAGGTGAGCATTACCCAGATATTCTTCCTTTCAGTATACGTATTCGTCATGGCCGCCGTCGGTTATTCAGCGATTAAGTACGTGGGCGTAGAGTCAGCCATGGTCAGGGAGTTCAAGATATCTGTCAAGGCCAGGCTGGCGAGGATCGTCAGCATCTACAAGCTGAGCCTCCTCATCTTGAGGAAGCCGTCCACATACCTGATCCTCGCGGCGGTGGTGGCGTCTGTCATAATATCAGGCTTTAACACCAGGTACGAGAACAACCTGGTGGTTGTCCAAGACCGAAGCATCGGTAACGAGTTCTACGACCTGATGGTCAGGTTCGAAACCCCCGTCAACGCCGACGCGTGTTCAGCGATACTGGAGCGTGCGGGTGCAGACGTGCAATGCCTGAAGTTCTATAGGGTGATCCTCGACCCTCCCTACACCCTCGAGAGAAGCAGGAAGCTCATCTACGTGCTGGTGGGTGTTGAGGACACCGTCTTGAAGAGCCTGGGTATCGAGAGGGGCCTTCAGGACCGCGTCTTCCTCTACAGCGAGGCCGGCAGTGAGTTCGTTGCGGATTTCCTTAAGGTCGACGACATCTCTTACGAAGTGCTTCTGATACGCGTTAACGGTGATATGCTCAGGAACTACCTCATCTTCTACAGGACACCGCTAATACCCATCCAGGGTTACGTAGGCACGGAACCTATCACAGTCCCGCTGCAGCACGTCCTCATCACGTCGCTTCGGAACGCTGTCAGAACCTGCGGCAGCGGTAGGGAGCTGGTGACGGACGTGGTGGTGAGGCGTGTCAGCAGGTTCGTAGATCCTTCAGAGCTCTACAGCCTCCTTGAACCCCAGTACCCCGTCAGCGAGGTGGCCGTGGTCGGCAACGGCGTTGCGTACTTCCTATCCGATGTCCGCGTCCCCACCGCGGAGTCAGTGGTCTCAGCAGTTATTTCCTCAGTGACTGCCTCCGTGATAATAATCTCCGTCTTCTCGTCTACAGTCCCCTATCTGAGGGAGTTGAGGGACAAGATATCGTACATGGGCTTCCAGCCCTGGGCGATAACGGTCATAGTCGTCGGCTACACGATCATGTCAATCCTAACCCCCGGGCTGGCGTCCCTAACCTACGTGTTCGCGTCCATGGGAGGCGCAGCGACCCTCAACTCCATGGTCGCCCTACTCCTAGCATGGGTTGTCTCGACGGTCTACATGGGCCTCAAAGTAAGGCCTGAGAGGCTGGCTACGGAGGCGTTCATGCCCCCCACCGCCAGATATGTCCTGATCACGCCGGTGGCGGACGTAAGTAGGCTGTGTGAGGTGATTGCGGACCTCATTAAGGCCAACGAGTTCTTCTACGTGGAGGAGATCGAGTGGAGGGTGGAGGGAGGGGAGGCTTTCGTACACGCTAAGATGGACTACGTCGACTCATGGGGCTCGGGCGTGGACTTAGCTATATTCATAAACCCTGGGGAGGGGGGGACGCACATCACCATAAACAGCATGGTCTTCGGGGTTGAGGAGATCTCCGAGACGATGAGCAGGAGCATCAACGCTTTGGCAGTCTCTAAGGTAATAGGTGGTGTTAAGGCTTGGGAGGCGACATACTCCTGATCTTCAGCCGGGTCGCTGGCAGGAGCTCTGGAGTCAAGGTGTCCGCGGTCACGGCGCTCAACATCCTGCTGCTCCTGACCTTCAGGAGCAGCGTTGCCGTCCAGTACGCAGTCCTGTCCTTAAGCGTTATAGCCTCCGTGGCGGCGGTCGTGGTGGACTTCAGAATCCACGCCTCAGTCCTCTACGTACTCTTCATACACGGCCTGAGGCCCGGCCAGGTGAAGGCTCTGCTGAGCCTATACTCCCTCCTAGTCGCCGGCCTGATCTCGACCCCGTACATCATGGCCGGCCCGATCATCGCCTTGTCGGCCCTCACACTCACGTTCACGGCCACGCTAGCCACGCTGAACCTCACCTACAGGTCCGTTAGGGCCGCCACGTGATTAAAGCGCTTCAGATTTAACACCTGCTGAAACACTATCTTCTCGGGGTGTGGTGTGTGAGCGATGTCGTCGTCCTCCTGAGGGATGTGTGGAAGACGTATGACGAGGGAAACAATAAGGTAGTGGTGCTGAAGAACCTCAACGCCTCCTTCAGGAGGGGGGAGATAGTGGGTATCCACGGACCCAGTGGCTCAGGCAAGACCACGCTACTCAAGATGATTGCAGGGCTGGTGAGGCCTGACAGGGGGGAGATTATCGTGGATGGCTACAACCTTAACATGCTTGACGAGAACGGGCTGGCCATGATCAGGAACACCGTGGTCAGCTACATACCTCAGGACTACGGCGTGATAGACGAGTTCACAGTGTTCGAGAACGTTGAGATACCGATGCTGATAGCGGGGGTCGGGAGGGAGGAGAGGGTGAGGAGGGTTAGGGAGGTCCTGGAGTACATAGGACTCCTTAGTAAGGTCGACGTCAGGACGAAGCACTTGAGCGGCGGTGAGAAGCAGAGGGTAGCTATAGCGAGGGCTCTGGTCATGACCCCCTCAGTGCTCCTGGCTGACGAGCCGACGGCGAACCTCGACTGGAACACCGCGTTGAAGGTGATAGATCTCTTCACAAAGATAAGGAAGGACTTCAAAACGACCGTGGTTATAGTCACGCACGACCCGAGACTCCTCGACCTCATGGATAGATCTCTAAACCTGCTGGACGGTTACCTGAAGGACGCCGCGCTCAAACGCAGGGCTTAATCACCCCTACCATTATGAACCTTCAGAGCTCGGCTGAAGCAGGTCACTGCAGACCAGGCGTTTGAACCTTGAGTACTTCAGCTCATATTCCCTGGCGAGGGCTTCATTGAAATCCTCATACTCCAGTAACGTGCCCACGTTCCTGACGAACTCGTCCACCGCCTTGACGCCTTCAGTAGCTCTCAGAGTGAGTAGCGCGTTGCCTATGTGCGACGCCTCAACACCGCCCACATACCCCACCCTCTTACCGAAGATCAGTGAGGCCATCTCACGGACGCCCCTATACCTAGCCAGCCCCCCGCCGATCCTTACCTCCCCGTACGGGATGCCGTTCTCGTGGAGGCTATCGCCTAGTAATTTTAGAAGCATTAACACCCCCTCCACAACCCCCCAGATCAGTGCCCGCGCTGAGGTGCCAGGCCCTATGGAGAGTATGTGCATACCCGCACTCCGCAGGAACGGCAGTCTCTCCGGATGAAGTAGGGGTAAGGTTAGAGGGGTTTCCCACGGTTTAGGCGGAGCCCCCTCTAAAATCCTGGGGAGCTCGCTTACGTCAGCATTCACTAGCTTCACCATAAACTCCACAACGACGCCGGCGTTGTTCACCGCCCCGCCGCTGAGCCACAGGCGATCGAGTAGGTAGTACGTCTGAAGCCTCATGTGCGGTGATGAGTCAACCACAGGTTTGTTGACCACAGCCCTTAGCATGGCGCTGGTGCCGACGTTCATGACTGCCACATCCCTCACACCCCCGTTTAGACCGAATATCATGGAACCACCGTCATATAGTCCTAGAATCACGGGCGTTGCTGGCTTCAGCCCCATGTCTACCGCCGCGCTCTCCCTCAATACGTCCGTGAAGTACGCTTCAGCCAGTTGCGGGAGCGAGCTCTCATCCACACCCGCAGTCTCCAGCGCAAGCGGATCCCATTTAAGCTCGCTTATATTCAGCATCTGGTAGGTTCCTGAGGCTGTTGAGAGGTCTGTCACCGGGTACCCCAGCATCCATGAGGTCAGGAGCGACTTCCCGTCAAGTATTAAGGCGTTGGCAAGGGTTGCCGGGCATGATCTCCTGAGCCATAGTAGCTTAGGGAGGGTGTAGATATGTGTTGGCGGGCATCCGGTCCTTCTGTAGAGCTCGGGCCCGCGTTCTCCGACAAGCCTAACGAACTTTATTGACCTTTCATCCAGCCACGTGATTATGTTGCTCCTCGGCTTAAGCTCCCTATCAACAATCACCGTAGCGAAGAGGTACGTCGCCAGGACTACCGCATCCACTTTGAAGCTACGTGTTAGATGCCTCACGTGCTGGGTGATGAGCATCCTCACCTCCTGCGGGCTGTGCTCGTGGGCCCCGGGCTCTGGAGTGTGAGGCGTTAGCCTGCTTACGATGGACTTCAACGTCCTAACCTGCCTCAGGTCGTCACCGATTTCAAGCACGGAGGTCTTGAGGTTGGTCGTGCCTAAATCTATGGAGAGAACCCTCAAATCACACCCCCTGGGGCGACCCTCTAAACACGTTAACAAGCTTGAGGAACTTCTTGAGGCACTCCTCGTAAACGGTGCATGAATCATTATCAGGGTTAACGCGCGTTACCGGGGCTCCGGATCTAAACTCAGCCTCACTGAAAGACTTTATGTAGCCTAGGGCTTTCATGGCAGTGGCTGCTGCACCTAGAACCACTGCATTCCTGGGGTTTTTGTGAATGAGTATTGGCTTACATAGCACGTTAGCGAAAACCCTCACTAAATCCGCGTTACCGCACCCGCCGCCTGCGCAGTGTAGTTGCCTCACTTCAACGGTGTTCTCCTCAACAGCATCAACTATAGCCTTCGCCACTAACGCCATGCCCTCGAACAAGGCCTTAACTAAGTCCTCATGCTTGTGCTCTAAACGCAGGCCCGTGAACGTGAACGTGAGGTCAGGGTCTCTGAAGGGGTACCTCTCCCCTGCTGCGAACGGCAGGACGTACACGCCGTCCCTACACATGATGCCGCCACGTAATGAGCGGCCTCCTCTAAAGATCGATTTAAACCATTTGACGACCGCCATGCCGTTGTTGGAGGCCCCACCTACGACTCTGTAGCCGTCGGCAGCGTAGTACGTGAAGAACCTAGCCTCAGGCTCCCTATCTATCACGAGGTCCTGCGTGAGCGCCCTGACCACAGTGGTTGAGCCTAGGTTTAGCACTGCATCCGGGCTGAACACGCCGTAGCCTATGTTCTGGAGGGCCCCGTCGAAAGACCCCGGAACTACCGCCACGTCCGTTAGCCTCGCGTCCCTCACATCCACACGCTCATAGACCTTAGCCCCCTCAACTAACTGCGGTAGCATGTCCTCGTCCACCGCACCCGCCTCCAGAGCCAGCGGCTCCCACCTTAAGTCACGCACGTTCAGGAACCCAGTCCCGGACGCAACCCCGTAGTCCACGGCATGACGTCCGGTCAGCTTGTATACCAGGTAATCCTTAAGGAAGGTCAGCTTATGCGACGACCTCAGCAGGCCTTGCCTCCTCAGCCATAAGGCTTTACACAGTGGGAAGACGAATATAGGGGGGCATCCAGTCCTTCTGTACAGCTCGAACCCGCGCTCCTCAATCTCCTTCTGCTCTGCATGGCAACGCCTGTCAAGATAGGTCATAACATTCACGACCACCCGGAATCTCTCATCTAAGACTCCTAGGGCGTGGAGGTACGTGCCAAGCGATATGGCCTCAACCTTGCCTTCATAGCCGCGTGAGACCCTCACCACCCCCTCCAGAACCAGCCGCCACATAAGCTCTAAATCGTGTTCGGCGGCGAGCTGAGCCGGCGTGCTTAACGGGATGGGCTTGACGTAGGACCTGACGAGTCTGCCGCCCGGACTCACAAGCCCTGCCTTCACGCTTGAAGTGCCCACATCGACAGCGACTATCAAAGCCCTAACCTAATACCTATTATGTGTGAGTAAACATAAATGGAGTGGTTAAGGCGGAGGGCCCGACCACATCCTCGGAATGTGGGGGTCCCTCAACGCTGCTCGCCCACCCCCATCACCTATCGAGTGTTCAGGACGGTAGCGTGAATGTCGTGTCAGGCGGGAGCTTCCTAGGGTTACTTGGCATCACGACGACGCCGTCCAGCGGCTTGCCGCTTAAGTAATTAACCACTGCCTCAACCATCGCGTCGTCCATGCCTTTAACCGCCTCCCACGTGTATGCGGCGATGTGTGGGGTCACTATGATGTTCTCATGCTTTAGGAGTTGGTGGTCCCTACCTATAGGCTCCCCCTCAACCACGTCAAGCGCTGCCGTGCTGACCTTCCCCGCCTCCACGTACTTTATTAATTGTTGCGTGTCTATTAACTCCCCTCGCGCTGTGTTGACTATTACAACCCCGTCCTTCATGCATTCGAACTCCCTGGCGCCTATCATGTGGTAATTCTCCTGGGTTAGGGTGGCGTGCAGGGTTACGATGTCCGATACCTTGAGCAACTCACACAGGTCTGAGTAGTGTCTGAACCCTGCCTCCTCTATCTTCTGCTTAGGTATGTATGGGTCGTACACGGCGACGTCCGCCCCGAAGCCGCTCCTCAGTATCGTGGCCACTCTGAAGCCTATGTTCCCGAAGCCCACGAGACCTACGGTGAGGTTCTTCAGCTCGCCTCCGATGAACCTCGCCCTCTCACCCCACCTTCCCTCACGGACTTTGTTGGACGCTTGAACGACGAACCTCAATGCACTCAACATCAGGGCTACAGTGTATTCGGCGACTGCCTCACGCTCCCTCCACCCAGGCACCCTAGACACTATGACGCCGTGCTCCTCAGCCGCTTTAACGTCTATGTTGTCGTACCCTATCCCGTGCCTGACGATCATGACAACGCTGCCGTTGCGTTCGAAGAACTCCCTGCCGTACCTGGGCGTTACGCTAGCGATTATGAAGTGGTAGCCGTCCAACCTCGCCGCCAGCTCGCCACCCCCTATGTCTTTCGGGACCTCTATCCTCGCTACCTCTCCCATCCTCTCGAGCCTCTGAACGGCGTCCGTGTAGAGCCCGAATGACTTGGAATTCACTACAGCTATCTTGACTCTGCCCAAGGCCCTCACACTACTGCGTTAGGTACTTTCCCAAGATGTTTTTAAGTTCACCCATCTGCTCGTCGGTGAGCGTGTAGCTCAGCTGTATAGGCGGTTCACCGCTGTCAACCCCCCTCAACTTGAGCATCGCCCTCAGGACCTCCTGCGTCTCCACACCAAACCTCCTGATCGCCTTCCTCAGCGTGACGATCCTGTACTGAAGCTCGGCCGCCCTCCTCAAGTCTCCCGCGGTGACTGCCTTGTAGAGGTCTGTGGCGATCTCCGGGAGGGCGTTCGAGACCCCGCATATGTGGGCCGGCGCGCCTACGGCGAACGTGTAGAGGAGGAGGTTGTCCCCGGCGCCGGCGATGAAGTGCCTTGACCCGAACCTCGCAACGTACTCCAGAAGCTGCTCGACGTCGTAGCTGGCGTCCTTTATCCCGGCGACGTGCGGGACTTCCTTAACGATGGCGTCGAAGTCCTCCGGGGATATGTTGTACCCTTGCCTGCCCTTGTTGTTGTATATTATTATGGGTACGTCCGCCCTGGCTACGTGGCTGAAGAACTTCACCAGGCCCGCTCTGGTGGGGGCGTGGTATAGAGGGCCTACAACACTCACTGCTGGATAGCCTAAGTCCTTGGCTAACCTAGCCAGATGCGTGACGGTCCCGACGTCCGCCCCGCCTACGTGCGGGAGGAGGGTCGTCTTCGACGGCGCGGCCTCGATCACCCTCCTGAAGAGGGCCTCCCTAACGCTTAGCGGCGTTATGACGCCCTCACCGTACGTTCCCGATATGTAGAGGCCTGCCACACCCCTCTCCACCTGAAACCTAATCAGGGGCTCAATACACTCCACACACAGCTCAGTGCCGGCTCTGAACGGCGTTATGAGCGCGGTCATAATGCCCGTGACCTCGAACACGTTGCACACCACCATGAATTCTTTACGTGGGTAAATAGAACATCAATAAAACAGGTTTTATGCGTATATGTTGAATAATTCCGACCCCTTCCTGGCGGTCTCTATGTAGTCCTCTATAGCCTTCTCGTGGAGGTACTCCGGCCTCCAGCCCAGCTCGTTCATCGCCCTCGTTATGTCAACTACGGCGGGGTACCTAACCGTCGGCTGCGGCCTCACCTCGTACTTGAGGCTGGGTATGTACTTCCTCACCATCTCCGCGAAGTCTATGACTTTACTTACGAAGCCCCCGGCGTTGTAGACCCTCGAAGGGGCTTTCTCCGCCTCACCCAGTTTAATAAGGGCGTTAACGGTGTCCCTGACGTAGATGTAGTTGACCCTGTCGTCCGGGTTCTTGATGATTGCTGTCTCGCCTCTTAAAGCGCTCTCAATTATTATGCTGGAGTACTCGGCTGAGGGCCCTCTGAACCTCCCAGGGCCGAACACCACCGTAGGCCTTAAAGCCCTGAAGTCTATGTAGCCCTTTCTAGAGTACCAAAGACCTATGAGCTCGCCCACGTACTTGGCGACGCCGTAGTAGATCGGCGGGTTGCCCGCCTGCTCCTCCTTAACCGGCTCAGGGGTGTCGGGGTGGTAGACCCCCTCCGAACTCATGAATATGAATTTCTCAACCCCGTGGGCCGCGCCCAAATCTATGAGGTACTGCGTCGCATCTATATTCACTCTGAGCGCTGTGATGGGGTCGGCCTCACACGCGTCTGCCAGGAGGGCCGCGAGGTGGTAGATCACCCTAGGCCTGTACTTGCACATGACTTTGCTTACTGTGATGACGTCTGAGACGTCGCCCGTCAAGTACTTGATCTTCGGGTGATTCTTGAACGGGGATACTGGGATCCTGTCCAGAGCTACGACCGGCTCCCCGAGCTCAAGAACTATCTTCTCGACAAGGAACCTGCCTATAAACCCTCCGGCGCCCGTGATTAAGTACGTCATCGTGGATTACCCCATGCGGTAGTCAAGGGGTAGGTATTAAGCGTTAAATAAAAAGGGTTTTATGCTATAGCGGTAGGCGGAGGAGTCTGGGGAGCCACAGGGCCAGCTCGGGGATGAATATTAGAGCCACGTACAGCGTTAGGTAGAGCAGCACGAAGACCCAGACGCTCCTGCTGAGTTTCTCTATAGGTAGGTTCAGGGTCTGTGAGACCACGAAGACCGCCGCCCCGACCGGTGGTGTGCAGGTGCCTAACAGAACGCCGTAGAGGTACAACGAGTTTATGTGGTATGGGTTAACACCCAGCGGCGTGAGGGCGCTCACTGTGACCGCCCCCAGGGCTATTGCCAGGACTATCACGTCCAGGAAGCATCCGAGGGCTGCGAGTATAGCCGCTAGGAAGAGGAGTGCCATGTGCACGTACTGCGAACCTAAGTCCCTGAGCAGGGATATGAGGGCGGCGTTGATCCCGGTCAGGCTGAAGGCGAAGCTGATTATGTAGGACGACCCTATCAGCAGGAGTATCATCCCAGTGGTCTTGGAGGCCTCGACAA
This sequence comes from Zestosphaera sp., assembly GCA_038727705.1. Lineage (NCBI taxonomy): Archaea > Thermoproteati > Thermoproteota > Thermoprotei > Desulfurococcales > Desulfurococcaceae > Zestosphaera > Zestosphaera sp. Next base: position 319,202 of record JAVYVJ010000002.1, on the reverse strand, counting down.
ATATCTCGAGCACTTTCCTCAACGTAAGCTTCCTGTAGAGCGCCGCCACGGCGAACGACGCTGCCGCCCCTAAAGCCCCGGCCTCCGTGACTGAGAAAACGCCGAAGTATATGCTCCATAGAACACCCAGCGGCACCACTAGTATTGGCATAGTCTTCAGGACGTTCACGCCGAACTCACTCCACGTATACCTCCTCACCACACCCCCGTAGTTGTTCCTGTAGGAGATCGCGAATATCAGGATGGACAAGCCCGCCAGCAGTATGATGCCTAGGCCTGCCCCTATCATGAACATCGTTATCACTGAAGTCCCTGTGGCCACGGCTATGATTATCCCGGGAATGCTTGGAGGTATGAAGGCCCCTAACGGGGCTGAGGCGCATATGACGGAGCCGGCGAAGCTCTTAGGGTAGCCGCGGCGCTCCATCTCAGGCCCCGTGAGTCTGGAGAAGGCGGCCGCGGTCGCCGCCACAGACCCCGTCAGCAGGCCGAAGAACGCGCTGGATACTGCAACGCTGATCGCGAGACCTCCCTTGACGCGACCCACAGCCGGCTCGACTGCATCTATAATGTATTTCGTGAGCTGAGTCCTCTCGAACACGGTCCCCATCAGGGTGAAGAGGAACACCCCCAGCATGGGGAAGGACTGGAAGGGCATCATGAAGCTCTTGATCGCTATGGTTATGTCCTTCCCGGCGAGCAGTATGACTGCTATCCCGCTCAGACCCAGTGAGGCGAAGATAGGTATCCCCGCCAGGGCCATGAGTATGAAGGCTATGAAGAACAGTGCGAACGAGGTCAGTGGGTCGAGAACCATGTCCACTCACCCAGGGCTCAGCGTCCTGACCACCTTGATTAAATACCTAATCGTTAAGGCGGCCAGCCCGCCTAAGGCGGCGGCGTAGTATATCGTTAGGGGGAGTCTGAGCATGGTGGTTATGCTGATGGCGATTATAGGGTACATCTTGTATATCCCGTAGGTCAGGAGTGCGGCGAAGATTATTGGGGCTGTGTGTGTGAGTGCTTTGTAGGCCTTGCCCACCCTCCGACTCCTGGAGATCCTGTCCGACAGTATGTTCAATAGCGGGTGGTCCCCCTCCCTGACTAGGTTGCTCCCGCCGAAGAAGCAGAGCCAGAGGAAGAAGAGCCACGTCAGCTCGGCCTCCTCAGGGGCTCCGTACCCGGCCAGGTACCTCCCCACCGCGGAGTAAATCAGTATGGTGAGCAACGCCACACCGCTTACAAGGACGACTGACTGCTCGATGATGTTCAAGACTGCGTCGATCCCATTAAAGACGTTCCTTATGTTAACCAAGACCTACCACCTTCAAACATTGTTTAGAGTGTTTTTGAAGTAAAAACCGGGTTATCCTACCAAGCCACTCCTGTACTTGTTCAACCACTCCAGGGCGAACGCCGGGATCTGGTCCTTCCTCGTCTCCAGCCACGTTGCCAGCTTGCTGAATCCCGGCGTTGTGTCGAAGCTGTATATCTTGGCGCCGCGCGACATCAGCACCTGCAGGCCCACCACCCTCTCCACGTACAGCGCCCACGCGTTCTTCTCCTTCGCGGTCTCAGTGATCGTGTCAAGTATTACCTGTTGTATGTCTGAGGGCAACTTGTCGAAGAGCTGCTTGCTCAAGACCACCCAGTGCCATGCGTAACACCATCCGAAGAGCGCTATGTTTGGCGCGACCTCATAGAACCTCATAGCTATGATGGCGGCGACCTCGTTCTCCATGCCGTCTATGGTTTTAGTCTGGAGGGCTGTGAAGACCTCCGTATATGGTAACGGGGTTGGCAGTGCCCCGAGTGTCTGCAGGGAGTCGACGAATATGGGGTTGGGCATGACCCTTATCTTAAGCCCCTTGAAGTCGTCTATGGACTTAATGGGCTTCTCCGGCACCGTCAGGAAGTACCTGGCACCCGCGACCGTTATGGCCGGCACCATCCAGCCGAGAGGTCCCGCCACCTCGTTAGCGTACTTGAGCGTTTCGGGGGCCTCCCCGAAAGCCTGCGCTTCCTCAGTGGTTCTGAAGAGTCCTGGGAAGCTGAAGAACAGGAACTTATCCGTGAACTGCACGAACTGCGACACCTCTATAGTGGCCATGAACAGGGTTCCGGCCTTCATCATCTCAAGGTAGTCCACCTGATTGCCCAGCTCACCCCCCGGATGCAGGACGACCTTAACCCTCCCGTTAGTCCTGGTCTCAACCTTCTCCTTAAACCTAGTGAAGAAGTAGTGGTGTGTGTCATACTCTGAGGGCGCGGTCACGTAGGCGGCGTGTAGCTCGAACTGCGGTGTTACGGTGGTGGGCTGGGTGACGGTCCTCGTGAGGGTCTGCGTCTGCACCACGGTGGTGGGCTGCGTCACCGTCCTGGTTATAGTTCCCGCCGCGCCGGCGTAGCTGGTCGTTGTCACAGTGACTGTGCCGGCGGGAGCCCCCATCGAGCCGACGAGGTACCCGCCTACAGCCGCTACCATTACAAGAACGATTATAATCACTGCGGTGGTTAAACTCACACCCTGCCGCAACACTTCATACACCCTTCATGGGTGGAAGTGGTGTACGATGTATATATGAGCATAATAAAACAAGTTTTATTGTTGCCAACCACGAGGCTCACGGGTGCTTGCAGGGTCCGACATCCCTAGGGCTTGCTGGAGGCGTGAGGATTAAACCTCAAGGAAATTGAATCAGCGTTATTCCCGCGCTCTACGGGGGGTCAGGCTCCCAGGCGTTCACACGGTCTAGGGACGCATTTTCTCCAGCGCTTCCTTGACCACCGACCTCGGGTTGACGAACGTGAGGCCCCCGTCGACCACGAACAGCTGACCCGTTATGAAGTTGGCGTAGTCGCTCGCCAGGAAGAGGATCAGGTTCGCTACGTCGGAGGGTGTTCCGAACCTCTTCAGCGGATTCACGAACTCCTGCAGCCTGATGTCCTCAGGCGACCATATAGACCTGACCCCGGGCGTGAGTATGGGTCCGGGCGCTACGGCGTTCACCGTAATGTTGTGGGGGGCTAGCTCAGCCGCCAAGCACCTTGTGAAGCCCACGACTCCTGCCTTAGCCGTCCCGTAGTGCACCAGCCCCGGAACCCCGTGGTAGAGCCCCGTTATCGAGGATATGTTGATGATTCTCCCGTACGCGTTCCTAATCATGTGAGGGACTACGGCCCTCGTAACGTAGAACACGCTGGTCAGGTTGAGGTCTATCACTCGGAACCAGTCCTCGTCCCTCATCTCGGTGAAGGGGTTTCTGGGGTAAGCCCCCACGTTGTTCACCAGCACGTCCACACGCTTGAACTCCTCCAGCGACTGCCTGACCACCCTCTCCACGTCATCCTTGCGCGTCGCGTCACCAATCAGGCCTAGCGCCCTGATGTTGAGGCTCTCAGCCTCCCTCACGGTCTCGTCGAGGCTGTCGCGATCCACGTCCACGGCGATTAGGTGTGCGCCGTGCCTCGCCAGAGTCAGGGAGATCTCACGCCCTATGCCCCTGCCGCCTCCAGTCACTAACGCCACCCTACCTCTGAGGTTCATTGACGTAACACCTTGTAGTGATTAGTGGGTCGCCTATTTAACTCGATGTTAAAACCGTTTTTATTTAGCTTCTAATAACTCTCTAGGGGTTTGAACCCGCACTAACACCCGCGTCACGAAGTTTATATTGTTCGATCCATATAATAGTAGACGGGCGAGGTCAGACTTAATGTTAAGGTCTTCTCTACTGCCGGATGGCATGAGCATCTTTTACGTGGAGATTAAGAAGCCTAGCAGGAGCTTCTTCGGCAGGTTGAGTAAGGTGAGCTCAGCCAGCATCAGCCTGGAGGTCATAAAGCTCGCTGGCTCCGACAACTACGTGGTGTTCGCGTACTCATTCAATAACAACGTGGGTAGCTATATAGAGAAGCTCAGACCCTCCCTGAGGACCCCTGAAAGCCATATTAAGAGGATCAGGTGGTGGAGTGAGGGCAGGCTGACATACATAGTGGCTTACAAGACCAGGTGCGACTTCCTGCGGCTGGCTGAGGCGAGCGGGGTCAACGTCCTGACGCCCTACGTCTTCGAGAGGGGATTCAGGAAGTACGTGGTCCTCGGGACGCGGGAGCAGCTGAGCAGGTACTTCGAGAGCCTTAAGAACTTCTACGGGCGTGGTAACGTGTCCTACAGCCCCATAGACACTGCGGACTACCTGAGCATGATACTGGTGAGGAGGTCCCTCCTCTCAATAATCACGGACAAACTGACCTCCAGCGAGCTGAACGTACTGAGGCACGCCTACAACACCGGCTACTTCGACCACCCCAGGAGGACCAACCTAAACGAGCTGGGGAGGTATTTAGGGCTGTCTAAAGTCACCGTAGACATACACGTCAGGAAAGTGACTAAGAAAGTCTTCGAGGAGGTCCTCAGATTCATAAGTTGAGAAAAAGTCTTTGAAGCGTCGTGCGATGGTGTGTCAGGATCCAAGCAGCACTTAAAACCGGTCGAGGATAAAGTCCCGGGGCCCGTCGTCTAGCCTGGTTAGGACGCCGCCCTCAGAGGCCTACCGCTTGGCTGATTTGTTATGTGAGTTCGTTAGGAGTGAGGTGCTGCCTAAGAGGGTTGATGATGTTATAGTTCTGAGTCCTCAGAGGCTTGAGAGTTTTGCGGACTGCCTTAAATCTTTGGGCAGGTCTGGGAGGACCGTCGAGGAGCGCCTTACCTACTTAACACGCTTGACCGCTGCTTTAGGCTGGTCCTTCAGCATCGACGACCTCCAAGTACCTCTCTGATCAATTCCCCAACGTGTGGGACCACATTGTGAAGGCCATCAGGCTCTACCTGAGGTTCGAGGACGGGGAGGACTTGCTGAGTATGTTGAGGGGGCGGGCCTCGGGAAACATAATGAGGTTGCACTACCTGGACAAGCAACTGACTCGGAAGGAAATGCTGGGGGGACACACTGCAGAAGCACAACCAAGCGCTAAAAGAGGTGGATGAAAAACTGAAGCAGATCCTCACCCTGACCCCCCGTCCTGAAGAGGCAAAAACTCTCGGTTGCAGGATATTGTTGCGTGAGATTGATGTGTGCGGTAGGGACACAGTTGATGGGTCGAAGTTATATCTATTGACTCAGATAGTGGGTGCTGTGATAGATGACCTATCAACAAATCCTCGCAGGCACGCTTCACGCTAGCTATGCAGTATTGGGGTTTATTACTACGTTCATTGCTTTAATTCTAATGAATGATTGCTGAAATAACATTATTCGATTAAGTAAAAGGGGCTAAGCAAAGGCATCATGAACTTACTCTACTAACCCCGCCTACATTTTCTACCTTGATGACCTTATTTGCTATATTCATTACACTTTCGTCGTGTGTCACAACTATGACTTGCTTCAAGGATTTACCGAGCTCCTTAATGATTTCGAAGATCTGCCTACGCCTCTCATCGTCTAGGTAGATGGTCGGTTCATCAAGGATTAAGGTTGTAGGGGATCTACCTATAATCAGCTCGGCAAGTGCTAACTTCAAGGCAATTGCTATGCCAACCCTCTCACCGCCACTTGCATTACTTATGGGTAAAGTACTGCCTAGTACTTTAACACGTATTTGGAATTCGTCGTCGATTTCTATAGGCATTAATCCTAGCTTACCTAATATCTTATTCGTCCTTCTTTCCAGTTCATCTCTGGCGATTTTAGTTAACTCCTTAGCTATTAAGCCACTCTTACCTAAATACTTGCTGAAGAAAACTTGTAGTATAGAATAGGCCTTAATCTGATTCTCTAATTCAGTTTTTCTCTCCTCAGCGTCCTTGATTTCTTTTTCTACTTTCTTAATCTCTTCATCTTCGGCATTAAGTCTAGTCCTTGTTGTAGTAATCGAGTCCTTGTTCTTATCGATTTCCTCTTTTATTTTATTTAATTCCGAATTCCATTCTTTGCTTACTTTATTTAACTCGCTTCTTAAAGCGTCTATGTCCTTCCATCTCTTAGGAACATCTAGGTCTATCGATGGCTTGGCGATCGATATCTCAGCCAAGATCTCCCCTAACCTACTCTGTAAAACCTGAATATCCTGGCCAGAGAAGCCTTCCACCAAGCTGGTCTTTAAATCGTTGAGTATTTTTAACTCACTCTCGGTCTTATATAACTCATCTTTCTGTGAGGTTAGATACGTAGTGCACTCATTGATAGAATTATTAGAAATGCCTCTGAAGCTTTCTGAGAGGTTCTTACATAGTTCTAGTACCTTTTCCCCTAAGTTACTGAGTTTATCCCGAATCTCGCTGACCTCTTCCTCTAAATGTTTAGCAGAATTAATCACTTTCTCCAGATCTCTTAACGATTCTTGAGCGATTCCAATCTTCTTCTCAATGCTGTTGAGCTCAGCGCGTGACTTCTTAATCTCATCACATAATCTGTTCAGCTCTTGGGTTAAGCTATCTCTAATAATAGTCGGATCCGTTATCGATGAGCCACATATAGGGCATCTGCTCGTAGACTCAAACTTGCTGACATATAAAGTGTATAGTTCCTTAAGCGCCTCGTTACGACTGATCGAACTGCTTAATTTATCCTTCTCCGCCCTAAATTCCTTTAGTAAATTGTCAAGGGCTTCATAGCTGTCAACACGCATTTCCAGTTTACTTGACACATCCTGTAAAATTGCGGTGATTTGATCCCTGTAGGACTTTAGCTTCTCCATCTTTTCATGATACTCTTCATTCACACGTAAATACTCATCAACGTTTAAACCTTCTACAACCTCAAGCGCAGACTTTAATTCCTCTAACTCCTTTATTCTATTAATAATAATGAGGGGTCCCAATTTATCGACTAACTCTATAGCCTCTTCAATTAATTTAACTTTTTTATTTATATCACTGTATTTCTCATTTAACTTGCTCTTCTTTAATTCAAGGTCAAATAATTCTTTGTTCAACGAAGACTTCCGTGATTCACGTTGGCGTAATTCATCTTTCTTCCTTTTTAGTTCATTCTCTTCACTCCTTAACATGCCCTCTAATTCGTCTTTCCTGTTTAGGAATTTCTTGGCAACTTCCAGGGATTTTTCTAAATAGCTGAGTCCCAAGAGTGAGAGTATCCACTCCCTTCTCTCGGAGTCTGTTATGTCTATTATCTTAGTAAGTTCATCCTGAAGTGATATTATAGTGCTCCTAACCATGTTTCTTAGGTCTTTGGTGCTCATTGCAGGGAGCCCTAAAATCTTGCCTAACTCGCTCGCGACGTTTGAGGGTCCCGAGCTTCTAATTTTCTTACCGTTCTTCTCTAAGATATAGAGAGAGGCTTGAGCAGGAGTGTCAATACTTACTTCCCTAGTGACTAGGTATTTGATGCCGCCAACTTCTAAAGATACTTCTATCTCGCCCTTCCTCTCCCCTCTCATTACGAGGAATTCCTTCCTATGTCCTCTGATATCTACGTTTGCTTCTGTAAATAGTGCAGCGTATATTGATTCTATTATCGATGATTTCCCAGCTCCATTAGGTCCTACTATAGCTACTATACCGTCAGGAAACGTTATCTCGGAGTTCTCATGCGAAAGTATGTTGGTAAGTTTAACGCTTCGGATGATCACTTCGATTCACCAATTTTTCTAGCTTGCTTAATAATTCCTGGTCTTTTATCAGACGCATTATGTGGGTTTTGATTAAACTTTCATCGTCGTAGTCTTTAATGATTCTTAAAACATACTCAGAAATTTTTGGATCTTTCAACAGGTTGTGAACAACAGACTCAAGCGTAGGTAACGGCGTTGCTTCCTCATATTGGGTCTCGTCGAATTCTCCTGAAATGCTTGGAGATTTTAATACGTAAGTAAGTATCTTGCCATTCTCCTTTAATTTGCGCATATAGTCCATCACGAGCTTAGGATCCGCATTGACTAATTCTGCACTGCTTACCTCAGCGTGTAGTATGGGAGGTTTGGGGAATTCGCTGAAGCTAATATCCCTTAAACGTCTTATCAACTCGCTATACGTACCTGATTTTATCACCAACCACTTTCTAAACCTACTTAATTTAATCCAATCAACACTGGCTTCTTCTCTGCTTAAGTCGACTAAGGCCACGAATCTCTCATCCCTGCTCTCCAAATAATCTAATGCCTCAGTAGATCCTGGGTAAATTACTGGAACCCCCTCATGCCTAGTTTCATATCTAGCATGGTAGTCACCCAAGGCCACGTAATCGTAATAGCTACTCCTTAACTCAGTCAATGAGAGGTGCGCTCCAGGTATGTTCAACTCTTTAAGTAGGAGGTGGGCCATTAGTATCTTCCTACCCGTGTCAGGTTTCTCTACACCCTTAACAAGTTCCTGCATTAATTGAGGTTCAGCATACGGCACAGCTGTAATGCCTAAATCACCGCTTCTCAACCTAACAACCCTTGTTTCTGGCTTGAAAGTCGCTAAAACCTTCGCTAATCCTACCTCCTCCAACACCTTAATAGGTGATAGTGCTGATATCTTCGGCTGATCGTGTTGGCCGGCAATAACCAGAAAATCTATGCCTGAATCTCTTAACTTCTTTAAAGACTTAACTGCGTACGAATATGCTTGAGGACTCGGCCTAGGCTCGTCGAACAGGTCCCCGCAGTGCAGTACTGCATCCACACCCTCCTTAATAGCTATTTCAATAACCTCGTCAAACACGTCATAGAAATCTAGCTCTCTCTCCCGCAACCCGCTTGGCCTGCTAGAACCTAAGTGGGTGTCAGCTACATGCAACAAGTGCAACCCTAACCACCCTCCCACTCACACCTCAAAAAAAGAACGAATTAGTCCGACTGCGTGCAACCCTAACCACCCTCCCACTCACTGATAAGTGCCCGCTCCTCTAAAGATTTAATGGCTTTTTCTCTGCCTTCTCTCCATGTCCCAGCAATATCCGGAGTTGCCCCAACCTTTTTACCTGCATGTATATCGATCTTAACGTATGCTGGGTACTTACCTACCCACTCACCCATTAATATGGCATGCCCTGGAGGGAGTGTAGGGAGGAGGTTTACGTATTCATCGCTCAGCACATCGGTTAACTCCATAACAGTTGATTTGTCACTGCTTTGAACTAACTTTAAGAATGAATAGTTCTGTACCTGAGATACTACGTTAACGTCTAAAGCTCTAGGTCTTTGACTAATGATAGCTAGCATCCCTCCGAATTTCCTTCCTTCCCTGATAAATCTCTGAAGAGCTTCCTTAGACTTAGTAGCTGACTCACTACCTAAGAATAGGTGAGCTTCCTCAACAACTAGTAGAGTGGGTATTGCGGTGAAGCCACCTCCATGTTTGCTACCCTCTTTGAGATACCAAAGAAGGTCCTCAGCAATTAATTTAAGCATACAATCTTTCTCTTCATCAGTAAAAGTAGACACGTCAACAACGACTATTTTACCGTTGCTTAACAACTCACTGACCTTACGTACTTCTAAGTTAATCCTATGCCATTCAAAGAAGTCGTCAACCTTGTCCTCCACATCGGATAAAGCCTTCTCCTTACCCTTGACGCCTTCACTTCGCAGGTACTCCTTAAGGAGTTCCCTGTAAGCTTCAACAGGGTCATTAACTTCCGCATTCTTCCTCTCCCTATAGATCTCTTCAACGGTCAACGTATACGGTTTCCTTGCCTTCAAAGCGGCTTCACGAACTTCATTGTTTAGCCCTCTTAATGCATTTTTGAGTAGTCGCCTCTGCTTTAAGGCTGCCGCCTCTGGAATTATAAGGCCTGTGAGTAGGCTTACCGGGATTTCAATAGGGTTTATTGCCGCATCGTAGACAACTACGTTGACGGCTTTAGTGTCGCTACTTCCTAAGTTGACGTATTCCCCATGAATGTCGAATATAACTACAGAACCTCCGATCTGAGCTATTCTGTCTGCAAGTACCGCTACTAGGTTGCTCTTACCTGAACCTGTGGTGCCGGTTATTAGTAAATGCTTAGCTAGGGAGTTGACGTTGACCCTTATTCTTAACTTATCAAAACCTACTAAGGAACCGATTTCTATGCCGGACTCTAAGCCACAGCTGTACAGGGTCTTGAGGTGTTCAATCTGCGCCAGGTATACAGGTGTTTCTGGAGGAGGTGGGTATCTTGGAGATTCTACACGGCCATTACTTATGTCCGCTATAATCATAGCCCTCATGGAACTCTCACTTTTTAGATTGGTTAGGGACGTAACTTCCTTGCGCATCGACATGTCGGGAGGCGTCAGTATGGGGACTACAGATCTATATGTGCATGACCCTATAATGCCTACGACTTCTCTCTCTATTTCTTCATATGTAGGTAAGTTTCTAACCCTAAACCTCAAGTGTATGTAGGTTCCTGGAGGTATGGGTGTTAAGGCCTTAACATTGACGTCGGTCGGGCTTGAGGTCTCGCCAACAATACCTATGGGCTGATTCGTCATAGAAATTCACCCAATAACTCACGTCCTGTGGGGACTGAAGAAAGGCCTAACTTATACAACAGTGTCCTGAACTCAGCATTGGTTATCTTGCACTTATTGTGCGCTACTTTAAGTGGGTCCGGATAATCACTAAGCGAGTAGGGGTACACCTTACTAACCAACTCTACCAATTCTTTGACATCTAATTTACCAGGTATTGACAGTTGGTAAGGCTGTGTGGCTGTGTTAAATGTAACGTACGTGACTGTAATTGGGGTTATTACATCTAAATTCACATCCAATACGTTTAAAGGCCTTGGCAGGTCTTCACGCCCGACATAAACCGGTTCAAGTATGTGAGGAGTTTTAGGGAGTCTGCCTGACTTTCTGAGGGCTTTGATGAGCACCAAGTCATTAACGCCTTCCCTGACTTCCCTAGGTGCATCACTGGACAGCAATATATCCACGTAATAATTCCTCATGGGGGTCTTTGCTATGAACAAGGGTTTAGCCCTGCGTAGGGCGTTAGTAATTCCTGAGAAAACTTCATGCCATATGTCCTTGATTCTATTATAATAGCTTGGATAAAATCCTCTAGGCATTCCCCTCTTCGTATACCCCCAGAGAAACGAGATAAGTGAGCCGTCGAAGAGGGCTACATCATCATTGTCCAATAACTCAGTCACCGACTTAACCTCCAGGGCCCTGGATATAAGCTGTAATATTCGGTCGATCAATTCGTGAGGCACCACCTCTTTAGATGTTGGTGCATGATAACCTGCTAAAGATTTAACAACTAACCTGCTTGGTGAGTGTGACTTAAGGGAAGCCTTCAATGAAGTGGCTTGCACTGCATAAATGACGGCTAAAGACAGCTTCTTCGCAACCCTGCTGGAGTCGCCTGCTACAACATCCACAGGTTCGCCTAACTCAGAAGTCCTTATAGGATAAACCCCAATATTTCTCAGATACCTGGTTAAACTATCCACGGGGTTAATTTTACCAAGCAAATCGTTTACAGCGGATGACAATTCTTCAATTAATAGATCATGTATGGGGATCACATACACCCAATTTAACTTCCGCACAGAGAATTTAAAGCTTGACGGCATCATGAAGAAAACCTAAATTCCCGCAACATCGTGAAATATCTAGAGTGTTAGTCGGAACCACCAATGCAATGGTGACCAAATAAATTCTTCATAATGAGAACGTTTTAGGAAAGAGGTGGTGTGGTTGTTACTGCAGTTAGAACCACGCAGGCAGGACCGTACCTAACCAATCAGCTGCATCACTCATACTCAGGCAGGAGCTGGAGGGGAGGGACGCGGTGAGGGAGATCTACAAGCTGAGCGATGCTGAGGCGGACTTCCTCGTGAACGCACCAACCGGTGCAGGGATCCTCAAAGCAGGGAGGAACTAAAGACATTCACCACACTACACTACATCGGTGACTCAGCCCATATAACAACCACGCAGTGTTTTTATGCGTTTAAGTATAACATATCACGTTTGATTGTAGGGTTTGGGTTTCGGGCTGTTTCTGATGGTGTTAGGCGGGTTCTCTTCATGCACGCTACTAAGGTCAAGGGTATAAAGTACAGGGAGCTAGGCGTAACGCCAGCTATGGGCAACATGGTCAAGAATAGGAAGCGCAGGGTGAGCGATGAAGTCCTCGAGAGGTTACTGATGAGGCTAGCTGCTAAGGACCTGCTGGACGTGGTGAAAGCTTTAAAGGTTGGCGGTGATTCTATTGAGGGGGGCCCGTCGTCTAGCCTGGTTAGGACGCCGCCCTTACGAGGCGGAGGTCCGGGGTTCGAGTCCCCGCGGGCCCACCACAACACATCAAGCCCCTTGCACGGCCCCACGTAGGTGAGCCTCCTCCAACCCTTAGCGTGTATCACCTTTAGAGGCAGTAACAACTCTTAGCCCTCACCACGTAATTGGGCAACTCTCCGAACTCTCTCACAACCGCCTATACCCGGCCTCAGAGCCCCACCAGCCACACCCCTAGTCCAGCTTAGGCGCTCCGCTATGGTTTGAATGAAGGCGGGTGTGGTAGCTTAAAAGCCTTGCCTAATCCTCATATCGGTGTCGCCGTTGCTTGGCTTCGGGTACGCGTTGATCACCGCGGTCCTGTGGTCCCTCAACCCGGCCTTCATAAGCAGGTATAGGAGCTCCCTACATCCAGTCCTCCTCACGGGGTTCAGGGCTCTACTGGGCCTGGTGCCCGCGGCCCTCCTCAGCGTTTTCACAGGATTCAGCGCTGAGGTAACTCCCCTCAGCATCTCCCTCTTCCTCACAGCCGCCCTCATAGGTCCTGGGGTGGGGGACGCTGCCTACACTAAGGCCATCCAGATGGTGGGGGGCGGGAGGGCCGTCATCGTTGCGTACACCTACATATTCGTGGCTCAAGCACTCTCAGCCCTGGCTGGGGAGGTTGTGAGGCCGGGCGTCGTGGCGGGGGCTGTTCTTGCGTTCCTCGGCCTGCTTGTGTCGAGGCCTAGGAACTCCGGCAGCGCTGAAGCGCCTCTGAAGGGACTAGGCTACGCCGCGGCGGCCTCGCTGTGCTGGGGGGTCGGGACTGTGTTGAGCACTGCCTCACTCCACTACACAGACCCGACCTCGCTCCTTGTGATCAGGCTGCTCGTGCTCTCAGCAACCTTCATCCCGGCCGGGCTCGCCACAGTCTCGCTGAGGAGGGACTACGACCTGAGGACCAACTTCAGGGGCTTGATAATATGCTCGGGCCTGACTGGCGTTATAGGGTGGTTCGGCGGGATGTACTTCTTCCTCCTATCGCTGGCCACCATAGGGACAGCGTCAACGGTGCTCGCCACCGCCCTGACCCCCATACTCTCTATGGTAACCACAAGAAGCATTGCGGGGGAGTCGCACGGTCTAAGACTTATTCTGGGCGCCGGCCTGACGTCCCTCGGCATAGGGACGGCAGCGCTACTCGCATATTGAAGATAATCCGGGAGCAACGCATGACGTCCAACCCCCTAAGGGCTCAGCCGCTACTTAGTCTTTATTATGGTTAGGTTGCCCGTTGCCACCACCTTCAGTCCGTAGCCATTAGCCATCCCGACCATGAGGTTCCTCAGCACCTCCCTCGAGTTGCTCACCGGCAGGAGGACCACGCTGTCCTCCCTCACAACAGCTATCCCGGCGTTCGCCGCTGCCCTAGCTATGAATCCCCCCAACCCAATGCCCAACTCCTTAAGTGTCCTCCCAGCTCTCTCACCGAGCCTCATGGCTTCCTCAGGGCTTGAGTCCTTGTCCAGTAGCTCCATTGGGACGTAGGTGAAGCCAAGTCTAGAAAGCACTAACTCAACCCTCTTCTCCTCCAGAACTCCGGGAGCGTAGTGATCCAGCCTCTCCACCTCAATAACCTCCTCAAACAATCTCTTCAAATAACTGGCGAGGCTCATCCCTCTAGACCTCGCTACCGCCTTAAGGCCCTCGGCCAGCTCGACCTCAACGCCTAAGCTCCTCCTAACCCTCAACCAGACCACCCACTCTCACAGCTATCACGGATGACCCGACGCTCATCTCATGATCTCTCAGGTCGTAGCCCTTGATGAGTCCCTCCACCACGCACCTGCTCAACTCCAGGAACTCCCTCGACGGGCTGGTGAGGCTGACGACGAACTTGAAGTAGGGGTCCTCCCTAACGACGTCTATGGAGGCGCTAGGTAGCCACACACTCAGACTGTTCCTGAACTCGTTCGGCGTGAGGGGCCTCTTAACCCTACCTAACTCCCCGAACCACGCGCACATTCTCCTCAACTCCGAGCACATTCTCTTCAGTTCCTCAGGACCCAACTTACTCAGGACCTCCCTAACAACCCCCTCAGGTAGCACCATGCCCCCCAACCTCCTAACATCCTCGAAGGAATCCGCGGTGGCGAGCGACTCGAGAACACCCCTCCTATACCTCATTACCTTGAGGACCTCCGTCAGAATCCTCTCAATCAACACAGTGTAGGGAACACCGACCTCCTCAGCAACCCTCAAAGCCTCGATCAAAACCCTCTCAGGAAGGGCGACGAACTTCCTCGCAGACACACACCACACCAAATAAATTAACACCACACATCATTATAAAAAACACAGGCATAGAAGACGTTGTGAGGGAGCAGAGAGCTACGCAAAGCCTAGAGTAACTGTCGAGGGGGATCTCCAGGATTCGGAGTCCTGGAGTGGGTTTTAAACCTTGTGTGCACACAAGTACACACAATCCTTAAATAGATTCCCGCGTAAGAATAAACATGAGGTGACTCTAAGTAATGAATACTAGACACGTGAAAACCCTAACCACGTACGCAGTACTAACCCTAATACTCATGTCAACACTCGCAGGACTGCTAGTAGCACTGCCAATAGTGAAGGCGCAAGCGGGGGAGATAACACTCTCCTCAGAAAACCTACACCATTATAAGGTAATAGAGGTCAGAGTGAACATACCAGGCCTAGACGCAGAAAGCGTGGAACTAGTATTAACTGACGCGGCGGGCCAACCATTAGAATTAATAGATAAAGGCGACAACTACATTCCAAACGGCAGATTCAAGGCATATAGAATTGGTGTCGGCGTGTTCTACGCCTACATAGGAGGGCCTGATGTAGACTTAAGTATTAACCCCGCATACCCTAAGGTGGTTGAAAATGATGCAATAGTAAAACTATCGTCAGCCCCGAGTCCTGGGGCAGCACTCTACGTTGTGGTTCTGGGGTACGACATAAGCAAGGGCTTCACCTTCGATACCGTTAAGCCTGCAGACGTGACGCTGGACAGGACGGAGGTGCCGGCCAGAAGATCGACTGACTTCACTGTAAGGCTGACCATAACGGACCAAGACCTCAACCTGGACCCAACGAAGGTGGATGACCTAAGCAGTTATCCAGTCACTATTGATGTCACCTGGATAAGCAGCACTACAGGTGAGACGAAATACAAAACTGTAGTCAAATCAGATTCAAACATAAAAGAGAGCAAGGTCAACAGCGGAGTGTTCTCGTTCACATTCACCGTATCTGAGATAACGCCCCCAGATGCCTCTCTAGGCCCTGGCGACACCTTCCTGCTTAACGTATATAGTAATGTAGGCTTGATGAGTGATGATGGGAAATACTTGACTGTAAAGCTGAATGTGGTGTACAGGTATCCCGAGGTCGCTGTGTACTTCACGCAACAAGGCATAACGGTGTCTGTAAAGTCGCCGGATGACAACGTGGGAACGACGAGTATCGATACTCTGGATCCAGGTAAGAAAATTACCATTAAGTACGGCACGACGACCTGCGATGTGGATGGGAGTTACTTTGAAGAAACAGCGAAGAACACAGGCGTCTTCGAGTACGAAATACCTGTTGAGTGGGGATCATCTACGTCATTGACGTGTAGTCCGATGAAGTTCGTCATGGGTGTGGATAGCAAGTCCTTCAGCATATCGGCCAAATACCTCGACATAACTGGCTCAGGAACCTTCACAACCAAGGCGCCCACCGTTGAAGTGATCAAGCAGAGTCCGGTCCAGGTAGTTCTACTTGTGAACGATTCAGATCTAAACGTTGACGCAAATAGTATAGACAGGCTAACGGCAGAGATAGATCCAACAAACGACATCATTAAATTAAAGTCTGGGACTCTAATTCTGTATGAGATCTACTTCAAGAATCCTGACGGCACCCAGCTTGACATACCGAACACCTACAGTAGTGACCCGCAGTTCTTCGAGACGGACTTTGACTCCGGACTCTTCAAAGTCGTAATACAGTCTCAGGGCCTTCTTAAGGCAGGCGAGTCCTACACCATAGTAATTACTGATCACACGGGCGGTTATACAGTCTCGGTTCCCGTGACGATAACTCCGATTGAGGTCAGGCTGGACAGGAGCACTTACCCAGTGAACAGAGATGAGGACGTCGTGATTCACGTCACCTACATAGACGATAGGCGGAACACAGATGCAAAAACCATAGATACGGTGCCAGCGGGAACACTTAAGTATAAGGTGGTGAACCCGGTCACCGGCAACGTCGTGATCGGTGATACCGATGTCGATGCTTTGACAGAGACAGCGCCCGACAGTGGTGTCTTCACCGGCATCATAAAAGTATCAGCCTCCAAGCCCGAATATATAGATGCTGTAGTTACAGTATACGTACAGGGCGAATCCACGGTTAAGGCGACAGCCACGTTTAAGGCCTATCAGCTAACACCCTCGGACCTCAAGGCCGAGCCCACTCAGATCAACATCACCGGATGCTTTACCATAACCGTAAACGACCCGGACGCCAACGTGGACTCTGAAAGCGAGGACAGCGTGACGGTAACGGTTGCTGCAACGTCTAAGACGGCTAAGGAGACAGGCGTCAACACGGGGGTGTTCACGCTTACCCTGTGCGCTAGAGACGTGGGCGCAAAGCCAGGTAGCTCAATAACGATTAAGTATCAAGAGAAAACGCCGCCTCTAGCACCTACAGCAACCACGTTCGTTGGCTCAGAGTATGACGTAACGGCCTCTGTGAAGGTCGTGAGCTTCAGCGGTAGGTTAGAGCTTCCCAAGGATTGGATAGGCCCTTACGAGACGCTGACATTCTATATCACTGACCCAGACCTGAACATGGATCCGGAGCTAGCTGAGACAAAGACCGAGCTGGTGAGGATTGCTGTTGAGGGACTTGCTATAACCTGGACGCTGAACGGTACTGAGACCGACCTGAACACTGGAAAGTTTAAGATTAACCTGAACCTGCCATATCTCCTGACCGGAACCAATACACCGAGTCCTGAGGATCTAGCACCCTACATAGGCAAGAAGCTGACCATAGTCTACGTCGATGAAGTTGATGCAACCGGAAATAAGGCTACCGTAATATCGACCCTCACAATAAAGGCTGTCAACGCCGAAATAATCGTCGATAAGACCGCTGTTAACTTGGACGAGGTCCTAAAGATAACTATAAAGAACGCCGACATAGCGCAGAACCCGGCAGCAGACTTCAGGAAGGTAGTCATCAGGTCAACGACATACCCGACCGGCGTAACCCTGTACGCCTCTGAAGTCGAGTCCGGCGTGTACGAGGTGTCTGTGACACCTGTGTCCCTGAATGACTGGATTCTTGGTGCGCCTCAAATACCGGCTAAGCTCGGCGACACTATAGAAATAGTCTACGAAGACCCGATAGCAACCAGCGGAAAGAAGGAGATCTTCAGCAAGACCGTGATGGTGGGTAGGTTCGTTGAGAAGCCGGGCAAGGCTGAGAGCGTTACCTTCGTTGACGTTACTACAGGACAGACCGTGACTCCCAGGGTTGGCAGGGAAGTCTTCCTCACCGTAGCTCTGAAGAACACGGACATAGTTGAGAGGTCCATGACCCTGATAATAGTGGTGAGAGATCCCAACGGCGTTGCTGTGGCGAGGTTCGCCGGTAGTGCAACCCTTGGCGCCGGCGCGTCCACAAACCTCTCCTTCGGCTGGACGCCCATAGTGTCCGGCAGCCACAGTGTTGAAGTCTACATTGTGAAGTCGCTTGCTGACAGGACGCCGATGGGTGAGGCGGCGTCATTCACCGCCACTGTAGTTGCGTGAAGTGGTGATTAGAGATGAAGGTTAAGTCGATGCCGACTTTTTCGCTGGCAATCCTCCTTCTCATCATCATTCCCATGGCTACTCTAGTGTCTGCTCAGGCGCTGACTGTAAGCACTAATAAGGCTACATACATACCTGGCGAGACCGTGCTCGTAAGCGGGTCGGCGCCGGCTGGCTCGTACGTCGGCATATCGATAGTGAGTCCTGAGGGTAAGGAGGTCGACTATAGGCAGGTTGTGGCGGGCTCGGACAACACCTACACAGCGTCCTTCACACTACCTAGAATGCTCCCCTACGGCAACTGGGTTGCGGGCACATACACCGTGAGGGCGTACCTGGGGGCCTCAACAGACACTACCACCTTCGTCCTAAGTCCTGGGGCGAGGGTGCTCGGCAAGGTGGTTGATGGTAAGGGCCTCCCAGTAGCCGGTGCTGAGGTAATGGTGGTTGAGAAGGGCGACAGCACCACAAGCAAGTCCGACGGCACGTTCGAGCTCTACACCTCACCAGGGACCTACACGCTGAAGGTGTCTAAGGCAGGTTACGTAACCACCACGAAGAGTGTCACCCTGACCACCGGAGACAACAACGTGGAGACCATATCCCTGATGAGTCTTGAGGACGAGATCAACGCGCTGAGAACCGAACTGAAGCAACTGTCCGATAAGGTAGCAGATCTGGAGAAGAAGCTGAACGACCTGATAACCAACGTAACCGGCACCCTGAGCAAGCTGAGGAGCGACCTAATCACACTCAGCGGTAAGGTCGATGCGCTCTCGAAGGATCTCGACACAGTGAAGAACACGCTGAACCAGCTGGCGGGCACCGTCAATACGCTAAGCGGTAAGGTTGACACATTATCAAAGAACCTGAGCGACCTCAACACGAAGGTAACACAGCTGTCGACCCAAATTGACACACTATCGGAGACCACCTCAAGCCTGCAGGACGCCGTCAACAAGCTGACCCCGACGGTGGACGGTCTGAGGACGGATATAAACTCCCTCAGAACCGACTTAAACAGCGTCAAGAGCGACGTCGCAACCCTCAAGACATCAGTTGAGTCAGTCAGGAAAGAGGTAGGCGGCAAGGCCGACGCCGCCACGACAGCGGCATATGTAGCGGTCGCCTTTGCACTGCTCGCATGCATACTCTCAGCCTACTCGATCATAACGATAAGGAAGGCCGCAGCACCGCCAGCAAGGTAAGCTAAGCCAAAAAGCTAAAACCTGTTTTTCCTCTCACAACACTTAAACCTTAGTTCTTGTTCAAGAACTGGACTTCCCTTCACTGGATCTAGTTATTTGTGCGTATTTAACTCAGCAATGATTGGAGAAGGTCAGCCCTCCTTCCTTATAGCCTCAAGTATCTCCCTAGCCACGTCAAGCCTTATGGCGTCCCTCTTAATCATCTCCTCAACAACCAAATCGATCTCAGTCCCCCTAGCTCCAGCCGTTATAGCGAGGTTCCTGGCGTGTAGCTTCATGTGGCCCTTCTGAATACCCTCGACGGCTAGGGCCCTCAGGGCCGCTAGGTTCTGAGCCAGGCCGACAGCACCCATCACCTCGGCCAGTTCCCCTGCACTCTTTATGCCCAGTATCTTCAAGCTGAGCTGAGCTATAGGGTTGACCTTAACAGCCCCCCCTATAAGTCCCACGGGCATAGGGATCTCGAGGAAGCCTATCAAGTCACCCCTCTCGTCCCTTTCCCATGTGCTCAGCGAGGTGTACCTCCCAGACCTGGCGGCGTAGGCGTGGGCGCCAGCCTCAAGAGCCCTTGTATCCTGTCCGGTCGCGAGCGCGACCGCTATGACGCCATTCATTATCCCTTTGTTATGAGTCGCCGCCCTATACGAGTCAGCGGTGGCGAAGGCCCACGCGTAGATTATACCTTCAACAACTTCCTCACCACCGATCACGTCCTTTGGAACCCTCCCCCAAACTCTCACCAGTCTCCTGTCAGCCAGGTTGGACACGATTCTCAGGTAAACCTTGCCGCCCGTCCAGCCCTCTATGTATGGAGCGACTTTCTCGGCCATCGTGTTCACGGTGTTCGCGCCCATCGCGTCCTTGACGTCCACTATCAGGTTCGTTATCACCATAGGCCCCGCAGGCGAGTTCACAGTGTAGACCTCCACGTCCCTCACACCACCACCTAAGCTGACTAGAAGGGGGTTAGTCGAGTTCGCGATCTCCTTAATCTCTTCCCTATGTTCGTGGATAGCGTATACGGCGGTGTGTGGTGACGCCACCTTAACGAGTTGTATCTGAGCGATCATCAGGGAGTCAGTTGCCTTGGCCTTGATCCCGCCGCCCTCCCTCAGCATCCTGGCGGCTTTGGAGGCCGCGGCAACGACGGAAGGCTCCTCGATCGCCATCGGGACTAGGTAGTCCCTCTTGTTGATCATGAAGTTCGTCGCCACCCCCAGCGGTAGTGAGAGGCTTCCAACCACGTTCTCGATCATCTTGTCAGCGATTTCGAGCGGCAGCGTTCCCTCCCTGAGCAGAAGCTTCACGTCGTCCTCACTCAACCCGGCGACTTCACGTAGCTTTTCAACTCTCTCGCGGAGGGTCAGCTTGTGGAAGCCGGGCAGGCGTGAAGTGTCGACCAAGCAATCACCGCATAGTAAAGCGAGCCGGGGCTTTTATGGGTCCCTGCGCCGGCCACATGATTTTTTAAACCCATCACCATTTACTTCATTGGAATCAGTTTAAAGGTAGGTGGGTTAGTGATCTCAGAGGATGAGTCCCGCAGGAGGTACGTTGAGGGTGCAATAATATCCGCCTTAAGACTCTACAGGCACTGGAGGAAGAGAGGGCTTAGTAAGGACGAGGCGTTCAGAAGGTCCGTAAAGCAGGCCCTAGGGATGGTAGAGGTCAGCGGCCTATCTAGGGAGGAGGTGACAGACGTTCTCGAAGACTTCAGCAGAATACTTGACGGGATAAAGAACGGCCTGGAGAACGCCGCCTCAGACGAGAAGGTTTAAGGCCAGCAATATCTCCGTATGTAGAACTGTAGTCGGCGAACTTCCTGAGGGGGTTAGAGGACGAAAGCTTAATAGAGCGTGACTCAGATATTTGCTGATTGCGTCGCCGGCGGTGGCAACAGTTCTGGCATGGAGTGCCGGATCCAACAACGTAGCCAATTTCGTGACGACTGTTGTGAGGGCCAGGGTTCTGAAATTTGAGAGTGCCTTAGCGGTGGCGGTCTTCGAATTCATCGGACCCTCATCCTGGACAATGCCTCACTGCTGTGCCTAACCACGCCCGCCACAACCTTAACGTACTTAAGTAAGTCCTCACTCAATTCCCCGCCGAACTCACAGCGCTCCAACCTCACCCCTAAGTATTAGGGGTCAGGCAGGACTTAAACACGCTCACCGCTGGCCGAGCTAGGGGAACCTGAAGTACGACCTCACAGCTCTGTTGAACTCCCTCAACTCGCTGACACGCCTCCTGAGGGTGATGGTGTACTTAAGCGTGTAGTATGTGGTGAATATTGAGTGTAGGTACATGCCCACGAAACCTAAAAAACCCTGCATCGGTCTATAGCCCAGATACCTCTCCCTGGCCAGTAATTCTAACCTCACCATCATATACACAGCCCCGGCCGTGAAGGCCGCGGTGAGGAACCACACCACCGGTTGCAGGAACGTGTCAATCCCTAAGAGTCTGAGGATGTGGGTTAAGGTAAGTAGGGGCGGTGAGGCCATGAAGAGGAACCAGGGCAGGAAGTCGGGTGGGAGCCCCCAACCCTTAAGCAGTGCCCCCTCAACCAGCCCCCTAACCCTGCTCCTCTGCCACGCAATCACCCCCTTAAGGGAGTCGGGGAGTGAGGTTGTGAGTCTGGCCCCACTACAGTGGCAGAACTCAGCGTTTCCACGCACGGCCAGACTGAAGAAGAAGTCATCGCTCCTAGATATCGCCGGGTAGATGTTAGTCCTGTATAGGGCTGCCTTCACAGCCTTATTATTACCTGGCGCATGCCTCCTGGACACCATCTTAAATAGGTGGTGGTATGTGTGGTACCAGTAGAAGAAACCCCCCCAGAAGCCCTGCCTGACGTACGTCGACCCAGAACACACGTCGCATCCTGAGGCGGGGTTAATGCATCCGAGGATCTCCCTCAGATAGTCCTCATCATAGACGTTCTCCGAATCACCCCAGACCACCACGTCGTAGCCGAGGTCTAGAGCACGCCTAACGGCCTCAACCCTGGCCTGACCCACACCCCCCGGAAACCTCTGCCTGACGAACTCAACGCAGCCGAACCTGCTCGAGAAGCCCTTAACGACCTCCTCAGAAGCGTCTGCAGACCACCCGTCAACAACCAGCACATCGTAGTCCACGCACACATCCACGCCGGACTGCCTAACAAGGGACTCCAGCGCAGCCCTCAGACCCTCAGCGTTGTTCTTGTTGAGCACCACCACCAGCGCACGCAATCGCCCTCACACCAAAGACAGAACGACCGCCCGCTTATATTGGTTTAAGGCCGTCCGCAGGTGTGTGAATTCGGCGTGCATGACTCCTTTTTAACTTCAGTTATGTAAATAAAAACATGCCCGATAGATGCGGGGATTAGCCGGGGACGAGTTAATAAATCCTAACCCCTGATTTAGGGGTCATCCCAACATGTAAATTAATTAACCTGCATTCAATACTTTACGAAATTCACTCGTTCCTGCTAAACGCTTTTTTAAAGCGTCCTCACCGCACCTAACATGAGGTGTGCGTCTTGACTTCAAACCCTAAGTCAAGCCCTGTGATGGTCGTTCTAGTCATAGCGGTTGTGGTGGTCGGCGTACTCGGGTATTACTTAGGAGGTATGGCGGCCCCCGTGCAGACGGTGACTCAAGCCGCTCAGACGAGGACAGTTACCGAGACGAGGGTTAAGACCGAGACGGTCGTCCCCACCTACAGACCCCCTGAGAAGATTAAGGCGGCCTTCATATACGTAGGGCCTGTCGGCGACTTCGGCTGGTCCTACATGCATGACCTAGGCAGGAGGGTTGTCGCGGACCTGTATAAGGACTGGCTTGAGACGACCTACATAGAGAGCGTCCCTGAAGGGGCTGAGGCCGACAAGCTGGAGGAGCTGATAAGGAAGGGCTACAACGTGCTCTTCACAACCTCCTTCGGCTTCATGGAGGGAACCCTGGCCGTCGCTAAGAAGCACCCTGAGGTTATTTTCTGGCACTGCAGCGGCTACTTAAGGAATGACAACATGGGCACGTACTTCGCGGACTTATATCAAGTCTATTACCTCAACGGGCTGGCCGCAGGCGCCCTGACGAAGACCGGTAAGGTCGGGTATGTCGCCGCATTCCTCATACCTGAGGTGGTCAGGCACTTAAGTGCCTTCGCCATAGGGGCTAAGGAGGTGGCGGAGCAGAGGGGCCTTGACCTCACGCTCTACGTGATTGAGATCGGCGCCTGGTACGACCCGGCTAAGGCCAGGGCAGCGGCTGAAACCCTCGTCAGCAACTACGGGGTGGACGTGCTGGCCTTCACTGAAGACTCGACGGCGGTGGTCGAGTACGCTGAGGAGCAGTCCAAGCTCGGTAAGGAGGTATACGTCTTCGGGCACTACAGTCCCATGTACACGTACGGACCTGACGTGGTGGTGAGCGGGCAGCTGGTTAGGTGGGAGGTCATATACGCCGACATACTGAACAAGGTTAAGGCAGGGCTCTACACGACAACCAACCTGAAGAACGCTGACTACTGGTACCTCCTCAACACCGGGGCCGTCGAGATGGCGGCACACATATTCCCCAACGGGAGTGTCATGCACATAAACCCGAAGTTCTACAACGCCCTCAAGTCCGTCACGGTAACCGATAAACTTACTGGGCAGCGGATGAGCGCGTACGACCTCATATGGCTCAGGTACGAGCAGATGAGGAACGCCCCCATGCTCATCTCATTCCAGCAGATGGCGACGAGCCACATCTACGAGAACCTGACGTCCGCAATGATAACGGTCGGCGGCGAGCCCGTGAAGTACCCTATAGCCCCCGTATTCGACCCGTTCATGGGGCCTCTAACCGGCTATAAGATAGAGAACCCGAGCCAGAAGGTCTCCGTGCCTTCAGGAGCTAGGCTGGGGCATGACGACCTCTGGAACATGGACTGGGTTCCGGACTACGTGAGGATCATCGGCAGGGCTGGTTAGGTGTCAGTGGAATGAGTTCTCAAACCCTTTTTTCCCCGGAAAAAACACCTCTAGGCAGTACCCCCATTATTTCCGTCCGCGGTCTGTGGAAGAACTTCCCCGGTGTAGTTAGTCTTAAGAACGTGAACCTGGACATACTGGCTGGGGAGATCCACGCATTGCTCGGTGAGAACGGCGCCGGCAAGTCAACGCTAGTCAAGATCCTTTACGGGATCTACGTACCCGACAGGGGTGACATCATGGTGAATGGTGAGAGGGTCCTAATAACCTCGCCACTGGATGCGATGAGGAGGGGCATAGTGCTGGTCTCGCAGGTCCCTCAGCTGGTGGAGTCCCTGACGGTGGTGGAGAATCTGGCGCTCTCCCTCAGGCAGTTCGGCATGATGAGTAGTGTTGTGAGGGTGGAGAGGTTCCTTGCCGAGAAGGCGAGTGAGTACGGGGTTAAGATCGACCCGAACACCGAGGTCTGGAGGCTGAGCTACACTCAGAAGCAGATGGTCGAGATCGTGAGGGCTCTACTCTTAAACGCTAAGGTCATAGCCTTCGACGAGGCGACCACGCTCCTCCCGCAGGCCGAGAAGAGGAAGCTCTACGACTTCGCAAGACTCTTCAAGTCTAGAGGCGGCTCCATACTGTTAATCACGCACAGAATCCCTGAGGCTATGGAGGTCTCGGACAGGATCACAGTGCTCAGGAGGGGTGAGGTCGTCGGCACCGTCAGGCCTGAGGAGGTTGACGTGGAGCAGGTCAGGGCGATGATGTTCGGGGATAGACTTGTGCACTCCAATTCATTAGGGGGTAACGGACGTAGCCCCGGCGCTGAGGAGGTTGTGAAGATCACGGATCTGTGGGTAAGAGGTGATTACGGCGCTTACGCGGTGAGGGAGGTCTCGCTGACCGTGCGTAGAGGGGAGATCCTGGGCATCGCTGGGGTCGCTGGGAACGGGCAGTTAGAGTTGATCCAGTCGCTGGCTGGCCTGAGGAGGGTTGAGAGGGGCCGCATAAGCATTCGCGTAGGGGGTAAGGAGGTGGACGTCACCAACAAGGGACCCGCCCTGATAAGGGCTCTCGGAGTCGGCTACATACCCGATGAGCCGGTCCTGAGGGGGGTGTCAGCCGACAACACCATAGAGGAGAACCTCGCCCTACACCCGAGGCTCTCGGGATTCATAATAAACTGGAGGTCCGTCAGAGGCCTCGCGACCAACCTAATTAAGGATTACAACATAGCGGCATCCTCAACCGCCGTCAAGGTCAAGGTGCTCTCCGGGGGCAACTTAATGAAGGTTCTAGTGGCGAGGGAGTTGACGGTTGCTGAGAACCTGCTGCTTGCCTACAACCCGACCAGAGGTCTTGACGAGGTGTCGGCCCACTACGTCAGGAGGTTGGTGAGGGGTAAGACCTCGTCCGGAGGCATGAGCGCCATCATAGCGTCGGAGGACCTGGATGAAATAGTCGAGATGTGTGATGCAGTGGCCGTCATCAGTTCAGGGAGGGTCTTGAAGGTATTCAGATCCGCTTTTAGCCGGGACGAGATTGAAAGAATCATGGTGTCTTAACGTGCGTTTAGCGATAGTTAAGCGCGTGAAGGCGTACACGCTGTGCGACCTACTTAATTCGCTGAGTAGGGGGAGGCTTCATGTCAAATCCGGTAGGGCCTGCATCGACCTGTACTACGCCGGCGTGCCGATACTCTCAATAGGGCTAGGGTTGCTCGCGTCCGCGGTGATCTTCCAAGCGGTCGGTGTTCCTCCAGACCTCTTTATAAAAGAGGTTGGGCTGGGCTTCATGAGCCCTCACACCCTCCGCTACTCCGTACTCCTGATCATCCTGGGTGTGGCCCTAACCACCAGCTTCAGGGCCTCCGTCTGGAATGTGGGGGCTGAAGGGCAGATGATCTGGGGCATGCTTGCAGGGGGCTTCGTCGGACTCTTCATAGCCTCCCGCACCATGTACGTGAGCCCAAGTGAACTGCCCAGCTACCTCGCGATGCCGGGCGTTGAGATCATAGACCAGTCCCCCTTGAGGCCGGTGGTGTCAATACTCCAGATGAGTCCCGCAGTAGGTCAGTTGCTCATGGTCCTCGCCGCCATGGTTGCAGGGGGTCTGTGGGCCTTGATCCCGGCTTTGCTTAAAGCGTACGTCGGGATAGACGAGGTCGCTGTGTCCCTCATCCTCAACTACGTAGCATACCAGGTCTTCAACCACCTGGTGACCTACTCCATCAGCGGGCTGAGCGTTCAGGCCAAGCGGTTCTTCAGGACGGACAGGCTTAACTCAGCACTCCTGTTCGAAAGCCTGCCGGGAACCACGTTGACGTTGCAGGAGGTCATTATGTGTCTGCTGTTCCTCGCGCTGACGCTTGTCATGTTCAAGTACACGTCGGTAGGGCTCAGGCTTAAGGTGCTTGGCTCAAACCCCCAGCTACTCAGGTCCGTAGGCATAGATGAGAGGAAGTACATTCTGCTGGCCATGCTCCTGAGCGGCATGCTCGCCGGCGCCGCAGGGGTCTCCATATTCGCTAACCCGGCGGTCGGCAAGCTTGAGAAGATAGCTAACGTCGTCACGCCGCCCACGCTGAACCTAGGCTACACAGCCATACTTGTATCATGGCTCTCCATGCTTGATCCGCGGCTCGTCCCCGTCTACGCCTACATAGTAGCCTCACTCTTCCAGGGCGGAAGCCTGCTTCAGTCGGAGATAAACGCTAGATTTCAGGACCTCTCGCTGACCGGGGCAGCCCTGACCTACATACCTATAGGGGTGATACTCCTGGTTTACGTGGTGATGAGGGTGTTCGTCGACTACTCAGTGAGGCTGAGGAGGTGAGCTCGTTGATAGAGCAGACGCTCGGCTTCGTGATACCCATAATCCCCGTCTTCATCTACCTCTACCTGGCCAGCTTAGGCAACTCACTCGTGGAGAGGTCCGGCATACTTAACCTAGCTATCGACGGCGCCTACACGCTGGGGGTAGCGGTCGCTTTCGTGACAGCCGTCCTGCTCGGCAACCCCACCGTAGCCCTGCTCACGACATCCTTCGCGGTAGGGCTGCTTGGAGTCCTGATAGCCTTCCTAACCACTAAACTGCCTGTCTCCCACGGCGCCGTGGGACTGTCGATGCAGTTCGTCGGCTACGGCGCGGCTTCCTTCCTAGCCTACCCAACCTCCATGAGGATGGCTCGGGAGCGGCTGTCTCTGAACACATACCTTCCAACCCCCGAGGTCATCCTACCGTTCCTCACGGCCTCACTGGCCGCCGGCCTCGCCCTGCACCTCCTCATATTCAGGACGAAGTTAGGGGTCGCCATAAGAGCTGTGGGGGAGAACCCCGCCGCCGCCTCCTCGCTGGGGACTGACGTCCTTAGGGTGAGGGTCTTGGCTTCCTTCATCGGGTATTTAATGATAGGGGCTGCCTCCTCCACATACATACTGCTTTACACGAAGGGCTGGCAGGAAGGGGCGGGCATGGGCCAGGGCTGGATATCCTTCGCAATCTCGCTCTCGTCGGGGCGGCACCCGCTCGTAGGGATGCTGATGTCACTGGTATTCGCGTCGCTGATCAGGTACGCGTACGTGCTTCAGGACGTCCTAATCACGTACGGAATCAACGTCTCGAACTACGTCGTCGTGGCCTTACCGTTCACTGCAGCCGTGGCTGTTCCCCTCATAGTCTCCGCCATTCCGCAGTTACGTAGGAGGTTCTCACCGCCGAAGAGTCTTGGTATAATCTTTTTCAGTGAGGAGAGGTCGGTCTAGAGGCAGGGGGCCTTCAGATTCAGCGGGTTGTTTTTAACTCGGCTGTGAAGTTCTTATTAGGGATTGTCGGTTGAGCGCGTCCAGCGACTTCTCGGGCATGCAGTCGGAGGACTTGCAGGCGCTTCAGTCCAGCAAGTACCTCAACCCCTCGCTCATAGATTTCCTGGATCAGCTCCAGAGTTTTGAGTACATCCCGGAGATCTCAGGGGTTGCTGACCTGATGGACTTCCACGTGTCCACTGTGTGGAAGCTGATGAAGGTGCTGAGGCAGAAGGGATTACTGCTTCAAGGGCTTGTGGACGTCGCCCGTCTAGGCATGGTTGAGGTCGTCCTGATATTCGACGCCCTGCTCGAGCCCCATGAAGTCCCTAAGTGCCTGCTACGTGAGTATGCCCCCCTCCTGCCTTGGGGGACCTACCTCAGGTATGTGGTGCCCAGAGAGCTTGTCGAGCCCTTCCTCAACTCACTCTATATGCGTTTAAACGTGGAGGCTAGGGAGGTCTACATAATGCCGGTAACCATACACAGCAAGCCGAGCCTTAAGGAGTACTACGACGTTAACTCCAGGAGGCTACATGTGGAGTGGGGGGACTTAGTAACGCGCGTTAAGACCTCCTCAAGGGAGTCCCTCCCCAGGGAAGTGCAGGCTGAGAGGCTCAAGTACGATGAGATCGACCTTTACCTGATCAGGGAGCTTGAGCTCAACCCCTTCAGCTCCATCAAAAGCATAGCCAGGAAGCTCAACGAGGAGCTCTACCCCGGCAAGAACATCAACTACGTCCTGGTCTTAAGGCACTACAACAACCACGTCAGGGAGAGGGACGTGATGAAGGGCGTTAGGCTTAAGCTGGAGCAGATCCTCCTGGACTCACCTGTCAAGACTCTCAGCGTCCTAGCCGGCAACCCTGTGGATCTGCTGAGGGTCGCTAGGGTGCTGACCACCCACCCATACTTCTTGGACGCATACCTAAACATCTCCGACAACATACTGCTAACCCAGGCCTTAGTACCTCAGAGAAGCCTCTTCAGCCTGAGCCTCTTCCTCGAGAGGCTTAAGCGTGAAGGGCTCGCGAAGTCGTGGAGGTGTCTCTACCTAGACAACACGAGGGCGAAGAGATATGCCTTCCCAGTGAGGCTGTACTCACTAACCCTCGACAGGCTCCTTGACTCAAGTGATGAGGAGTTGCTTGTCAGGGAGATCTAGTGTAGACTTTATCTAAGCGGTGAGGTCTGCCCCACCGCTCTCATGCATCGCCTGATTAAGCTTATAAATCATGCTGTGAGTGATGTAAAGGGATGCGGAATTTTGGAGTTCACACAATTCCCCCACATAGATGGAGTTGAGTTAGCTAAGAAGAAGGTCCTTGTGAGGGTGGACTTCAACTCACCCATAGGTAAGGACGGTACCATCATGGATGACTCCAGGATAAGGGCGCACCGAACGACCATCAAGAAGTTGATGGACGCGGGCGCCGCCACAGTCATCATAACGCATCAGGGAAGACCGGGGGACGACGACTTCGTGACTCTTGAGGCTCATGCGGATAGGCTCAGGGAGGTTGTGGGCGCTGACATCAAGTTCATCAACGACGTCATAGGTCCTGCAGCCCTAAAGGCCATCAAGGAGCTGGAGGGGGGTGAGGCCCTCCTCCTAGATAACGTGAGGCTGGTCTCGGAGGAGCTCATTGAGGCGGAGCCTGAGAAGCAGGCCAGAGCCTACCTAGTCCGGAGGCTCTCCCCGCTATTCACTCACTACGTCTTCGACGCCTTCGCGACCGCTCACAGATCCCAGCCGTCGATAGTGGGGTTCCCGGTGGCTCTCCCATCCCTCGTCGGGGACGTGATGAAGCAGGAGCTTGAGGCCCTTGGGAAGTCGCTCTCCGGCAGTGAGACCCCTAGGCTCTTCGTTCTAGGGGGTGCTAAGGTCAGGGACACCATTAAGATAGTGGAGTTCCTAACCAGGAAGAGGGCCGCGGACAGGATACTGACGACGGGGCTTGTGGGCCTGACGTTCCACGTTGCTAAAGGCGGCAGAGCCGGGAAGTCGTTGCTGAAGTTCCTTGAGGAGAAGGGACTCACAACCCTGATCTCCATGGCACGCAGGGTAGTGCTCTCAGGAGCGCCTGTAGACACTCCCTACGACGTGAAGGTGGTTAAAGATGACGGCAGAGTGGTCGAGGAGCCCATAAACACTGCGGACGGTGTGCCAGTGGACGTGGGGTCCTACACGACCCTGATGTTCTCTGAGATGATTAAGGAGGCCGCAGTGGTGGTTATGAGGGGGCCGGCCGGGTACGTCGAAGACCCTAGATTCAGGGCCGGGACTTTCGAACTCCTTAAAGCCGCTCTAGAGAGCAACGCCCACGTGGTGATAGGGGGAGGGCACCTTGGCTCGATGCTGAACGAGGTCGGCGTGGTTAGGGAGAGGGGCGTCCACGTCTCGACAGGCGGTGGAGCTCTCCTGATAGCGCTGTCGGGGGAGACCCTCCCAGCCCTGAAAGCACTGGAGATCTCCTACAGGAAGTTTTTCACGGGTGGTTCTGTATGAAGGTTAGGGTGGGTGTCAACGGCTACGGGACTATAGGTAAGAGGGTTGCTTGGGCAGTGACCCAGCAACCCGACATGGAGTTGGTGGGGGTAGTTAAGACTAAGCCGAACTGGGAAGCGCTCTCAGCCCTTAAGAGAGGCTACAAGATCTACACACCTAAGGAGAACGTCAGGGACTTCCACGCACGAAGTATTGAAGTACAGGGGACTCTTGAGGACCTGCTGAACGCCGTCGACGTGGTCATCGACGCAACCCCGGGTGATGTGGGGGCGTCCTACAGGGCTCTTTACGAGGGCTACGCCCGCAGGGCCGTGTTCCAAGGTGGTGAGGAGCCGGAGGTAGCTGAAGTCAGCTTCAACTCCCTCGTGAACTACAGGGAGGCGTTGGGTAAGAGGTACGTCAGAGTGGTCTCATGCAACACTACGGGACTGCTTAGAATCGTACACGCCATGTCCAGGGTTGGTAAGGTAAGGAGCGTCAGGGGGGTCATAGTCAGGAGGGCGGCGGACTTGAAGGAGGTTAAGAAGGGACCTGTTGAGGGGTTAGTGTTAGACCCGCCTAAGCCGCCATCACATCACGCGCTGGACGTTAATACCGTAATTAAAGATCTCGACATAGTGACCTACGCCATCGTGGCGCCGACAACCCTTGCCCACGTGCATGTCCTACACTTCTCTATGGGCAGGAATGTGACTGCGGATGAGGTCCTTGACTCGCTGGCCAGCACACCCCGCATACTCCTGGTTAGCGGTGGACTGCTCAAATCGACGGCTGAGTTGAGGGAGTTAGCACGTGATTTAGGGAGGCCGTATGGGGACGTCTTCGAGAACATAGTCTGGAGTGACAGCGTTTACGTGAGGGGTGATGAGGTGATGCTGACTTACGCAGTTCATCAGGAGGCCATAGTGGTTCCTGAAAACGTGGATGCCATACGGGCTGTGATGAGGCTTAAGGAGAGTCCAGAGGAGTCGATAAGCCTTACTGACGAGAGCTTGGGCATTAAGAGGTGGTTATGATGAGCTACTACCCCGAACCCACATACGTTGTCAGCTACCTCTTCAGAAGGATCCTCATCCCGGTCGACGGGTCGTCGGCGAGTTATAAAGCGCTTGAGGTAGGGCTGGACTTCGCGTTGAGGTACGGCTCTAAACTGACGGTTCTAATCGTCGAGAGCCAGTCAACACCTAACGTCGACGAGATAAAGAGGAGGGTAACGGAGGTAGCGGGTAAGAGGGGTGTTAGCGTTGGAATCAAGGTTAGGAAGCCGAATTACCCGGACTCCTCCGTCGCCACGGCGATAATTGAGGAACTGTTTGAGGAGCACTACGACCTAGTCCTGATAACGGCGCGTGGCAGAACCCTTAACCCAGATCTGAACCTGGGGTCCGTAGCGCTATCGATAGTGGTGAATTCTAACACCTCCGTATTCCTGATCAGGTAGTCACCATACTCTCCAAACCCTTTTAATATTATAAGGTCGGGAGGAATGGTCTTAGGGGATTATGTTGAGTAGCGCGCAACCTAGGAAGTACGTGTTTGACGAGATACATGGATACATAGTTCTGGACAACCTCACCAGGGAGTTGGTTGACACCCCTCCCCTGCAGAGGTTGAGGAGGATAAAGCAACTGTCCCAAGCCTGGTACGTGTTCCCGGGGGCGGTTCACACGAGGTTCTCACACTCCCTAGGTGTTATGAGGCTGGCTGAGAAGGTTGCGGACAAGCTGATATCTGATGGACTGCTCAGGAAGGATGAGAGGGACCTACTCAGGGTTGCGGCGTTGCTCCACGACATCGGCCACACACCCTATTCCCACGCGCTTGAGTACGTGTTCTACACCAGCTTCGGGGTCAATCATGAGGAGTTGAGCTACATGATGATAACTGAGGAGCCGCACATCACTGAGGCGCTGTCGAGCTACGGGCTAACCCCGAGTGAGGTGGCTGAGGTGGTGACGGGAGGGCATGAGAACGTGATCTTCAGCAACATATTGGGCGGTGACCTGAACGTGGACAGGCTCGACTACCTGCCTCGAGACGCCCTCCACACAGGGGTTAAGTATGGTCTGATAGATCTGGAGAGGATAATTCAGACGCTGACGCTGGATGGGGACGGTAACGTGGCGGTGTTGCCTAAAGCAATACACGCCGTGGAGTCATTCTACGTGTCCAGACTACACATGTATAGGTCGGTCTACTACCATAAAACTATAACAGGTTATCAACTATTGCTTGCCTCAATATATGAGTTGATGATGAGTGAGAGGGAGGTTAAGAGCCTGCTGGAGCCGTTCACATCCCTCGAGGGGATAAGGAGGGCCGTTAGGGACGGCAGCATCGCCGCATGGGACGACTTCCTAATAGGCGGTGTGATGGACATGGTTCTCGCCAGGAAGCTCGGGAGCGACGTTTTACGCGGGCTCATCAAGTCCTACGTTAATAGGAGGGGCTACAGGGCCGTGTACAACCACATAAGCTTCAAGCAGGGGGCCGGCATCACATCATCTGAAATGGATAAGTTGGATAGGGTGAGCAGGTCATTACTCCTGAAGGGTCTCGGCACCTACATCTTCAGAACGTACACCGAGTCCGTGCCGATAATCTCCAGGGAGGGTGAGGCCAGGGTCATAAGGGAGGCGAAATCGCTCAGGATCTCTGAGATCGAGGATTCGATAGTGGGGTCCCTGCCCAGATACATGGAGATAGTGCGTATCTACGCACTGCCGGAGGTCGAGGACGCTGTTAAGAACGTCCTCAACCTGCTATGAGGTCTGCGTTTTAAGGAGTTTACGCATCAGATACGCGTCGGAGTCAGGGTAGTAGTTGGGTAATCTGTCCACCACCTCATAGCCCAGCTTCC
Organism: Zestosphaera sp.; assembly: GCA_038727705.1. Lineage (NCBI taxonomy): Archaea > Thermoproteati > Thermoproteota > Thermoprotei > Desulfurococcales > Desulfurococcaceae > Zestosphaera > Zestosphaera sp. Next base: position 285,851 of record JAVYVJ010000002.1, on the reverse strand, counting down.
TGTAGAGCCTTATTGCATCATCGTTAAACACGGAGACCTCAAGCCACACATACTCAGCGCCGGCCTCCACGCACCTGCCTTCGAAGGTCTTGAGCAACATGCGGCCGAGGCCCTTCCTCCGTAGTGAGGGATCCACAGCCACTGAGGCTATGTGGCAACATCCCTCGCTCGTTATGTAGCCGGTTATGTATCCGGCTACAGCCTCACCACACTCAATCACTAGGAACAGCTGAGGGTGGAGGATCAGCGTCGAGAGGAAGACGGTCTCCGGATACGGGTACCGGAAGGACCTCCTCTCTATCCTCATCACAGCGCTTAAATCATTGAACGTAGCGCCTCTGACAAGGCACTTCAGCCCCTCATCAGAGTCCATAGCTTCATTACCTCGTCCTCAATGTATGGGTCGTAAATAAACTCCCTGGAGCTCCCTCTAACTAGCTCAAGGAGTGGGGCGCCGCGGCCTCCAGGGAGGACCTCACCTATCACAGACGCTTTCACGCCAATCCCCTCGAGCAGGTCGACGGCGTCCTCCGCACGTTCTCTAGGAATCGACGCGAGTAGAGCCCCTGAGGAGAGCATCCTAAGCGGATCAATCCCGAGGACTTCAGCCACCCTAACCGTCACAGGACTCACTGGGATCCTATCCGCGTAGGCTCTAATGAGTTTACCGGAGGCGTAAGCCATCTCAGCAAGCCCTCCCAGAATGCCTCCCTCCGTCGGGTCGTGCATGGCGTTAACCAGGGCCTCCGTGCTCAGGAGGTTCGCCTCCTCAACCACGCTCACATCGTTGATCATCTCCTCACCCTTGACGAGCACTTCCTCACCCACCCCCCTATGCTTCAAAACCTGCCTGAAGTCCGAGGCCAGGACTGCAGTTCCTTCAATCCCGGCGTACTTGCTCATCACTATCACATCACCCTCCCTAACCCCGTCAATCCTGACTAGACTGCCTGCCTTGAGGATGCCGAAGGCCGTCGTAACCACTACGGGTCTGGTGACGCTGTCCGTGAACTCTGTGTGGCCGCCGACCATGGACGCCCCATATCTGCTCAACGCCCTCACCATCGAACTCGTTATCTCGTCAACTAAGTCCTCGCCGGAACCCTCGGGGAGTAGCAGTACTGAGGTGAAGAATCTAGGGTAGGCCCCGACCATGGCGACGTCGTTAGCCGGTATCACTATAGAGAGCGTGCCCAGATGTTTTACAGCTCCTGATATGGGGTCTGGGTGCACGGCGATGAGGGTCTCACCGCAAGCTTTGACAGCGGCCGCGTCAACCCCCACACCCGCCTGCATAACCACGTCAGGGTCCGCCGCACTGAATTTATCTATGACGTACCTCCTTAAAGCCTCGGGCTTCAGCTTCACGTCCCCCACCTGATAACGTAGTTCAGGCAGTGCTTAAATCTCTTGGCTCGTATAATGTTTTAGAGCAACCTAGTCGGGTGCTGGGTTTTGATTGATGTGGTGTTTCTCGGGGTCGGTGGCTGGCTCTCGAACCCTCACTTCGGTCAGTCTGGAATCCTGGTGCTTACTCCAGAGCTTAAGGTATTGCTGGACGCTGGTGAGGGCACTCTGGAGAGGTTGAGGACGTGCACGGGCATCCAGGCCGGCGAGCTTGACTACATAATCGTCACGCACTCCCACGGCGACCACGTGCTGGGATTGCCGACGATAGCCCAACACCTGAAGCATCCCGTGAAGACGGTGGTGCTGAGTGAAACGGCGGACGACATCAGAGCGCTGTTTAAAGCCCTGCACATAGAGAACAAACTCCAACAGCTGCTCATGCTTGAGATACCTCACGAGGGCTCCATGCGGCTTAACCCCAACACGCTGCTTAAGTGGGTTAGAGCCAGACACTCTATCCCCGCGATATCCGTCGTGCTCGAGGTGGGCAGCGTTAAAATAGGATACAGCGGGGACACCACCCCGAACCCCGACTTCTCGGAGGTGGTTAGGGGGGCTGAGTTGCTGATCCACGAGTTCTCAGTCCCGGAGGACATGGGGGAGGCGGCCAACGCGTTAGGGCACACCACCACCTCCGAGATAGGCAGGATCGTCAAGGCCTCCAGCCCGAAGCGGATAGCCCCCATACATTACTACTTGGAATCACCTAGGTTCAGCTTAGAGGGTTTAGAGGGTGTTGAGCTGGTTCTCCCCGCTCCCTGCTCCACGCTAAGTCTCTGAAGCGACGTCGCTAAATACACAATATAGACTAAAGAGATTCCTAACCCACATATCATACTCAGACAGCGAGCCCCCGTGATTATCTAAAACGACAGAATTTTAAGCAGTCACTCCACAGTAAGTAACATGTTAAAACAGCACTAAACATTATAAATATGTTTAACGTATATTATTATGGGTGGATGCGTGCCTGAAATAAGGAGAATTCAGAAGTTCGGTAAGTCAACGTTAATGGTATCTCTGCCGGCAAGCTGGGTTAAGTCAATGAAGCTATCGCCTGGCGACAGCGTCGCCATCGACTTGATGGAGGACGGCACACTGAGGGTCGTGCCTCTCTACATGGCGCAGAAGAAGGAGGAGAGGGTTCTGCAGATAAAGGTGAGTAAGAGCTCCTCTGAGACCCTGCTCGCGAGAAGCATAATCGCGGGCTACCTACTTGGGGTTGATGTAGTGATTGTGGAGGCTATGGATGGCGTGCTCTCCGAAACGCATTTGAGGACCGTCAGGGACGTGGTTAAGGAGCTCTTGGGGGCTGAGATCCTTGAACACACCCCGAATAAAGTCTCCGTGCAGATACTGGTCGATCCAAGCAAGTACTCCGCCATCAACATGCTCAACAGGCTTGTCAACCGCGTTAAGTTCATGATCCAGCATCTGCAGATAGCGGTCATAGATAATAAGCCATACCTGCTTGACGAGATAAGCGAGATAGAGAAGGAGGTCGACAGACTGCACGCGCTGGCCGTGAGGCAGATCCTCCAGGCCCAGAACGACAGAACGCTGGTTAAGCATCTGGGGATCAAGGCCTCACTAATACCTGAGTACAGAGGTATCGTGAAAGGGCTTGAGGAGGCTGCGGACGCTCTGAGCATCACGGCCCAGATACTCAAGGAGTTGGAGAGCAGGAACCAGCTCCCGCTGCTAACCCACGAATCCAACATACTGAAGGAGAGCCTGGATTACCTACTCATGACCGTCGACAGGATTGACAGGACCTTCAAGACCCTAGATCTCTACATAGCTAATGAAATCCTGAACATGGTCACAGAGTACTACACGCTAATCAGGAAGTATGACGAACTACTCTTCAGAGCGCTTAAGGAGAAGGAGGAACCGAAGAAGGAGTTCGATAAGAGCTACGTGATGCTGAGGGAATTCATAGATAGGCTCATAGAGGTCGGCAGGGCCATGGAGGCGGTTTCAGAGGCGGTCTTCGACATATCGGTGGAGAGGGCTGGCACGACCCTAGATATATGTAAGGTCTACATTTAAGAGCTTCAACCGGACGTCGGACGCAGGCGTAACGCCATCGTAGTACATATTATATGTTACGTAGCACGCATCAAGACTGGAGTTGAAGGGTCCTTCTTTTTAAGGAAAGACTGTGTGAGGTCTACTGTGGGGGAGTGTGGTCAGATTCGATTTAGCCGGCGCCTCTAGAGACGTCCTTGAGAGCGATGTCTGGCACGCGCTGGAAGTGTTCTTGACAGAGCTTGAAGCCGCTGGAGCCTCGGCGAAGACTGTCCGCGCCTACAGATATGGCATAACGAATTTCCTCAAGTTCTTGGGCAAGAACCTCGCTAGGGAGTTAAGCGTTGAGGACTACAACAGGTGGAGACTGGATAGGTTGAGGAGGGGCCTACCAAGGGGGTCGAGCGATAGAAGGAAGGCTCAAGTCACGCTACACTATTACTCACTCTACGTGAGGGCATTCATTAAGTGGCTGGGCCTGGCTGACAGGATTCCCGCAGTTGCTAGACCTAGGGGGAGGAGGAACGTGACCGCACTTAAGGATGAGGAGGTCCGCAGAATGCTTGAAGCCTCAAGAGATGTTTTGGACAGGGTTGTCGTTGCGTTGCTGTATGAGACCGGACTCAGAGCGCAGGAGCTCCTCACCATAAACGTGGAGGACTTAAACCTCAAAGACCGTGAGATAGTGGTTAGGCACGCTAAGTTCGGTGAGGAGAGAGTTGTCTTCTTCGGCCCTCTGAGTGCTGAGGCCCTGCAGGTCTACCTCACATCATATAGGAGGGGGGGAGGGAGGCTGATTAACCTAACGTACAGCGGGTTGTACAAGAGACTGAAAACGCTTGCAGCAAGGGCCGGCGTAGGGGTTGACAAGGTCAGACCCCACGTCCTGAGACACACCTTCGCCACAGAAGCGCTGAGGAGAGGTATGGATGTTCTAGCGTTGCAGAGCCTCTTAGGACATAAAGACGTTAAAACCACTCAGATATACGTCCACCTACTTAAGGAGGATATTAAGAAATCGTATGAGAGAGTCTTCGCTCAGGGCTGGCAACGCGTCGAGGACGTTGCCGGTGAGGTCACTTACTGAGGCTGGCCCAGGGTGCCTATACCCAGAATCTTAAGGATTTTAGGCAGTACCTCCCACCCATGGTCTATCAGGCCTAGCCCTCCCTTCCCGTGGCATTCGCTCTCGCACAACTTCAGAACTCTATCGGGAGCCACATCACCGCCCACGAGTAGCAGGGGGACTGGATCGTCGGTGTGGGCTTTAACGGAGGGCGGTGTGGCGTGGTCCGCCGTCACCAGTAAGGCTGTCTCACCCAGGTTCACTCCCTCGATCAACTCCTTAACGTAATGCTTATCTATATCCTCTATAGACCTCACCTTACCAAGGTAGTCGCCGTCGTGTCCGGGCTCGTCAGGCCCTTTCAGATGAACGTAGACTACGTCTACCTCACCGAGTAATTTGAAAGTGGCTTCCAGCCTCAGCGAATAGTCGGAGGCCTTATCCTGGGTTGGCGGCGGCATCTCTATAGAACGCATCCCGGCAAGTCTCGCTATCCCGTTCTCCACGGGCATCTCCGTTATAGAGCCGAACGTGAGTCCATACAGCTGATTTATAGGGGTTAGTCGGGGGAGTCTTGAGCCCGCATCCCTCAACAGTATCACGTTAGCCTTAAGGAGCCCCTTCCTCTCTCTCCTACTGTTGACCGGATGCTTATCCAACACTTCAACGGCCTTGACTGTGAATTCGTTGATCAGTTCTGCGGCGACGCGGGCGTTCAGGCTGGTGCTTAGCGGTGAGGATTCCCTGACGTACGGCGTGAAAACTTTCTCCGCCACCGATATGCTACCCACCTTCCTGTAGGCGGGGTCCGTGTTCTCCACTTCATCGCTGAGGGAGAGTTCCTCACTGCCTAAAACAACGACCGCCCTATGTCCTACAGTCGCCTTAACCTTAACGTAACCGCCATACTTACTCAACCTCATCCCGTCAAGTGATTCGGCGAGCTCGCGTGCCTCCTCAGTACTCAGCGACCTCCCAACCCTCCTATCGACCAACTTCCTGCTGAGAGGGTCCACGGTGGCGAAGTTAGCTCTAAAAGCCACCTCACGACCCTCAAGGAACGGGATCCCAGCGCCAACCGCCTCGACAGGGCCTCTGCCTGTATAGTGGGTGTGCGGGTCATAGCCGAGTATGCTCATGACCGCAGCATCGGACTCCGGAGCTATCCCCGCACCTACACTGTACACTAAACCGCAAACACCGGCTCTCGCGAGTAGGTCTAGGTATGGCTTCCTGGCCAGGGTTAACGAGCTCTTGGGGTCGGCTAGCCTGTCAGCGACTCCGTCGAGAACTAGATATATTAACTTCATCATTTACACCCAAGAAGATTAGCCAGGAAGCTTTTAATAATCGCAACCCGTGAATCCGAGGCCCGGCCTGAGGCGCGTTCAATAGTCGGCGTGGCGGGCCTCACACCTCCTCCAAACGACTGTATCTAGCCTGGGTCGCTGTCTCTATACCTGTTTGCGTCGGTCTCCAGCAACCTTCCTATGAACTCAGCCCTCTTGGAGGTGGTTACATCCTTAAGCCTCCTAGCCTTGTCAGCGACCTTCGTCAGCACGTTCATTCCTGCCAAGACCTCCTGTATTTGAGGGTCGTACCACTTGATCGAAGGCCTCCCCCTAACCAGCTCTGCAGCCTCAACGACTATCTTACCTATGTTGGCTGCGTCCATCACCGCCTCCCTGCTCTTAAGCACGTCATCAGTTCCTTGGTAGTAGGCTAACGCCCAAGGCGGTATTAGGTACCCGAAGGAGTTAAAGACTGACATGAGGTACGCGATCGTCATTGCCGCACCGGCCTCAGCCCCTACGGCTATGAAACCAGCCACCTTACCCTCAACCCATGACTTACCATCTATGAATATCATGTTCTCGAACACTGTTAACTTATCTATCAAGTTCTTCAGGTGTCCTGAAGGACCGTACCAGAACACGGGCGTCGCCACGATGAGGGCATCGCTGTTCAGTATTTCCTTAAGGAGAGCCCAGCTACCGTCATTAATGCAGGGTGGTCTGCAGGCAAGTTGCTCGTCGCTCAGGCAACCCTCGCAAGGCCTTATGTCGTAGTCATATATGTGTATGAGTTTCGTCTCGGCCCCGTAGATGGACGCCGTCTCAAGCGCTACCTCAAGCAGTTTATACGTGTTTCCATACTTCCTCGGGGAGGCGTTCAGGCCTAAGACGCTGACCGGCTCCACAGCAGGATCCCCAATGAGAGATATGTATTGGGTACAGGGAATATAAGTGGATAATGCGTTAGTCCTAGTTGAAAGTATTTTTAGGATTACGTCCACTAATTCTTCGGTCGATGGGCTTGAGGTACGACGTGGCGGTCATCGGCGGGGGGCCTGCTGGCTACGTGGCAGCTGTGACGGCCGTCCAGCAAGGGCTAAGGGTTGCGCTCGTCGAGCGGAGGTACTTAGGCGGTGAGTGTAGCAACTGGGGTTGCATACCCTCTAAAGCACTGATAGAGTTGGGCAACGCCTTAGGTAGCGTTAAGACCTTAAACAGGCACGGCATCACAGTGAGGGTGGAAGGCATCGATAGGGGTAGGGTGTTGAGGCATGTCTCAAGGGCTGTGGTTAAGGCCAGGGAGGGCGTCAAATACCTCCTCAGCGAGGTGGAGGTCATTGAAGGGGTTGGGAGGCTTAAGGATGTCCACACAGTCAAAGTAGGGGACGCGGGGACTATGGAGGTTGAGGCAAGCAACATCATCCTGGCAACGGGGACCGAGCCTAAGACCGTGTCGACCTTCAGTTTCGACGGCGTGAGGGTAATACATAACAGACACTTCTTCGAGCTGGACTCGCTCCCTAACTCGATAGTGATAGTGGGGGCTGGGGCGATAGGTTGCGAGATCTCTGAGGCCCTGGCGCAACTAGGTGTGGAGGTACACCTGGTCGAGATCATGGGTAAGATACTTCCAGAGGTCGATAGCGACGTCAGCGACGTCGTGTCTAAGTACCTTGTGAAGTCCGGTGTCAAAATATATACTTCGTCCAAAGCGCAGTTCAGCGGACACCTAGATAATGAAGTCGTGGTCAGGATCTCGAACGATAGGGGGACTACTGAAGTGCGTGCGGAGAAGGTGCTCATAGCGGCTGGCAGAAGTTACAATACAAAAAACCTGGGGCTGGCCGAGGCGGGGGTTGAGCTAGATGACAGGGGTGTCGTGCTCGTAAACGACCTGATGAGGACGACCGTGCCCAATATATATGCTGCCGGCGACATTACAGGCCCCCCACTCCTAGCTCATAAGGCCTTCAGGGAAGGCATGATAGCGGCCGAAGCTATTGCAGGGGTTGAGGAACCTCTCCCCAGGGGGCCCATACCAATGGTCATATACACGCACCCGGAGGTAGGGTTTGTGGGGTTGAGCGAGGTTCAGGCCGCCAACGCCGGCGTGAATTACAGGGTCGTGAAACTGCCCTATACGGTGCTCGGAAGGGACTCCACTTCAGTTAAATCAACCCCCGACGGCTTCGTCAAACTCGTACTGGATAAGAACGCTGCCAAGATTCTGGGAGTCGCTATAGTTGGTAACGGAGCCGCTGACGTAATACATCTCTTCTCACTGGCTATCAGTCAGCACCTTACACTCCAATCGTTGAGGAAGGCAATCATAACACACCCAACATATTCAGAGCTTTTCAGCGAGGCCGTATCAAATGCTCTAGGGAGGCCGCTCCACGTCCCTAAGCAATTATGATCGGTAGCCTGTTTAGGAATTCACATCCTCTCTTCTTCACTAAGACCATGTTCTCTAGCCTAACGCCGAAACTGTCCGGCATGTAGGTGCCGGGCTCCACAGTGATGATCATCCCCTCCATCAACACGTCATCGACTCCTTGAGCTAGCCTGGGCCTCTCATGAACCTCCAAGCCCACCCCATGACCTAGCGAGTGTATGAAGTACTGCTCCAAGCCATGCTTCCTTAGCACCTCCCTAGCGACGGAGTCAGGCTCGCTGGCTTTCACGCCATCGCTGATTAGGTCAGATGCAGCCGTTAAAGCCTCACTCACCCCCTCTACAACCTTCATCACCTCGGGACTTGAACCACCCACGGCCAGCGTTCTGGTGGTGTCGGAGCAGTAGCCGCCATACCTAGCGCCGAAGTCAATGGTTACGACTTCCTTACCGATGGTTCTGCCGGTCGGGAACGCATGTGGGTACGCGGAGTTAGGTCCTGACGCAACTATAGTCTCGAACGGTATGGATTCAGCCCCCTCCAACCTCATGAAGCTGTCCAGCTTCGCGGCAACCTGACTCTCACTCAGCCCTTCAATCCCCTCTGCCAGGAGTTTGACGAAGCTCCTCTCAGCTATGTTCAGTGCCTGCCTCATGAACTCGACCTCATCTCCTTCCTTAATCGATCTCTGAAGGGCTATAGCTGACCCCACGTTCTCCACCTTAATACGATCCCTCAGCCTCTCACTCAACTCAAACGCGAGTTGTGTTGGGTAGCTTAAGTCAAGACCTATTCTTGCAAACCCTGAATCCGAGAAGTACCTGACGAGCCAGTCAGAGAGCCTGCCCTTAAGCAGTTTAGGAAATCCAGGCAACTCGTAAGTCGCGTAAGGCATCACCTCCAGGGAACCTTTAACGGCGTCGGAGACTCTATAGTAATCCAGCGCCGGCGTTAGCACCCTCGCAGACCCATCCCTCTCGTAAAGGAGGAAAACACCTCCAGACCTCGGCACGCCTAGATAGTAGAATACGTTCCATTCGTAAGTCACCAGAACAGCGTCCAGACTGAACTCCTCAACCACCCTCATGAGCTTACCTAACCTCACGACGGCCCACCACACTAGCAACATGTTAAGGACTGCGGACATTCTAATAAGCGTTAACGTCGTGATCCCCCTTTATGTGGTGGCTGAATAATTTCATGAAACTCGTCTAAAATTTTTTAAGCATTGATACAAACTATATACATGAGGTGTTCCCTTTGGTCAGGAGGACTAGAGTAGTCATAGTCGGTGCGGGGGGCAGGGACTTCCACAACTTCAACGTGTTCTATAGGGACAACCCCGACTACGAGGTCGTCGCATTTACGGCGGCTCAGATACCCGGTGTTGAAAGGAGGAGGTACCCGGCAGAGTTGGCGGGTTCCCTCTATCCAGACGGAATACCTATAGTGCCTGAGGCTGAGCTGGGGGACGTTATTAGGGAGCTCCACGTGGATGAGGTGGTGCTGTCATACAGCGACCTCAGATACGAGGATGTGGGGAGGATCGCCTCCACAGCTCTGTCCAGTGGGGCCAGCTTCAGACTCCTCTCCCCCAGGGAGACCATGCTGACCTCACACAGGCCGGTGATGGCGGTGACGGCGGTGAGGACTGGAGCCGGTAAGTCAACCGTCTCGAGAGCGGTCGTGAAGGAGCTCCTCAAGAAGGGGGTTAAGCCTGTCCCAATACGTCATCCGATGGCGTACGGGGATTTGAGGGAGATGGCGGTGCAGGTCTTCAAAACGTTCGAGGACCTTGAGAGATGGAAGGTCACGGTGGAGGAGAGGGAGGAGTATGAGCAATACCTTAGACTAGGGCTTCCAATACTGGCTGGAGTTGACTACGGCAAGGTGCTCACAGTAGCTGAGGGCATGGGAGATGTCATCCTGTGGGACGGGGGTAACAACGACTTCCCGTTCTACAGATTTGACTACATGATAACAGTTGCGGACGCCATGAGACCGGGCCACGAGATCGGTTCATATCCCGGTGAAGTGAACGTCAGGATGGCTGACGCTGTAGTCGTTAATAAGGTTGGCCAGGCAAGCGAGGAGTCCGTCAAGAAGGTGGTCAGCAACGTCAGGAGAGTCAACCCGGGGGCTAGGATATGCCTGGCCGACATGGAGGTCTCAGTAACCGACCCGAGCCTAGTCGAGGGAAAGAAGGTTTTAGTCGTTGAGGACTCGCCCACAGTAACGCATGGAGGGGTCCCCTACGGCGCTGGGTACGTGGCCGCTAGGAAGTACGGCGCCTCTGAGGTCGTAGATCCCAGGCCATACGCTGTAGGTGTTCTTAAGAGCCTGTATGAGGAGTACCCGCACATGAAGGAGGTGCTTCCCTCCACCGGATACACTGCTGAGCAGCTGAGGGATCTGGAGGAGACCATAAGGAGGACGCCAGCTGATGTAGTGGTTCTGGGAACCCCAGCAGACATAACTAGGCTGGTAAGGATAGACAAGCCCGTTGTTAAGGTTACGTGGGAACTCAAAGTACTTGAGGGACCGACCATAAGTGAGTTGGTGGCGGAGTTCCTTGAGAGGAAGGGCTAAACCCTGTTGAGTTTTTCGTTAATAAGCTCAACCACCGTGAGTGCTCTCAGGGCATCCTGCAGTGTCGGAGCGCGCGGGGATCTAACCCCCTCCACCGACCTCACGAAATCCCTTAGCTCGGCCTTAAGCGGTTCCTCACCGGACGCCCTCCTCACATAACTCCCCTCACCGCTTCTGACAAGCACGGTTGAGTCGGTGTATGAGACCTCGCAGTAAGAATCCTCAGTAACTATCTCGGCGACCCTGACCTTAACCGGCAGTGTTCCGTCCGTCACTAGATACACAAGAGTTTTGCCTAGGGTGAGTAAGGCATGGACCTCCTGAGGGATCCCAAACTCCATCTTGAACCCCACCGCACTCAACACCCTAACCTCCTGAACCCCCACCAGGTTAAGCGCTAGGTCGATGTCGTGTATCATTAAGTCCAGCGTTATTGAATGCCCCCTCCGGTGGGTGGGTCTCGCCGACAGCCTCTTGAGAATCGCGTACTTGACCCTGCGCTGTGTAAGGAAGTCCTTCAAAACATTGCTGACGGGATCATACCTAACTATGAACCCTGGCTGGGCGATTAATGACGCGTTCTCAGCAATCCTCATCAGCTCCCTCACCTCATCGCTGCTTGTTGACACGGGTTTTTCTATGAAGGTGTGTAGACCCAGGCTCAGCGCATCTTTAGCCACGTGGAAAAGCCTGTCTATAGGCACTGAGATGGCTACTGCCTCCACACCCAGCCGAACCAGATCCCCAACAGTCCTAACGTACTCCGTCACGCCGTGCGCTCTAGCCACGTCAGCCGCTAGATCAGGGTTAGCGTCAGCAACGCCGACCAGCTTGACCAAACCCTCGCTCTCCAGCTCCTTCAATGCCCTAACAATATTCTTACCCCAGGACCCTACGCCGACTACGCCTACCTTAACGCAGCCCAACCGAATACACCCTACTTGACTCTACGTATCAACTCCAGGTAGTTATTATATACTTCATCAACGACCTCCTCAGGCCTTAAACCCTTAATCACCGCTATCTCCTTCACCAGGATTTGAATGAGGTCAGGGCCTAGTCTGAGACCCCTGTACTCGTAAGGTCCGTCGGACTCTGTCAGTATCGTGTCGAGGGGTGTCTGCCTGACCACCTCCCTCGCTTTAGGCTGCCTTATCAAGGCGGCGTTAACGCCTATGTAGTACCCATGTTCCCTGATTTTAGTTATGAGTTCAGTGGGTCCTGTGTACCAGTGCATTACAGCCACGCTAACGGAGGCCTTGGTGACTACGTCGAGCACCTCCCTCCAGGCTCCTGCGGCGTGAAGTAGTAATCCCTTCCCACTCTCTTCAGCCTTCCTCACGAACTCTGTAAACACCCTCATCTGAGATTCCAACGTGTCTGGCACGAACCTCTTGTCCAGACCCACCTCACCTATGAACTCAGCCTCGTTAATCAGTCGAAGGACTTCAGAGAAGTCCTCCCCGCTGACCTTATCAACTAGCCACGGATGCACCCCCACAGCCGCCCTTACGTTACGACACTCCCTCATCAATGTAAGGTTGGTCAGCGAGGATTTCAGGTCTTCGGAGACGGCGATCAACTCCAGGTCCTCCCTACCGCAGTAGTTCAGCCGCTCCACCTCACCGTATTCGTTGAGATGTATGTGTGAGTCAACGTACCTACTCAGCGACGGCTTCACTACCATTCACCCTAACACATCTATATGTGAAGCCTAAATCACGCGCCAGCTTCTGAGCGTTCGGCGTTAGGGATTGAGCCACTAAAACCCCCCTCACGTTAACCACTCCCAGAGACGCATAATACTCCACGTACCTCTTTAACTGGTAGACTGCTTCGATGTCCGCCGCACCCCTCTTGACCTCCACCACCAACAACCCGCCGCCCCTATCGCGGAGGACTAGATCCACCCGCCCGTGTGGCGTCATAACCTCCCTCGACACTAACTCAGCACCTTCCTCGATCAGCCCTGGGCTACGCGCCAGATACTCTATCACGTCACGTTCGGTCCCGGAAATGACGTACCTCCCAACACCTAACTTAGCTACGATGACTTCGCAGGGTCCCTTTAAAGATATGGTGAGTTCCTCACGCGGTCTCGTTCTGATCGCCCTAACTACTAGGGTGTCGCCCCTGAGCTCAGCGGTTACGTATGAGTTGGGTTGCCAGTTAATGGGTTCCCTGCCGGTAGGTTCGTGAATGAGGACCGTGCTGTCCTCCTTAATCAGGATGAGCCTCCATGAATTACTAGCTCTGGATGAGGCCCTGCCCACGTAGGTTATCTCACACTCTGCTACCACCACTATCGTTGAGCGTTTGAACCACTTCTTAATTAAGTTGCCGAGCTCTTCAGGAGTTACGCTTCCCCTGCTGAGTATCCTCCCTGACATTGCCTACAGCACCAACTATAAGGTCTGTTACCTCCTGGAGGTTCAGTCCAGGTAGGGTTGTTGAGGCCGCTTCAGCGTGACCGCCGAACCTGCCCTTACCGAGGCGGGCTATCCCCTCGCACAGTTTGAGCGCTTTTTCGTTCAGCGTCCTCACAGTCACAACAACCTTGTCCTCCTCCCTCCTAACGAGGACGATGTCAGACTTATACATCCTCGCCAGCTCTGTGGTGCCTATCCCGAGCAGACCGGCGAAGATCCTTGACTCAGGGAGCGTAAGTGTCGATATCTTCACCACATTCCTGTACGAGAGTGCATTCTCGCTCATCAGCTTAAGCAACCTGCCCAGGAGGAACTTAGCAGTCCTATACCTCCTGCCCACAACGTCGTCGGACTCAACGTCTTTATTCCTCATGAATAAATTGAGGAGGTAGTTCATGAAGTCGTAGTCGCCCGGATCCCTGGCTATGGAGAGCTTTATTATGTCGGCCAGCCTAGCTACGTCCAGCGACGACGCTTCACCGCCCTCACACACGTCCGCCACATCAACGAGCATCCTTTCGTACGGGTTAGGCGAGATCCTCAGGGAGTTCATTATGAGTTTCGGACATGACTGAGTCCGTTCACACACCACCTTAACATTGCTTGATGCAAGTTCTGAAACCCGCTTGACGAACTCGAGGGAACTCACGTGATGATCCACTACCGTCACCCTCCTCAAACTACTGCTTGCCTTAACTATCTCATTGACGAGCTCGTTGTTGAGCGCTAGGTCAAGGAGAATCAGCTCGCCAACCCCCTCGTGCAAGCCCCTCATCAGGTCTAGGTTGGCCCTCCAAGGTTGGGTGAAGACTACAGTAATCCGCGAAGGCCACATGTCCTTCATGAAGTGCTTTATGTAGAGGTATGCAGAGATAACCCCGTCACAATCCCCGTGAGTCACCACCACACTTGAGCTCAATCCCATCACTAAAAGAAATTTACGTATGGACCTTAAAATAGAAGGCTGACTGCATGCTAACATATTAATGGCGGAACGAGATAGAGATAGCGGGTGTGAGGACCTGGATAAGGAATTGATTCAGATTAAGGATCCGGTGCACGGATATTTAAGGCTGGCTAGACACGAAATATGCCTGGTCTCGTCCTCGCCCATGCAGAGGTTGCGGAGGCTCAAGCAGTTGAGCACATCGCATCTCGTGTATCCGGGGGCCGTCCACACGAGGTTCTCCCACTCCCTAGGCTCCATGTATGTGGCTGGAGTGCTTGCTGAGTACACCTACTCCAAGCTTGGGCTGAATTTCTCGGAGCTGAGCAGACTGAAGTACATCGCACGTCTCCTCGGCTTACTGCATGATGTAGGGCACGGTCCATTCTCGCATACCTTCGAAGACCACGTGCTAGTCAACTATGGCGTGAACCACGAGGTTCTAGGCGGCAAGATAGTGAGGGAGCATCCAGAGGTGTCCAAGTGCTTCGACGACTATATAGAGAAGGAGCTGGGGCTCTCCGCCGAGGTCATGGCGAGGCTTATTGAAGCGCCTTCCCTGGATTCATGGCCCCTCACATCCAGCATAGGGGAAGGGGTTTCAGAGAGGACGCTCTACTACATAATTAAGGGGGCCTACAGCGCCGACATAGTTGATTACCTCCTTCGGGACTCGTACTTCACCGGCGCTAACTACGGCTTCGGACTTGATTGGGAAAGGCTGGCATACCACTCGAAGCCTGTCAAGGACAGGATAGTTCTGGAGTACAAGGCTAAGGACGTTCTAGACCATCTGCTCATAGCAAGGATCTTCATGTTTAAGACCGTGTACTACCATAAGACCGTCCGAGCCTTCGACAAAATCGCCGGGGAGATGCTGATTAAGGCTGATAACATACTCAACTATAGCGGGATAATGGACGACGTAAACAAGTACGTTGAGCTTGACGATGAGTACGTCCTCTCAAACCCGAGCGTCAGGGCTCTCGATGAGAGTAGGTACCTGCTGAATAGGGTGGTCCCCTACAAGAACGTTTACCAGGCAGTCCTCCCGATAGACCAGACATTCAAAGGATTCCTCACAATGAGTAAGGACGTCATCAAGAGGAGCATAGAGAGTAGGTTAAGGAGCATGCATCCGGAGATAGTTGACGGGGAAAACATCATATTCGTGGACACGCCCAAGCTCCCCACCAACCCCATGTTTGAGGAGGCCGAGGTTCTGATAGAGAATGAGGAGGGCAGTATAGAGGCGAAGCCCGTCAGGGAAACGCTCGCAGGCTCCATGCCTGCCGAGCTAGCGTTCCTCAGGATCTACATTAGGGACAAGCACGTGAAGTACGCGAATGAGGTCAGAGAGGTAGCTACGAGCATGCTGTCAGGCAGGGAGGTCCGCAGCTTCTACTGAGAGCCACCCCTAAGCGGGCGGTCAGCTCTGAAGACGCTCTACAGTAACGCCCTCAGCATTTATCTCCGCTTTAAACACCTGCGGCGTGATGAGCTTAAGCACGTTGGTCAGCGTCTCAGCGCTGTCCGGCCGCGTCAACGCTACTGAAGCCCCACCACCACCTCCTCCAGTCAGTTTGGATCCTAAAGCGCCGGCCACCCTAGCAATGTAGATGACCTCGTTTAACCTCCTCGTAGAAACCCCTAAAGCATCTAGAAGGCCGTGGTTTATGTTCATGAGTATGCCCACCTCGGCGAGATCTCCAGCCGGCAAGGCTTTCTCAGCCTCGAGCGTGACCTTACCTATGTGCTCAAGTATCCCGTTCACCAGGTCTGGATGCCTGTCCCTGAGGTTCTTAACCCACAGCACCATGTCCCTAGTGCTTCTCTCCCTCTCGACGTACGCTATCACGAAAGTAGGATCACCGCCCACGTTGATGGGTACCCTGTGTATCGCATTTCCTTCAAACCATATCTTCAGAACCCCTCCGAAGGTGGCTATGGATGTGTCCATCGGGGAGGCAAGACCCTGAACGTTCTTCTCGACCTCCCAACCTAGTCGTGCTATGTCCTCCTTACTCAACTCATAACCTAAGCAACTACTGTAAGCTGCTATCGTAGCCACAGAGACGGCGGCCGACGTTCCGAGGCCCGCGCCTACAGGCATCTCGGACCTGACTTCCAGGTTAACCCCCCTCCTAACCCCGAGGAACTCAGCAGTCAGCTCTATCGCCTTGCTCAAATACCCTATAGCCGACAGGGTCTTGCCGTAGTCCGTGGTGACTTGAATCTCCCCGTTACTCATGGAGACGATGACGCCCGGGGTTCTGAGGTCTTGAGCGTTTATCCTTACGCTGTCGTCACCCCTGGCCTCCGCAGTGACGTAGACCTTCCGGTCAATAGCCACCACTATCGCCGGGTATCCATACACCACCGCGTGCTCCCCGAAGAGCGTTATCTTACCTGGAGACGAGGCCACGACCCTACCCAACTGAACACCCACTAAAGTAGTTCGCTGAAGGGAATTAATTGTTTGGGGATCAGGTTTTCATAGATAGACCTTGACGTTGATATACCCCTCCTTAAATTTGAGAGCCCCCTATAATCTTGGTGGTTAGATGTTACCGCCACACCTGAGGCTAGACTTCCGGAAAGCTGAGGAAGTCATTAAGGACTTCATCAGAGGTAGAGTCAGGGAGGCCGGCGCTTCGGGGGTGGTTATAGGACTCTCGGGGGGTGGTGACTCGTCGGTGTGTGCAGCCATCTCTGCAAGGGCTTTAGGCCCTTCGTCCGTCACCGTGGTGCACATGCCTGACAGTGAGAGCGACCCCGCATCAACGCTGATAGCTAATAAGGTGGCTAACGGCTTGAGTCTAGATATGAGAATAATAGACCTCACTGAGGTCGTCACGTCCTTCCTCAAGCCATTAGGGATAAGCTACGGATCCCCCGAGAGGTTGGTTAGAGGTAACGTGAAGGCTAGGGCCAGGATGGTGATTCTGTACGCCATAGCTAACAGGGAGAACATGCTGGTCGTCGGGACTAGCGATAGGTCGGAGTGGTTGATAGGTTTCTTCACTAAGTGGGGTGATGGGGCAGGCGACGTACATCCTCTCATAGGACTCTACAAGACTCAAGTGAGGGAGTTCGCTAAGCACCTTAACCTGCCGTCGGAGGTGGTTGCCAGACCCCCATCGCCTGACCTGTGGCCCGGACATACGGCTGAGGGCGAGCTGGGCCTGACTTACGACGAAATTGATGAGGTGCTCTACAGGCTGTTTGACGAGGGACTCAGGCCTGAGGACATACCTAAGGCGTCCGGGATACCCCAAAGCGTGGTTGAGAGGGTGTTACAACTCCACCGGAGGACAGCGCATAAGAGGGCACCTATAGCAGCTCCCTTCCACTCCTTCAAAGAGTTGGAGGGGAGGGGCCCGGGTTTGCAACCTTAGTAGTCCCTGCGCAGCGAGATTCTTATTAGTTACGGAAGAGCTTAACATATTGAGGCCCGTATGTTAGATTACACTAGATACGCAGGGCTGGTTAGGCCAGACTCCGTCAGGGTGTGGGGGGACAGTAGGGTTAGGGAGAGGCTATCATGGTACTACTCCGTAATGCGTGGTGAAGCACCCCCCAAGTACATCATAGTTAAGAATATGCCCGCACCATTCAGGGGGGAGGAGCTCGCTAACGTAGTTACTGAGGAATTGTTAAGTGTGCATGCTAAACTGCGTCAGGAGTTCGTTAAACTCTGGAGTGAGGTCAGGGAGTCGGGCAGGCCTTGGAGCTACGTGAGTCTCAAGGGCGTTAGTGGGGTTACATTCCTGGACCTGAAGGTTGAGTTGGCGCGGAGGCTTGCAAGCCCCTGCAAGCTCTGCGAATGGCGTTGCGGCGCTCTTAGAGCGGAGGGTCGGATGGGTTATTGTAGAGTCACGGGACTCAACGGCTTCGTGGATACATTCTTCCATCACATGGGGGAGGAAGCACCGCTAGTCCCGTCAGGCACTGTGTTCTACGTAGGCTGTAACTTCAGATGTGTGTACTGCCAGAACTGGGGCATAAGCCAGCGTGAAGGCCTCCCGGCCGAGGAACGCGGCCCCGAGGAGCTCGCTGACATACAGACCTGGCTAGCCACCAGCGGGGCGAAGAACATAAATCACGTTGGCGGCGAGCCGACGCCAAACATCCCAGTAATATTGTCCTCCCTTAAATTCCTGACGGCTAAAGTCCCTCAACTGTGGAACAGCAACATGTACTTAAGCGAGGAATCCATGGGGCTCATAGCGGACGTTATAGACATCTGGCTACCGGATCTCAAATACGGGAACAGCGAGTGTGCGTTGAAGCTCTCCTTAGCCAAGAACTACTTTGAGGTGGTGACTAGAAATATTAAAGTGGCTCACGACTCCGGGGATCTCATAATAAGGCACCTCGTGTTGCCCAACCACGTTAAGTGCTGTACTGGTAACGTACTTAAGTGGGCGGCCGAGAACGTGAGGAGGGCTTTAGTGAACATAATGGATCAATACCGACCAGAGTATGTGGTTCTCAGAGACGTTAAAAAGTGGGGTGAGTTAGGTAGACACGTCAGTGGCGAGGAGATGGAGAGGGCGTTTAGACTAGCCCGTGAGTACGGCTTCACTGGACCTGTCGAGGATCTATGGTTTATTGCGTGATTTCAAAAGAGCGCAACGCTTATAGGGGCTCACCCACTTATTAATCTTAGTGACGTGCTGACTGAGATGAGGGCTGCACACGCGTCATTCACGTTGAACTTGATATCACTCCTACTGAAGACTGTTAGCATGTTAAACGCTGCGTCCACAGCCGTCAACGCTGAGTTCCTTCATGCATTAGGCGACACGATAGGGTCAGGACTCCTAGTTCTCGGGCTACTGATGTCGAGGAGGAGGCCTTCAACCAGGTACCCCTTCGGCTTAGGCAGGGCTGTGTACGTCTTCGGACTGATAGTGTCAGCACTTATCGGGGGCTTCCTCTTCGCCGTAACCTCCTTCTCAGGCGTTCAACAGCTGGTGGCTGGGGGGGAGGTGATCTCAACCACTACGTCCATAGCGTCTTTAGCTACCGCCCTCACGCTGGATCTAGCTATCCTACTGTGGAGCTTGATCGAGCTTAGGAGAAACCCGGCCGACCCCTCAGCGAAAGGAACTCTGGTTGAGAACCTGGCTGATAGCGTCGGCGGCTCAGCAGCTCTGACGTCCCTCTTACTTGGAAGCCCGTTCGTCGACGGCTTAGGCACTTTAGTGGTGTCGGTGATTCTCCTGTCTTCCTCAGCGTTGCTGAGCTACAGGTATTTCGAGGTGTTGGTGGGTAGGGCGGCGCCGAAGAACATCGTGGGCAGGGTCGTTAAGATCGCCCTCTCAGATCCCAGGATCGTTGACGTCAACGATGTGAAGTCGCTGGTCGTGGGGCCCGGCGAGTTCCTCGTGATGCTTCAGGTTGAGGTGCCTGAAGGCACCAGCGTCGATGAGATAGAGAATGTGAGAAACGAATTAAGTAAGAGAATGCAGGAGAGCGTAAACGGGGTCAAATACGTAGTTATAGAGTTTCAGAAGCCCTCATCACCGCCCATGAGCTTCAAGAGAGTGCTCAAGGAAATCCTCACGTTAGGCGAGGTTTGAAGCGCGGGGTTCGAAACCATGTCGAAATGGCCCGCAAAACCCAACCCTGTCATGAAGCCTAACCCCGGACCACCGACATCAAGCCTGCTAAGAGCCTAACTCTTTATAAGGACCCCACATCCCTAGTTCATTAAGGGGGTATTTGACGTATAACGCTATCCATGAGTTCGAGGTTGATGAGTCGGCGGAGGGGGGTGAAGTCCTTAGTGAGGGAGTTATCGAGAGACTCAGTCTAGTCATCGATGTCGACAACAAGGGAAACTTCATCGACGCAGTCGTAAATGCGCCGACTAGAGTCTCAGACCCTGAATGCGTGGCTAAAATCTCGCTGATGATGACAGTCCTTGCAAGGAATCTCCTCAAATACTTGAATGTAGGCAGTGTTGAGGAGATCGACATAAGCTTTGAGAATGGTATGTTGCTTATAGTGCCTGAGGGAAGCAACGTTAGAGTAGCTCTCACTACAGCACCTTAGTTTAACTAAGCGAAGGACTCGAAGAACGATTGCACGTCTCAAGACCTGATACAGCGTGCATACTAGTGCAGTGCCCGCGCAGCGGACTTGAGAGCTGCTTAAGTTTTACGTATAAGCATGCATTATTCAGTACGCTGAAATGAAGTCCTAAATTCGTTCTGAGAATAATATTCTAAAATTCTAACTAATAAACATCTTAAAACACCTAAACCTTGCGATCTTTTTAAACGCGTCCCCAGTATATTTTGGGTGATGCGGTTTACCTGGCCAGGCCGAGGAGTTAATCAAGTCTTCTGGCGGCAGGTTCGGCATTAACGTTGTTGCGAATAGGTGTAAGGAATGCGGCATATGCATCAGCGTGTGCCCGACTAAGGTCTTGGTCAGAGGCGATAGGTATAACAAATATGGGTTCAGGTATCCAGTGCCAGCCAACATAGGCAAGTGCATCGGATGTAGGCTCTGCGAGTTTAACTGCCCCGACTTCGCCATTTTTGTGGAGGTTAGTGGTAGATGAGGAGGGTTTTTATCTCGGGTAATACGGCGATCGCCGAGGGAGCCATAGCCGCTGGGATGAGGTTCTACGCAGGATACCCGATAACCCCTGCCTCGGACATCATGGAGTACCTAGCTGAGAAACTCCCTGAGGTAGGGGGCGTCATGATGCAGTTCGAGGACGAGATAGCCTCGATTAACGCTGTGGTCGGGGCCTCATGGGCAGGCGTCAAATCCATGACGGCCACCTCGGGGCCGGGCTTCTCCCTCATGGTTGAAGCGCTAGGCCTAGCCATCATCACCGAGACGCCGCTAGTAGTGGTTAATGTCATGAGGGCAGGTCCCTCCACGGGAGTGCCCACTAAATCATCTCAAAGCGACGTCCTTCAGGTTAGGAACGGACCTCACGGGGATTACGTGATCCCGGTTCTTGCGCCGTGGTCTGTTCAGGAGGCTTTCGACATGACCGTGAAGGCTTTCAATATCTCCGAATCTTTAAGAACGCCGGTAGTCCTGCTCTCCGATTCTGTGATTGCTCATTTATGGGAGGCGGCGATTTTGAGGGAGCCGGGGGAGATTGAGGTAGTTAACAGGAAGAAACCTACGGTCCCGCCGGACGAGTATCTGCCTTACAGACCGGATGATGACTTGATACCGCCTATGGCCTGCTTCGGGGAGGGATATAACGTGATTGTTGAGTCCCTAACGCATGATGAGCGCGGGTACTACAAGCAAGACGTTAACACGTACCGCAGACTCGTCAACAGGCTCTGCAACAAGATCTTAAACCGCATTGACCAGGTCTTCGACGTTGAGGGCTACTACATAAACGACTCAAAATACATCGTAGTGTCATACGGCTCGACCGCCAGGGCGGCCCTGGCTGCTGTCAGGGCCCTCAGAAACTCCGGCGTCAAGGCAGGCCTGCTTAGACTCAAGACGCTGTGGCCTCTGAAGGTTGGGGTGATTAGGGAGTACTGCAGGCATGCTGATAAGGTGTTCGTAGCTGAGAACAATGTAGGGAAGGTAGTCTACGATATCGAGAGAATAGTGAAGAATGGTGAGGTCTTGTCTCTCCCGCTCCTGAACCTGGATGTACCGACGCCTGATGATATAGTGGAGGGGATTAGAGAATGGATGTAGAGGGCTCCTCCGTGAAGGGATATCACCCACTCGACAAGTACTTGAGGACTGACAGACTACCCCACATATGGTGCCCTGGCTGCGGGCTCGGCATAAACTTAGGAAGCATCATGAGAGCTATAGACAGGAGGGTTAGGGAGGGCTCACTGAAGAGGGAGAATATAGTCTTCGTCACAGGCATCGGCTGCTCTGCGAGAACCTCCTTCTACGTCAACTTCGACGCTGCACACACCCTGCACGGGAGGGCTGTAGCCTTCGCCACTGGCGCTAAGCTCGCGAAGCCAGGGCTGGAGATGATAATCATAGGCGGTGATGGAGACATCGCCGGCATCGGCGGCAACCACTTAATCCACGCGGCGAAGAGGAACATGGACCTGATAGTAGTGATGATCACCAACTTCGTCTATGCCATGACCGGAGGTCAGATGGCGCCGACAACGCCGCGCGGACTCTACACGACCACGACCCCCTACGGCAACCCGGAGCCACCGCTTAACGCGGTGAAGCTGATCTCATCGCTTAACCCCAACTACGTGGCTCGGGCGTCAGTGACGCATCCGCCGCTTATAGAGCAGTTCATGTACAGGGCCCTAGGAATGAAGGGCTTCAGATTCATCGAGGTTCTGTCAACATGTCCTGAAATCTTTGGGAGGCATATAGGACTCAGAGATCCGGTCACTCTCTACAACACGCTGAGGAGCAAGGTCGTAGTCAAGCAGAACCCCAACGTTGAGGAGTCAGAGCTTGACTGGGAGAAGGGGTTCGTTCTCGGCGAGTATATAATGCGTGACAACCCTAGCTACTTAGAGATACTTGGGAGGCGGTAGACTTGAAGCATGAGATACTCATAGTTGGGAGGGGCGGTCAGGGGGTCCTCCTTCTCGGACGCATATTAGGGGTGGCCGCGGCCAAGTACGCGGGCCTGTTTGCCACAGGCTCCGAGACCTATGCCTCAGAGACCAGGGGTGGGGAGTCGCGTGTTGATCTCATAATAACGGACAACCCTGAAGGCGTGGACTTCGTTAAAGTTGTTAGGGCGAGTATAGCACTATTCATGTTCCCCTACAGCCTAGACAGGTACGCCAGGATGCTGAGTAGTGATGCTTACGTCTTCCTCAACTCCACATATGTTAAGGAGTTCCCCTCTGCAGTGCAGAAAGTATTCTCAGCACCGTATGATGAGATCGCTGAGAGGGCCGTGGGCACCTCCAGAGTGAGTAATATTGTGGCATTAGGGCACATGATCGCGAGGACAGGCATTATGGACGTAAGGCACGTTGAGAGCACTTTAAAAGAAATAGTTTCTGAGAAATGGCTTGAGACAAATATGAAAGCTTTAAGAGCCGGCCTGGAGATTCAATAACAATTCACACCAACCCCCAGCATAGATATTAAATCTTTTTATGAAATGAACTTATTTACTCAAACTAGAATAGTTAGTGAGGACAGCAGCGTAGTGACAGAAGGGTGAACAGCGATGCTATTAAGCAGTGCCGACGGAGTGAAGTGCCCTAGATGTGGTAGCCGGATAACGTACTACGGTGAGGCGGAGCTCGCTAACGGACATAAACTGGCTAGGTACATAATTAAGTGTAAGTCCTGCGGTTACAGGGACGTGATTCAAGAGGTGAAGATAACTAAGGCGAGCGAGGGTGTGACCATCACCGTGTATAAACCTCCTAAAGTAAGGGATAGCGGTAGAGTCGTGCAGCCAGCGGGTCGACGGCAGGGCACCTGAAGAAATACAGCAACTTTATTTTCCCTGGAACTCCTCAGGCAGGACCTAATTCTAGTCCATATCATAGCAGGTCTTGCGTGATATTCTCGACGGCGCTAACAAGTCTATATAGGTGGGAGGGCGGTAGGAGTATGAGAAGCCCGCCGAATCTAGCACTGATTAATTCACTGTAAACCTCGGCACACCGGCACTCCCTGCCGTGACTCGATATGAATTCCCTAATAAACTCGTCGAACATTCTGGTAGAACTCACGAACACATAACTCGAGGTTAGGAAGATCAGGTAGAGATCCCATGCGATATGGTGTTTCTCTGCGTCCGGTATGGCTTGCTCGGCGTCGATTATGCAGGGCACGTCATCATCACCAACTAGAAAGTTAGTTGGTTTAGTGTCTCCTAAAGCCCATCCCTTCTTATGCACCTCACCTACCGCTAGACCCAGCTTCCGAGCGTCTAGATTCATGTTCAGTGGTCTTCCGTATATGTATTCCCTCTTAACCGTGTAGTTCTCCTCGTCAACCTCTATAATCCTCGGGGTTCTGAAGCTCTCCCATCTCGTGCTGAAGAACCTCAACTCCCTCTCGAGCCTCTCCTTCGGGCTATATGCGAAGGGGTAGATGGGGCTTAGCAGGGCACTTACGGGAAGCCATTTGAGGGAGGACTTCTCTCCGGTAAAGCTCTTCACAACGTACTTGCTCTCACCCGACTCAACCACCTTAGACTGTGAGATCAGTCTGTCCAGCATGGCTATTAAGTTAAGTCCGCTCAAGCAGCTGCCACCAAAGTAATTTATTACTGCGCAATTAAGTTTCCTTGGGGTGTGTGTGATGGCTTACGTCCAGAGCAGGAAGCAGCTACTGGTTTCGACGGTGTACTCGCAAGTCCTCATACTTACGTTAGCCACGGTCAACGTGTTCTACCCTGAATACTATCAGTACACGTTCATACTGTTCTTCCTAGCGGCCATGGTCTTCACCACGTGGAGCGTTAGGAAATCGAGGGTTGGGGGCAAGGTATCGCCCGAGGAAGTGAGGGGCGGCAGGCTACTTTTGAAGTCCTCTAGATCGGATGTCATGGAGCTGCAGAGTAAGGACTCTGAACTGGTGGCTGAGCTGAAGCCCATGCTGAAGCTCTCAATGCTGAATCTGGCAATCCTCCCGGTCTTCTTCATATGGTATTGGGCGTACTTCCAGTTCATCAACGCTCTAACCATAGTTGAGGTAAGCGAGTACAGATTCCTAGCTTACCTGATTGGTTATGAAGTCCCCTTCGCCTTAGTCCAGGCCGTGAACTTGATGAGCAGAAGATCCGTCAGAGTGATGGTTCAGGTAGTGTCCGAGTACGAGGTATATGATAAGGGCGTGCTGGGCACTGGGATCGCTCTCAAGTTCCCCTTCGGCGAGAGTAAGTACAAGGTAGAGGTCAACACTAAGAGGATGTTCGTAGATCTAGTCCAGACGAGCAGCGGCAAGTCGGTGGTTAAGCTCAGATTCTACTCCAAAAACCCTGAAAGACTTCACGAAATATTCAGGAGGTACGGGCTTCAGCCTTAGTAAGCGCTTGGAACTTCTTAGATCAGCTTGCGTCCTTAAATTGCTTCAGATAGAGATTAGAGGTTAGGTCTTTTATACGGTTCTCAAGCTTTAAGGAGTAATACCGGAGATACGTATGCGGAACGAACTACCGCTTATGAAGCTCCTGAAGATTGTGGGTAGGTATAAAGAGTTTAACAGCGTGTTGGAGCTGCATAAGGCGATCTACGTGATGCAGAGCGAGAAGGGGGTCAAGCTGGGCTACAGCTTCGTGAATTACTCCTTCGGCCCGTATTCGAAAGACCTCGAGAACGATCTGAACCTGCTTGCGCAGACGGGGTTGATCGCCATGGAAGGCAATGGGAAGGACGTTAGAGTCAAGCTAAGCAGTAAGGGTGCGACACTTCTTCACTCGCTTGAGAATCACTGAACTTGAATGGCGGGGTAAATCTAGCAGGGTGGCTTTAGCGCACGTGGCGAGGCTTAAGGTGATGAACTCTATTTTTAAACACACTCGGTATTATTTTAGGTGTTCTGATGGGGCTCGCACACAGGATGCTGAGAGGCAGTGGAAGACCTATAGTGCTGGCGGTGAATTATCCGCCTCCAGACATCGTGGTGCTTGATGTGTTTCTAAACAAAGTCCGTGATTTCATCTCCGGCGTTAAGATAGGGTTGCCCTACATGCTTAGATACGGCCTCAAGGGTTTAGGCAATTTAATCGGCAAACACAGGAACGACTACTACTTCATCGCGGATCTGAAGCTCGCCGACCTAGCCGAGGTCATGGGGCCTGCAGTCAGCGAGGTCTCCAGCGTCGGTTTCCACGGGGTGGTGGCCCACGCATTCGTCGGCTACAAGGGGGCTTTAGAGTCCCTGTCGGCTCAGGTGAAGGGCTTGGACATGGACCTCTTCCTACAGGTCTCCCTACCACATGAAGGGGCTGGGGAGGTGCTCGATCCCTCATACCCTCTGGTTAGGGGTGTCCTGAACTTAGCGGACGCCTCAGGGCTGATAGTCCCAGCCAGCAAGAGCATAGTCATTAAAGACCTCAAAAACTTCTTCACCAAGAAGTACGTGATCCTCGCATCAGGCATCCTGAGAATGGGTGCGCAGCCCGGCGAGGGACTCTGCTCAGGCGCTGACGCTGAGGTCGTTGGCAGAGCCATAACGCTGGCGGTAAACCCTGAGGAAGCAGTCAAGGAAATTGCGAGCTCGCAGAAGAGATACCTTGAGAGCAGACGTAATGCATGCGTGTCTACGTGAGGTACGGCCCGAGCTTTATAACTTCCCTGAGGGATAACTTAAGTAGAGGCTATAAAATGGTAACTAAGATGAGGATTCTTAAAGAGTTCGAAAGTAAGGGAAAGCACGTCCTCATAGGATTGCCTGGGATGGGCAGGGTGGGTTACGCGTCCGTCAATTACATACTGGAGAAGGTTGACGGGGACTTAGTGGCTGAGCTCTACTCGACGACATTCCCGTCGCAACTGATGGTCAGTAAGCGAGGGCTCTCAACGCTTTTCGTCGGGCGGCTCTACGACGCAGGCGATTTCCTGATGTTCACCAGTGACACACAGCCCCAGAGCTCGGAGGGTCAGCATGAACTCTGCATGGAGTTGCTGGATCACTTAGTCAGTAAGGGGCGACCGGAGTCGATAGTAGCTGCGGCTGCCTACGTAGTTCCTGAATTCAGTGACTCACGGAAGGTCTTCATAGCGGGCAATGATGAGGAGCTCATCCAGAGGCTAAGCAGGTTGGGCGGCAGCGTCCTCGAGGACGGCGTCATTACAGGGGTCAATGGAGTTGTGGTGGGCTGGGCTTCGTACTACGATGTTAAAAGCGTGGTCGCGCTCGGCGAGACCTGGTCTGCTATAGTGGAGTTCAACGAGGTTGATTATAGGGCTGTCAAGTCTGTTGTGGACCTGCTTAGAAACTACCTCGGGTTAAGACTAAATACAGAGGACTTAATAGCTCAGGCCGAGCTTGTGGAGTCCAGAATACAGGCAGCTATAACGCAGGTGAGTAAGCTCATGGGCCGGGGGGCCGAGAGGAGGGAGTCTAGGGAAATAATGTAACCTGTAGTCCAGCTTAGAACGGTGATTGTGTGAGGGTCTGCGCTGGAACTAGGAACCCCTCAAAACTGGAGGGGATACGTAGAGCGTTCAGCAAGGCCTTCGGGGATACATGTTTAGAAGTGGTCAGCGTAGATTATGTGGGCGGGAGTCCGCAACCGGTGGGCCTCAGCGAGGTGCTTAACGGGGCCCTACGGAGGGCTAGAAACCCCCCAAACTCCAGCGAATGTGATTTCCGAGTGGGGGTTGAAGCCGGGATCATTGAGTTAACACCTAAGATGTACCTCGATGTTCAGGCGGCAGCGGTAGAGGATCGTAACGGATTCCTCTCCGTAGGCCTCTCACCAGCTTTTCAAGTGCCTCAGAGTTTAATTCGGCTAGTCTTTGAAGGTGAAGCACGCGAGTTGGAGGAGGCCGTTGAGCTCGTCTACGGCATACCCAGCATAGGGGAGCGTGAAGGCGTTATACACCTCCTGTCGGGGGGACTGTTTGACAGGACCTACCTAACGGAGATAGCTGTTTTAATGGCCCTACTCCCGTGGATTAACGAGCGCGCGTACGGAAGGCGATCAGTCACGTGATCGCCTATTTAAGCCAGAACCCCTAAACCTATATGGGTGGTAACGTGCCTGTTGAAGTATACGATAAGAACAAGTTCATAGAGATATCGTCAAGGGCTGAGGTATGTAGGATAGTTAAGAAAGAGAAGGAAAACATAGCTAAAGTTAAAGCTAGGACCAAGAGATATCTCTACACAATAAAAATACCGATTAACGAACTGGACGGATTTCTAAAGCAACTGAAGTGTAAGGAGATAGTGGAGGTGGGCAAGTCCTCCAGGAGTTAAGGTAATATAAAGCTCATGCGTGGCATATTTTCACACGGTCTATCATTGCCTGATTTGGCTGTGCCTATTCTGAGGCTGCTTATCCAGATTCTCAGTGCGGATTACTCACATCATCTCTCAGTGATCGAGGACATCATCATAGCCCACTGGTACTGCACTCTGATTTATTCTTAACTGTGTTCATATATATATATTGTGAGGGTGGCTCACTTCGTGGAGGACTTCCACAGAGCTCGGTTGGCGGCAGTTAAGGAGGCTCTCAAATTCCTTAACGGTAGAAGGGTTATAGGTTTGGGAACCGGTAGCACTGCCGAACTCCTCATCAAGGAGGCGCACGCCACAGGTTTGCTAGACGGTAAGGAGTTGGTGGCGTCATCTATGGAGACTGTGGAGATTCTGACTAGGTTAGGATATAAGGTCTTTGACATCCTCTCTGTTGACAGTCTGGAGCTTTACCTCGACTCAGCCGACGAGGTTGACGGGCAGGGGAGGATGGTGAAGGGGGGTGGGGCCGCGTTAACCATGGAGAAGCTCCTCGCAAGGCATGCTGAGTTGAGGGTCTTCGTAGTCGACGAATTCAAGGTGGTTGATAGGTTAGGTGTAAGGCGCTCCATACCCATAGAGGTTGTTCCCGGCTCACTAAGAATGGTTCTCAAAGACCTTGCAAGACTGGGTTTGATGGTGAGCGTCAGGAAAGGCACTGGTAAAAGAGGTCCAGTGGTGAGTGACGTTGGGGGAATTATCCTCGACTCTTTCCCACCGCCCGATATGAGTCTTGAGGGATTTGAGAGGCTTGTGAAGGGTTTAACAGGAGTCATAGAGACAGGGTTATTCCTCAGCGAGGCCGACGTGGTAATAGTCGGGTTTAACAACGGCAGTGTCAGATATTTGAAGGGCCTCCCACCGAATTAGATGACCCCCACTGAAGGACTCGACCCCACTACGGGTGCCCTGCACGTTAGCCCGCCCAGAGAGATTTCACGGTGATTTACTTAGTTGATCTCCCCCCGTCCTTCAGTGTGGGTTCCTCAGGGTAGTCAGTAGCCACGTTCTTCATCAAGCTTTGCCTTAATGAGGTACTCATATGCTGAGAGGGCGGCTAGCGCACCCTCAGCAGCGGCCGTTATTATCTGGTCGAACTTCTTCTTGTGAGGGCCTCCAGTGCAGTCGCCGGCTGCGAAGAGCCCCTCCACGCTGGTCCTCTGTCCAGGCTCCACTATCACATACCCGTGTTCATCTAACTCCACGCCCGCTTTACTCAGGAAAGCTTTAGGGGGCTCAGAACCTACCTCCACTAAAACTCCCTCGACGTCCAACTTCCTGCTCTCGCCTGTGATCACATCCTTCACCCTGACCCACTTGACCGACCTATCTCCCCCTATCTCCTCCACGACCGAGTTCATCACGAGTTCTATCTTCGGGTTAGTGGTAACTGACCTGATATATGTGTCATACGCCCTGAAACTTCCTCTTCTGTGTATCAGGTAGATCTTAGCGGCATACGAGGTTAGGAGAAGCGCTGACTGGAGGGCTGCGTTACCCCCTCCGACCACAGCAACCACTTTACCCTTGAATAGGGGGGCGTCGCAGGGCGCGCAGTATGAAACCCCCTTATTGGCGAACTCAGCCTCGCCTGGAACACCTAACCTCCTCCTCTTACTCCCTACGGCAAGTATCACGGCCTTGGCCGTGAAGACGCTACCGGATCTCGTTACCACTTTAAAGGAGCCTCTCTCCCTCACCACATCAACCACTAACTCCCTGAAGATAGGCACCCCATACTTCCTTACATGCTCCTCAAACCTCTTAGCGAGGTCGGGTCCTAGAGTGCTCTGAAAACCCAGGTAATCGTCGATTTCGCCGGCCTCATTCAGGGTGCCGCCAACATCCTCGCTCACACACGCAGTCTTAAGACCTAATCTAGCAGAGTACAGAGCTGCTGAGAGTCCTGCAGGACCGGCACCTACCACGACCACATCATATGATTCAGTCTGCCGCGCTCTTCTAGGCATTTCCAGTCTTAGGCTCACTGCTATCGCCTACGATAAATTATTATTTGTGAAAATATTAAGGATGCGATGAGCTGATGAAGTACAGGAGGCTCCTGACTTCCCTGACCTCAGGGTATGTGAGGGCTGTGGAGTGCCGTGGTATTGAACCAAGCGTTGGCAGACCTGACATTAGACAGCACTTAGTCAATACCGTTAGGTCCCTGCAGACTTCGGAATGGTTAAGGAGGGACTTAAGCTATTACACAAACCTCTACAAGAGATTCATTAAAGAAACGCTCAAAGCACCTTACAGCAAAACCGGCTACTCTCCTGAGGTCTTAGCTAAGGTGCTTACGATGTCCCCCTTTGCAAGACTTAAGAACGACGTGGAGGGACTGCGGTATATCGCGGAGCTGAGGACCTACATACCGACCGTGGTGCTCGACAGGGACAGAGTTAGTTACCCCCTCATGTTGCGTAAAGCCCTCAGGCATGAGGTCGTCCCCAGGTTTAAGTCTGATTTAGTGCTCTCCGGTTGTGAGGTAGTTCTAGCCGATGCGGCAAACAGAGTCATGTACGTGCTATTCTCTAAGGTCAGCAGAATGCATGCAGTAAGTAGAGACACGCGGAACATTACAGTAATTTCATTCGGGATTCCTGACCTGCCGAAGTACTCACTAGGTAAGGCAGTCAGAGAGTTCAGGGATCTTGTGGAGATGTACTATCCTGACAGTGTGTGCGTGGACGTGAAGCCAGAGGACCTTAGAACAATCCCCTAAATAGGGACTCGACTGGCATGGGATTGGATTAAGGCATTGCGGAGGACGTCTTAACATCATCGCTTCACGATCTCCCTGTAACTTATGCTAGAGCAGGTTTATTTTGCAATCTTTATCAGTTTAAGTTGGTGTTTGAGGATGATTAAGGTCAACTCCCCCTACATAACCGAGAGCGATGTGGAGGAGGTAGTCAAGGTCTTGAGGAGCGGTAATCTGGCGGCTGGCGACTATGTACGCATGTTTGAGGAGGGGTTCGCAAGGTATTTGGGGGTCAAGCATGCGGTGACCGTTAGTAACGGGACTGTAGCACTCTACCTAGCTCTAAAGGCATTAGGGGTTGGACCTGGTGATGAAGTCGTGGTTCCAGACTTCACGTTTGCCGCCACAGCCACAGCGGTTGCTCTGGCGGGGGGCAGGGTCGTGCCGTCCGACATAGAACTGGAGACCTACACCATCGACGTTGAGGGGCTGGAGAGGAGGCTAGGCGACAAGACCAAAGCTATCGTCGTCGTGCACCTCTATGGCCACCCTGCGGATATGGATCCCCTGGTTAGGCTTGCTAAGGAGAGGGGCATTCATGTGATTGAGGACTGCGCGCAGTCACATGGGGCGGAGTATAAAGGGGTTAAGACAGGTAGCATAGGTTTGGTCTCCGCGTTCAGTTTCTACGCCACTAAGAACTTAACTATGGGGGAGGGTGGTGCGGTAGCTACTGGTGATGAGTCCATAGCCGAGTACGTTAAACTTCAGAGGAATCACGGCCAGAGGGAGAAATACCTGCATCACGTGATAGGCTGGAATTTCAGGATAACGGACATACAGGCGGCCCTAGGGTACTCGCAGCTAATCAGGCTTGACAGGATGAATGAGAGGAGGCGAGCGATAGCTAGGATATACGACGATGAGCTCTCTGGAATCGGTCTGCTTAGAACTCCTGTTGAGAGGCCGTACGCCAAGCACGTGTACCATCAATACACGGTCTGGGTTGACGGCGGTTCAGGGGTCAGGGACAGGTTAGCCGATTACCTACGTAGTAGAGGGGTGCAGACAGGCGTTCACTACCCTCTACCCATACACGAGCAACCTGCGTTAAGAGGGCACATGACTTTACGCGGTGATCTAGCGAACTCCGTTGAAGCGTCTAAGCACGTCCTATCACTCCCTATGCATCCAGGTCTTAAGGATGAGGAGGTTCTCTCAGTAGCTCGCCTCGTTAGGGACTTCCTTAAGGGACTTAAATTTTAGACTGATCTAAAATTTATTTATTCCGACGAAGTTCTATTTCGGTGGTGCTGAACGAATACTGTGGATTTGAGCGAGTCCATTGAAGATTACGTACTTACTGTGTACCGGCTGGAGAAGTTGTGTGGTGTTGCTAGAACCGCTCAGATAGCTAGGGAGCTCAAGATAAGGGAGGGTACGGTCAGCAAGGTCATGAAGAAACTTCAGTCAGGCGGTCTAGTGGTTTTAAGTAGCTACAGAGGCGTCAGGCTAACTGATAACGGGAGGAGGATAGCTGAGAAGATTCTCAGAAAACACGCCGTGCTCGAGACCTTCCTCTCCAACTATCTGGGTTTCGATCTGATTAAGGCTCACTACCTGGCCCACAGGATGGAGCACCTTCCCGATGAGGTGATTGAGGCGATATATGTGAAGTTAGGCAGGCCTAGTCTACGTTATCTAATGTCCTTAGTGGGTGAGGTTAAGGACTTAGATAAAGTGCTAACGCTCAACAAGACCACGCCAGGTAGGTGTTATGAGATAACTCACCTCTATGTGGAGTTGAGCACTGTTCTGGATAAGCTGGTGAGATCCGGGTGTGGATATCCGTGCGTGGTAAGGGTTGAGGGCCTCGGTTCGAAGGGGATTTCAGTGAGTACGCGTAAAACCAGCTCAGTCTTCACACATCAGGAGGGGGAGGCTATATACGTTCAGGAGGTGGACTGCAGTGAGTGAGGCCCTGTCCAACGTGCCAGGCGGGTGTAAGGTACGCATAGTTAGGGTCAATACGGGCAGAGGGTTGGTGAGGCGGTTGCTGCAGATGGGTCTACTGCCGGGGGAGGAGGTTCTAGTCAAGCATAACAATGGGGGAGTGATTATATTGGAGGCGAGGGGTACTGAGATGGGCATAAGCAGAGGCATCGCGATGAAGATCGAGGTTGAAAGAATATAATTACTGGATAGTCTACTCGGAGAATTCCTTAAGTAGCTTCAACCCCTTAGGGGTTAGTCTGTAGATTGACATGCCTCGTGAGTAACCCTTCTCAACATACCCCAAGCTCCTAAGTCTTTCAAGCCTTCTCCAAACAACTGACTTATTGAGTTTCGTAGCCTTGCTCAAGTCGGTTAAGGACGCCTCGTTCTCACTTAACACTTTAAGAATGGCTTTATCCCGCTCATCGAAACCTGTTTCGATGAGGGGCTCTACAGACGAGCTAGTGATCCTCCTCCTGAGGAGGAAATACACGATTAGCGACAGAAGGGCTATGACGAGTAGCGCCACCACTACGTATCTAGCTATACCCTCGCCCTCTGAGGGTGGGATTGTTGTAGGGGTTACTGTGGGCGTTGTCGCAGGTGTTGTTGAGGGTGGGATTGTTGTAGGGGTTACTGTGGGCGTTGTCGCAGGTGTTGCGGGTTTCGTAGTGGGAGTGACCGGAGGCGTGGTGGTTCTTGTTTCCGTGGTTAAGAGTGCCAAGTAGTTCACCTCGTAGCGCCCCCCACTATCAAACTCGAGGATGACGTATGTGTACTTGCCGGAGGCGTCGCTTCTGGTTCCTACTCGGGGAGACCCGTTGAAGTAGAGTAGGGCTGAATTCGGAGGTAGAACTACCTCCGCAGGCCCTAGGGGGGATATGAGCGTGTTGATCTGAACGTCATTAACCAGTTCCCCCACGCGCGCGACGTATTCAATTGTAACGTTGCTGAGCCCGATTACGTCAAGCACTACTTCCCCCTCCGGGGTTATAGTGGTCGGCAGGGGCATTCCCTCAGAGGAGAAAGCCATTAAGGAGTTCTCTAAGTAGTTCCTCTCTAACTTAATCCTCACACTCTTTTCGTCAACTATGTTACTAACTACTACGAGGATGGAGGACGTGCCGTCTGGGTTAAGCACATACCTATACCGCACGTTAAAAGAGCTGCTCGGCGTGAGGGCTGTCGCAACCAGTAACGCTAGGATGACGAGCGACGCTAGCATACCAGCGGATCTGCTTTTGCAAACACCCATGCAAGTCACCTGACTCGAACGCGTTTCCAAGTTAAATAAGTCAGGTGTGCAATATAAATAATATTAGTGTTTAGAATATGTAAGGTCTTGACTGAGCCGAGTAAATCTGATAGAGGGCTGGCAGGAAGCGGAGTGCGGTTCAGGCCATCTAAACACTTTTAAATGTTGCTTGTATGTTGTTAGGTTAGGTAATGGTTAATGAGTGTGGAGAGGGACTTTAGAGCTAGCTTGAGGGAGGAGTTGCTCAGGAACGGCATCAACCCCTATCCACACGGTCTGAGTTTGGGTTATATGCCAGTGAGGGACATAATCGCCAATCCTAAGGTTGGTGAGACTGTGTCCACGGCCGGCAGGGTGGCCAGCATCAGGAGACATGGTCGGTTAGCTTTCCTGGATCTTATTGACGACGGTTCCAGGATACAGCTCTCGCTGAACTCAAGCATTGTGGGTGACGAGAGGCTCGACTGGTTTATGAAGTATGTGAATCTTGGCGATTTCGTAAATGTTAGGGGTGAGCTATTCTACACTCAGAAGGGGGAGCTGACGATCAATGTTAGGGAATATCAACTCATTGTTAAGGCGTTGAGATCACCCCCGGTTAAGTGGGGCCACAAGATCCTCGACCCTGAGGTCAGGTACAGGAAACGTCACCTAGACTTAATGATGTCCCCTCAAATCAGGAGGATCTTCGAGACGCGTTTTAACGCCATAGCTGAGATAAGGAGGTTTATGTGGGGGAAGGGGTTCATCGAGGTTGAGACCCCCATACTTCAGCCGGTGTACGGCGGTGCGGCCGCTAAGCCCTTCATAACCAGGGTGCGGGCGCTTGATGAGGACTGGTATTTGAGGATAGCACTCGAGCTGTACTTGAAGAGGTTTCTAGTCGGTGGGTTCAATAAGGTGTTCGAGATAGGTAAGAACTTCAGGAATGAGGACATAGACGTCCACCACAATCCTGAATTCACCATGATGGAGGCGTATGAGGCCTACGCCGACTACGAGGACGTGATGAAGCTGGTCGAGGAATTGATAAGTAGCGTAGCAGAGAAAGTCACTGGATCGACTAGAGTGTCTTATCCTGTGGGCGATTCCCACGTGGACATAGATCTGAGACCGCCGTTCAGGAGGGTGAGGATGATTGATGGTCTGAGAGAGTTTGCAGGGGTTGATGTTGAAAGACTAAGTGATGATCAGATTAAAGAGCTCCTAACGGAGTACAGGCTGGCTTTACCGGGAGGTTACGACAGGGGCAGGGCCATAGTTAAGCTGTTCGATAGGTTGGTCGGCACGCAACACTTGCTGCAACCCACCTTTGTCATAGACTTCCCCGCGTCGTCCTCGCTTCTTGCGAAACCCCACAGAATGGATCCTGAGTATGCCGAGAGGTTTGAGCTCTACATAGCCGGGATGGAGCTGGCTAACGCGTTCACCGAGCTGAACGACCCGATTATTCAGGAGAGGTACTTCAGGCAGGAGGAGGAGAGGAGGAAGTTAGGTGATGCTGAGGCACACCCGTATGACTGGGACTTCGTTGAGGCCCTCGAATACGGCATGCCGCCGGCCGGCGGCTTCGGGCTGGGGATAGACAGGTTGACGATGATACTCACAGGCCAGACCTCCATAAAGGAAGTCATCCCGTTCCCGATGTTGACGCGGTACACTGCCTGACCCCTAAATCGATCACCGACTCCGCGCCGACCCCACGTTAGGCACTTCATGCTTTAAGAACCCACACCCTATATTTGTAGGGGAGGTTTGATGAAGTTAAGGTGCTGGAGATGCGGCTCCCAGACAGATTACGTGGCGGGAGTAATCAGATGTAGTTCGTGCGGGGAACCGTTACTCGTGGAAAGTGATTTCAGAGAGTCTTTACAGAGGGACGGGTCCTTAATCCCTAGGGAGTTAAGGTTGGTGTCTCTTGGTGAGGGGCGGACGCCGCTGATTAAGTCCCGCGGAGGAGTTTACCTAAAGCTTGAGTATCTGAATCCGACAGGGTCCTTTAAAGACAGGGGTGCTGCCACAGCAGTCTCGGAGGCTCTGGGTAGGGGTTGCTCCCTCATCGTTGAGGATTCATCAGGCAATGCAGGCATATCCTACTCCGCTTACGCCGGCCGTGCAGGGCTTAAGGCAAGGATTTACGTACCCTACGACGCCCCGGTAGGGAAGCGGAATATGTTGAGGGCTTTAGGCGCTGAGGTGGTTGAGGCACCGACTAGGGACGAGGCCGCCAGGCTAGCGGTCAGCGATCGGGAAGGGTGTTATGTAGGGCATCGTGTGAGTCCCTTCTTTCTAGAAGGTATGAAGGATCTGGCTCTTGAGCTAAGCAGGGAGGTCAGGGATGTGGACTACTTAGTGGCTCCGCTGGCTAGTGGAACCATGTTAATAGGTGTCTGGAAGGGCTATAGAGAGTTGCTGGAGGCCGGCATGATCAAATACATGCCCAAGCTAGTGGCTGTCCAGGCATGCGGGTATGACTCACTCATCACGTACTGCAAACCACTCATCAGGACATGCAGATCTAAGGCAACGTTGCCCGACGGCATAAGGCTGACGGACGCCCCCCGCCTACGGCACATGGCCGAGATCCTCAAAGAGACCGACGGCATGTACGTAGTATTAGATGACGAGCTGGTCGCACCTTACCTGAGAGAGCTGTGGAGGGAGGGCATTGTGGCTGAGCCTACGAGCGCATACGGCTACGCGGCCGCGATGGAGCTGATTAGAGAGCAACACATATCGGGGAATGTGGTAGTAATGGTGACGGGCAATGGGATGAAGCACGTGTCAGGCGGGATGAGTATATGAGTATAGGAGTGGAGGAACTGATTAACAGGGCCTTACATAAGGAGAAAGCATCGGTAGGCAAGCTCATAACCTTGATAGAAACAGATCCCATAACATCGCTCGAAGTGTTGGGCAGGATACCGTATCATCCTAAGAAATCACACGTCATAGGGTTCACAGGCTCCGCCGGCGTCGGCAAGTCCACGCTAATAAATGCTGTGGCAACGCTGCTGGCCCGCGAAGGTCGATCAGTTGCGGTGATGGCCGTAGATCCTAAATCACCGTTAACGGGGGGCGCGGTGATGGGCGATAGAGTCAGGATGAAGGATGTTCCGAAAGAGGTCTACATCAGATCTATGACTACGGGCGAGGAGGAGTCGCTTCCCCTCAAGACCGTGTTGACGATGGAGCTCTTCGAACGCCTGGGTTACGACAATATAATCATAGAGACGCCCGGGGCTGGGCAGTTCAACATCAGAGTCATGAAGGCCGTTGATACCGTGGTAGTAGTCCTGATGCCTGAAGCCGGCGACGAAATACAGGCGATTAAGGCAGGTATGATGGAGATAGGCGACATATACGTGGTCAACAAGTCCGACCTGCCTGGCGCGAACCTGACATACAGTCAGGTGCTCTTCGCCATCAACTCAACCGAGAGGGTTGGGTGGGCGCCGAAAGTCCACATGACCAACGCCCTAAGCCTGATAAGCGTAGAGCCGTTAGTCAGCTCCATTAAAGAACACTGGGAATTCCTTAAGGCTAATGGACTTGAGACGGCGAAACGGGTCATGAGGAGGTCGTTAGAACTGCAGCTAATAGCCAGCGAGGAAATCAACAACGCTCTAAAAATTGTTAGCGCGCCGGGAAACACACTCTACAGGGAATATGAAGACTTCCTAAAAAGAGGAGGGTCAATTCGGGACTTGAGAGGGAAGATCAGAAAAGAACTCATAAACGCACTCACCGACAACTGAAAGTCCGAAGCATGGAGTGATAGATACCGAGAGCAAGCCTACAACGAGCTCGCTAAGCGTTGCCACTTTTTAGAAGCTAAGAAAGAGCTTCGGAAGGAATGAAGCCCTATAGAAAGTTGCGGGTCTTAATCTAAGACCTTGGGGGTGTGAAATCCTATCTTGAGAGATGAGGCAGCATTAAACATAAAGAGAAGTTAAACATGGCTTGCAGCGAGTTTAGTCCTTATTTTCTCGTATTACCTTACGTATTTTTTAAGCATCGCTCATCATTTATATTTCCTTTGTCCTCTTATTGTTTTGTGGGGGCCGTAGTTTAGCTTGGTAGAATGCGGGGCTTGGGTCCCCGTGGTCCGGGGTTCAAATCCCCGCGGCCCCACTACCTATTCAGCTCTTAACTCAAAGGTGTTCTCTCTCGGAGAGGTTGCTTGAAGTGCTGAAGTGATTTAGAGTTTATATTTTCCTCACTTCTGATTTAACTGGAGTCATATTCACTAGATTATCGCCCACTGGACACCTATCCTCAACTAGCTTCAACCATTTCTTAAGGGTCTCCGCGTCTGCGTCGCTCTTCACTAGAACCTCCACTCTTATATCCTTATAGCCAGCTCTCTCGCCTGTGCCTTTGGCGAATTTAGCTGGATCAAAAACCCCTTCAACATTTATCCTCATATCCTCGATGCTGATCCCCAGCTCCCTAGCCACCAGGGTTCCAACTATGTTTATACAGCCTGCAAGAGCTGCTAAGACGTACTCGATAGGACTTGGCGCCTCACCCCCGAGCTTGTCTGTTATTACTTCATAGTCCCCGCACTTAACGATCATCTTGGTCGGGGAGACTCTCGTACCACTGGCTTTAATAATCATGTCCTTAGACTCTACCTTCATTATTAACCCCTTTATATTTACTGGGGGGAGGGTTTTTATAACTCCTTCATTGCATCCCAAAACCTCCTCGATTACGATAGGTAGTAGGACCCCCTACAGCCCCCTACTCCAGGCCGGTCCCTCGCGACTCTGTATCTACAGCTCCCCACGCAAAGACGCCTTCATCGCATGAGGCTCAAGGGATTCAGGAACACCCTCACCAAGAATCTCTGCCGTCAGGTAGCTTCATAAGGTTAGATCAATAAGTAGGACGTGCTAAGGTAGGGGGGAGGTAGATGATTCTAATGGCTCCAGTTTTTCAACGCTTTTTATCTCGTCGTAGAACTCCCTCAACACTCTGCAGGCTTTCTCGCTTCCGGCTTCTATTAGGTCTATCTTCTCCTGTAACTTTTTAGTCCTCTCCTCGTTGACTAAGTGATTGAACTTCTCGTTGAGATATCTGAACACCTCCCTACCTCTCGTGGTAGCCACTAGCCTGCCTTTACCGACCTCGATGACGTAGCCCCTCCTTTTGAGTGTGTCCAGTATCTTAGCGTAGGTCGACGGTCTGCCAATCCCCTTACTCTTCATCAAATCCACTAAATCGCTGTATGTGTACAACGGATATTCTGAGATCGTTCTGGACTCTACATCACTCACCTCGTACTCACCGTCGCTAACCCCGCTTAAGTCCACCACGTTAAAGAATCTGTTCATTCTACTGAACCCGTCTTCAATCACCTTCGTGATTAGCGTGAATTCCTTCATAAAATCCTCGAAAACTAGCTTGAATGAGGTCCTCTCAACCTTAGAGGGACGCATCTGGCTCATAATGAATCTCCTGAACACTAGGTCATATAATCTGTAGTCATCAGCCCTCAGGGGGACTGCCAAAGAGAGTAAGCCGGCAGCCCTCAAAGCCTTCACCTGCTTAGAGTCGAGCGGTCTCGTAGGCCTTATGCACTCGTGCGCGCCCGGCCTCTCCCACCTCCTGCCCTGAAACACTTCATCCCCAAAAACCCTGGATACGTAGTCTCTCGCTATCGAGATTCCCAGCGGGCTGACTGTGGTGCTATCTGTCCGATGGTAGGTGATTAAACCTGCTTCGAATAGCCTCTGCGCAGACTCCATCACCCTAAGAGCCGGCGTCCTGAGGACCCTGGAGGCTTCTGAAAGCATCGTGTCGGTTGTGTACGGTGGAGGCGGGTGGATCTCAACTACTTCCCTTCTGAAGTCCTTCAGGACCACTCTACCCACATCCTTAATCCTCTTAGCTAAGTTCCTAGGGGCCTTGAATATGAGCGGGACATCAACGCCCTTAAGCACCACCGTTATCAGGTCGGCCTTCACCCTATATCTGTCCGTACGCTCAACAACCCATCCAAGAACAGGTGTCTGAACTCTCCCTGCAGATAGGAATTTCAGCTTAAACTTCCGCCATAGCATCGGACTTAGACTGAAGCCTATCCACCTATCTTCAATCCTCCTAACGATCTGCGCGTCAACCATGTTATTGTCTATCGCTGAGGGGCTTGCCAGAGCGCCGTAGATGCCCCTGCGGGTGACTTCATGGAATCTCACACGGTGTATGCTATTATTAAACGGTTTAAGGAGCAGAGTCACGTCCCACGCTATCTTCTCCCCCTCAGCGTCGGGGTCAGTACCTACGAGCACTTCGTCAACCTGGGTCGCTATGTGCCTTAGAGAGTCAATGATAGGTCTACTTTCTACGAATGTCTTGCCACCGCATGAAGGGCACGCATCCTCATCCTCAGGAACATCCCTACCGCACTTAACACACCTTCTTATAGGTTTGTACACGGGCATGAAGGAAGACCCTCTAACTAACACCCCGAAACGTCCAGCGTCGGTGACTAAATCCAGTATGTGCCCTCCTGTAGCGGCGACGATTATCAACCTGTCCTCAGATAGGACCTCGAACGTCTGAAGACTGCCTACAGTCTTCCTGGCAGGCCTGCCGAAGAGCCTGGCTATAGTCCTGGCTTTGTTGGGGGATTCAACGATGAACAGAGCTGTCTTCATGAGTTCTTTCTTCCGCACCCTCAGCCTACCCTCCAGTGCGAGCCTGACTCTCCTCCTATCGCGGTCCACCTCCTTCATCACCCCCTCGACCTCGTCATCCCTATACTCCCTGAACTCAATGGCCTCTAACAACCACTTGAGATCCCTCAGCAACGCGTTGAACGCCTTCTCCTCATCAATAACCAACACGCTCAAGCCTTTGGTCAGACCGCCGACGTAAAGTCTTGAGGTCCTGCCGCTCGCCTGAATGTAGGCCGTCGCGTCAGGTATTATGAAGAAGTACTCACCTTCCCTGCCGCCAAAAGCGATTGTCCTGCTCTTTGATAACCTGTCGATGACGTCAGGGTCTTTGAGAACCCTATTCATGAAGGAGAGGGCCTCCTCAGCAACCCTCCTAACGAAGTCCTGATACCCTGCAAGTTCCCTCCCGCTCTTCAACGCCTCCCGCACAACCTCCAAAACGTCCCTGCTGGAAGTCCTTATCTTAACCAACCCCCCTAAAACCCTGTCAAACTCCTCAGGGTACTTGCTGTATATAGCGTCCTTAATCTCGTTGAGCAGTATCAACCACCTGCCAGGCTGGAAGTCCTCGACGCTAATCCTCAGCCTGAACTTGGGAACTCCGGCGAAGACAGCATATCTAACTCTCTCCGGCAGGTCAATCCCCCTTGTTAGCGGGCTCCTGTATGAGGCAACCCCCACTAGGACGTCCAGCTCCCCTGACACGAACTGGTCGAAAACCCTCTTCCTAGACCCTAGGTAAGCCTCAGCCCTGAGCCCCTCTCCCTTGAGGAATTCCGCCAGCCTCCTTGCGTAATCGACTCCCTTATCCATTGGAACGTAGATCAACCCGCCACCGCCGAGCTTCCTGACAACCCTTGCGACCACCTCCTCGACTGTGCATCCCTCAGGCCTTACGTATGT
This sequence comes from Zestosphaera sp., assembly GCA_038727705.1. Taxonomy (NCBI): domain Archaea; kingdom Thermoproteati; phylum Thermoproteota; class Thermoprotei; order Desulfurococcales; family Desulfurococcaceae; genus Zestosphaera; species Zestosphaera sp. The sequence goes on along the minus strand of JAVYVJ010000002.1, from coordinate 244,212 downwards.
GTCAACTATGTTCCTCCCAACCTCTATCTTACCGCCGACGGTGAAGCCGTACAGGGTGTTCAGGAGTCTCACGCTCTTAGTTCTCCTGGCGGTCTGCGTGGCCCCACTAACCACTATTGAACCTTTGGTATTGCTCTGCAACGCTGTCCTCATCTTTAGGGCCTCGCTAATCAGCCTCCTGGCCTCATCAGGTCTCTCAGTAGCTAGCCTCCTAGCCATGTCCTCCAGCTCCTGTATTCTGCTTACGACCTTCTCCTCATTCTCAGTAACCCCCAGCATCCTCAACACTATATCGACACTCTTACTCCTTCGAAGGAAGCTGTCGACATCGTCCACGAACGCCACGTCCACATGTTGCTGTAGCTCAGGCCTCTTCATCAACGACGCTGAGGTTGTAATTATTATGGAGGCGTCGCACACCTCACGCACGGACTCCCTCTTGGCTTTCTCGCTCATGAGACTGTGGTAGGACACGAGCTTCACCCCATTCAGTCCGAGCTTTCCGCAAATGTCCGATACCTTCTCGTGTATCTGCCTGGCGAGAAGGCTCGTGGGGACAAGTATCAATGACTTCCTTCCGTTAAGTGCTGCGTGGATAGCGAGTATTATCTGCATCGTCGTCTTACCGCTGCCAGTTGGGGCGACCATTGCGAAACTCTCGTTGCTGAAGAACCTGCGGGCCCACAGCCTCTGAAGGCCCCACAGCCCAGACCCCACAGCCCGGCGAAACATCTCGTTCACCTCCCTTACCCTATCCTCGACCCCTAGAACCCTGTGTAAGTATCCGTCTCTAAGTGAGACTGGCTTTGTGTGTGGGGGCAAGCATCTCACGCAAGGGAGGCCCTTAACTAACCTTTCGGACGTCACATCACCGCCACAGTTAGGACACAGCCCCCTGAATACAGCCCTCACAGCCATGCTTAATACCTAGGGCACTCCACCCTAAGATACTACTAACGGTAGGGAGGACTTAAAAGTAAGAGCTTAAACAGGGATCTCTAGACCTTGTGAAACTGTTTCAGGTTTTATATTTGGTTCGTAATGAATGTCTGAACCACTTGGGTTCAGGGCCTTAATCCTGAGAGCACATGGTGTCCAGGCAAACCCCTTAACGTACAACCACCAGTCGGGCGTTCCTGCTAACCGCAGGTCTCGACTTACCATGAATTTTATTCTTCCCGTTTCCGATGCTTGAACCTGTCAAGCCCCTCTTCAGGGCCTCGTTTATATACTCTATAATGGCCTCCCTGATGAAGTCGCTCTTTGTTGAGTATCCAAGATCCCGGTAGGCTTTCTCAAGTATTTCATTAACGCCTACCGGCACCCTAAGGGTCAGCGTCCGCGTCCTCCTCGCGTCAAGCTCCATCACAAACATTAAGTATCACCACAATATATTACATTGAGGCTTCATATAAAGCACTCCGTTTAGCTCGGGACTCCGGCTGTGGAATATTAGTCATCGATGAGTGAATAATACCGAAGATTACCTCATTAACTATGCCGCCCGTATTATTATGAGTAACTGAGTATTACTCTATGCTTCCCCCCGCGACCAACGACGGAATCATGGCCTCTCAGACTTTCCTCGGCGAGGGGGACTCCTCAGGAGATTGAGCTCCCGTGAACTCTTTGAATGCTTGTCGTTATCTTCCTTGCCTCACCAACAAACCTTCCATCAAGGTAAAAAGCTTTAAAGACTTGCTTGCATGTTTTAGTGGTGCTAGATCGGTATGTTTAAAGAGGCTCTGGAAGTGGTTGAGAGCGCTTTGAAGACCTATGAGGAGATGAAGTCTAGGGAGGGGTCGGCGTTTAAGGGGGGAGCCAGCACTACGTTGGCCCTGACGAGCGAGTTGCTGGCTAAATTCAGAGAAGTGGTGTCTGCGGCAGCATCGGTAGAGGAGGTCGTGACTTCCCCCAGCCTTAAGACGGGCAAGGTCTGTGAGGGTTTAACGTACGTTAATGACGAGCATGCGGTGGCGTTAATACACAGATCTCCATTAGCCGCGGTCTCATACAGGAAGAGGAGCCGTAAGGTGGTTTTAAGCAGCAAATACACGTCTCTGTCTTTAGGCGTGGATGAGCTTGAGGTTAGATATAGGGACCGCGTGACAGTATTGAGGCTCGCCGTAAAGGACGACATAATAGGTAGCTCAAGCATGTTGAGGGCTCTAGCGTCAGAGGAGCTCAACCTAGTTAGATACACCTCCGCACTCGTTGAGTCCTGCAGGAGGAAGTTAGGTCTGAGGTAAGTTAAAGCCGAGGTCGTGACGTCGGAACAGTCGCTTGAGGTCTGCTAAGCTCTTCACGTCGTAGGACCCACTGCACGAGCGACAAACTCTGATCCCAGGTTCCAGCTCAAGCGAGCACTCCCTGCAGACTGGCCTGCCACACACCGCGCAAGAAGTGACTGCCAACCTATTCCCACATACCCTACACATGAGATCAACGCATACAACACACACGCCCTCCTCGTTGATGTGCACCTCACATACATTCCTACCGCATATAACGCACCTCCTCGTAGCCGGCCTCCTCTCACACACCTCACAGGAAGTCTCCATAGGGGGCACCCCGTACAGTTATGCAGTCTTACGACTGACAGTCACCTTGAAGAGGACCGCAATAGCCAGGATTAGAGGCACAGCCAGCAGCAATGCGGCCATGGCAGGCCCATCGCCCGATCCCGTGCGAGGCGTTGCTGCAGTAGCGTCTGAAGATGTTTCCAGGGCAGGAGTCTCTGTGAGTGTGGACGTCGTTATGCTCTCCACTGCCTGGGGCGTCCCCACAACCAGCTCCTCAAGTCTGGGGAGTAGGTTCCCACTATCTATAGCCTTGGCGAGCGCGTCCGGTACTCTACTAGCCTCATGCACTTCCACAAGCTCCACGTATCTGAACGCCGAGTATTCGTCCTCGATGGCCTTCAGCTCCTCAACACTCATGTTCGCATAAGTCGTCTCCCCCGTTATTAGGGTCGGGTATATGAGGCGTGCCCATGCAAGCAGATCTACGGAAACCCATCCGACGTTGGGTACGTAGGAAACTACGTACGCGTGAGGCCCTGCGTTAACGAACCTAGTCAGCGATCCGTAGAAGTCAGATAGATAGTCGAATGACTCGATGTAGACATACCCGTACTGAATCTTGGCCGGCACGCCGTAATACCAGAGCAGGTTAAGGAGGACCCTAGACATGTCGTCGCAGTCCCCCTTCCACTTCTCAAGAACCTCATCTAGACTTCTAGGGGTGGAGCTGGCTTCGTACCTTATGAGGTAACCTCCATACACGTAGTAGGCGGCCCAGACCGCTACATACGTCCTAGGTGCGTCCGCAATGCTGTAGTTAGGCGGCAACCTCTCACGTAACCACCCCTCAAACCGAGGTACCACGACTTCCACCACCCTGCTATTGGGTTGCATGACGTACTTAGAGGTTGCGTTTCCACGATATGTGTCCGGCGGCAGGTCGCTTACCTCATACCCCTCAAGAAGCATACAGATGAGCGCCTCCACAGGCACCTTGGTGATGTTCAGCGCGTAGAGGGCCTGAGCCACTATACCGAGTTCCCTGCAAGTATTACGTGTTAGGGATACGTTGAGAACTACGTAACCGGTAGCGCCTTCGGCAGTGAGTATCTTGAGGGGAGTCCTGTTGCCCGAGTGTTCGACAACCACGTCGCCACCCACCTTAGCGAGCTTAACAGCTTGAATGTAGTGCGGCTCACTATAGTTGATGGGAGTCTCGAAATAGCCCTCGGAAACAATCGAGGATTGAAGCACCCTAGCCACGTCAACGAAAACGAACTCTTCGTGAACACCCTCCCCATAGGAGTTGTCAGCGAACAACACATACGGCGTCGAGACCGCTAGCATCAACACCAGCGCTGACGCCACTCTACTAAGGACTGATACCACGACCACCACATACACTTCCCTTAAAACTTTTAAATCCCTTGAGAGCCTGACGTAGATCATGTAAGCACCTGACTACGAAGCCGGCTAATTGAGGCGGTTCCTTAGAGAGTCACACTTAAAATGAGGATGCGCGGTATTGAATATGGTGAGGTAATGAGGTTTGGCGGGCATTCCTCCTGGAGGTGAGGAGTCCTTAATAAACCCCTCGCATTACGACCCTGACAGACGCGTGATAAGGATAGCTGACAGAGAGGTGACCGTAGGGGCTTCGATACCCAGCCCTAGGGAGGGCGAGAAACTTCTTAGAATCACTCAGTCAATATGTCCCTACTGCTATGCGTTACTCCCGGCAGTGATAATTGAGAGGGAGGGCAAGCTCTACATAAGGAAGGAATGTCCTGAGCACGGAGAGATAGAGGAGTTGTATCAAGGCTCATCCGAATTCGCTAAACGGATAGAGAGGTTCTTTGTTGAGGGGAGGGGTCCCAGGCACGTGTACACGAACCTCACCGCACCGTGTCCCTACAGTTGCGGTCTATGCCCGATACACAAGAATCACACAGCACTAGCAAACCTAGTCTTGACAAACAGGTGTGATCTAGACTGTTGGTACTGCTTCTTTTTTGCCGAGAAATCCGGCTTTGTTTACGAGCCAACGATGGATCAAATTAAGTTCATGGTTCAGCAACTACTTAAGCAGGGGGTCACGCCAGCCATACAGCTGACTGGCGGTGAGCCCCTCCTGAGGGAGGACATAGTTGAGATAGTTAAGCTACTTAGGGAGATGGGCGTCAGGCACGTCCAGCTGAACACGAGCATAACTAAGATCGCTAAGCTGTACCTCCTCGACGGTGAGGAGGCGGCGGTTAAGTTTTCGAGAGCTCTCAGGGATGCGGGGGTGAACACCATATACATGAGCTTCGACGGCGTATCGCCTCAAGCGAATCCGAAGAATCATTGGGAAGTGCCGTTCGCGTTAGACACCTTCAGGAAGTCAGGGATGACCAGCGTTGTACTGGTGCCTACGGTGATTAGGGGGGTGAACACTCACGAGTTAGGGGACATAATAAAGTTTGCCATTCTGAACAAGGACATCGTAAGGTCGGTGAACTTCCAACCGGTATCCCTCACCGGAATGATTAAGAAAGCCGAGAGGGACGAGCTGAGGATCACTATATACGATGTAGCTAAGTTGGTTGAGGAGCAGACGAGGGGTCAAATAAGGGTCGGTGATTGGTTCCCTGTCCCAGCCTCCGTACCCATATCAACATTCGTGGAGGGATTCAGCGGCGAGTTCAAGTTCGAGATGGCCAACCATCCGGAGTGCGGCGTCGGCACCTACATATACGCGTCAAGGGAGGATGGTGAAGTGAACTACACACCGATAACTAGGATGATCGACGTCCACGGCTTCCTCGACTACCTACGGGAGAAGTCGCGGGAGATGACGGGTGGCGGAAGCAAGTATTTGATAGGCTCCAAACTCCTTCTCTCCGTCCTCTTTAAGTACATTAAATGGGATGAAGTCCCTTCAGAGATAAAGGGCGTCCTACGCAAGCTGCTCGGCGAGGTGCTCATAAAGCACACCTACGAATCGCTGGGCGAGTGGCACTATAAGTTCACGTTCATCGGCATGATGCACTTCATGGATCTCTACAACTACGACGTGGAAAGGGTTATGCGGTGCAACGTCCACTACCTGATGCCGGACGGGCGCGTGGTTCCTTTCTGTACGTTTAACGTCCTAAATGATGTCTACAGGGATTACGTTCAGAAGAGGTACATGTTTACTCTGGACGAGTGGGTCAAGCTAAGAGGGTCTAACAGCATAGGGGAGGCCGTCAAGTATAGGAGGAATCTTGACCTAATAAAGAGGATGACCTCACACCCACTCTACATGCAGACCTATAATGAGTTCATTCATAGATGGATCGACATGTATCCGTGGCTTAAGGAGTCAGCCCACAGTAAGTAACCCCAAACTCACCAAGTTTTGCATAACACCCTGACACGTTTAAGGCTGTGTGTTTACAACTCCCCCACGAATCTGCTGTAGAGCCCCTCAACCTCTGCACGCCACTTGCTCAGTCCGTCAGGAGTCTCCGGGTAATTCATGTAGAGTCGCTTCACCTCACTCATGTAGTGAGCTACCCTCCTAAGTTTGAGGAGTAATGATGGTCTAGATAGACCTGCCAACAACCTCATCGCCTTCTCAACCACGCTTAACTCAAGGTCCCCCTTAAGGGAGACCGTGTTTAGGTCTTCCTCCTTTATTATCTTCCTGCTCATGCCATACTCGAGGTCCTCGTCACTTAACTTCTGAAGGAACAGTCTAAACACGTCCAGAGCTGCTTGCTTAGCACCGTATCTCCTGTTAAAGCACATGTTAGCATTCCACAGATTCCCGGCGGAGGGATCCCCCAACTCTAGGGCGTGGGCTACTGCATTCGACACACACCAGGAGGCAAGGATGGCTGAACCCTTCCCCCCACCGTGTACGGGATTCACAGTATATGCCGCATCCCCTGTCATCGCTAAACCGTTCCATACCAACGTCTGTGCAGGCCTCCTAGTCGGCACAGCAGCGCCCCCCGCTTCTATCACCTTACTCTCCCTGTATTCGGGTCTGCTCAACACATACTTGTAGAGGAGGTCCTTAGGGTTGGGGTAGTTCATGCCGCCCTGAACGCCTAGACCCACGTTAACCACGTTGCCATCCCTGGAGTATGGGAAAACCCACCAGTATCCTCCAGGAGCTACCTTCTTACTCACATATATCCTCAGAATATCCGGCTCCTCGACATAGTCCTTCAACGCTCTGACCTCCCTGTAGGCTATGTTATAGTCCACGGGCACGATATCGTCGTGCACAGGCCAGTGGTTAGGGTCAAGCCTTCTGACTACAGCCCTAGCCATACCCGAAGCATCAACAACTACTTTAGAGCGTATCTCACGCCTGCCCTCAGCCCTGCTCCACGTGATGAGCCCCACTACATAACTGTCCTTGACTATCGGCTCAACCCCTTGAGTCTCACTCCGAAATTCCACACCACGGTCTATCGCCTCGCTTAACAGCGTTTTAGTGAACTTCACTCTGTCCACCTCGTAGCCTTCCCCCAGAACCCTGTACTTGACTAGCTCAGAGGGTGAGTACACATCGATACCTCTAACATGCCCCTCAAGCAGATCCCCACCCGGGGGTTCCATCCCAACTTCATCGAAATGATGCTTCCCTATAGCGTCGGCACAGGGCTTATCACCTATCCTCTCGTAAGGTCTAACATCAATGACTAAAGTCTTGAAGCCCTTACCTCCTAGGAAGTAGGCAAGCGAGGCGCCGGCAACACCAGCACCCACCACAACGATATCATACGAATCCATAGTCACATACCTAGAATAGTAGAGACCACGCCAATATATTGTTTACTACCGGTCCTCCCTGAAATACACCCTCTCTATACAGCCGTCCGCGTAGGGCCTAATGTGGCTATAATCCCTCTCAAAGAGTAACCTGGGATCCATCCGCTTGAGCACGTACCTACACACAGTCTCCGACACTAGCCTGCATGTGTACCTAGTGTCCATCCCTAAGAGTAGGGTGAGCTTCAATACTGGACAGGGATTCCTGGACACCGTGACGAGCTCCCTCTTATCAAGCTTAACTACCTCAACGTCCCCCCTCCTCAGACGGAGAAATCCATAGTAGAACAACTCCAGCACGTCCTCAGCAGAGCTCACTCTCCTAGGCTTTAAAGACCATAGAAAACCGTAAATGTAAAATATGGAAAGTGCTAAGAGCAAAGGCAATTTCCTCAGGGTATTGCTCACCCGTCTGCACATCGACTTCACCACCTATATTAAAGGACCTTAAGTCAATAACCTGTTTATCTTACCTCTTCACACAGTCCTTCTCGGAAATAGGCAGTCGGTATGAGTTCCCGCAGTCAGTGAAGAGTCTAGTAGACGAGCACTCTCCTAATGCGTGTTTCACCGGACTTGAGTTTGCCCGGAGTGTTGGTCAGGTAGGTTTTGAGGGCGTCTCTTATTACATCGGAACGGTTCCTACCACTTCTGAACGAGCAGGTGTTTAGGCATTCAATTAGCTCTTCAGGCAGTCTCACCGAGATCGTTTTCATGCAAGATCCATCCACGTAGATAGCCCCTCAGCTAATAGATAAGCTCTTAGGTACTTTCAGTACATACTGAGAGGTGGCCGAAAGTATCGCCACAATATGTGTGAGGTCACCGCGTGGCTTACCCCATTATAAGTTTATTTATGCTCTTGTTAATATCTCTTGGTGCGGGGGTGCCCGAGCCAGGTCAAAGGGGGCGGGCTCAAGTCCTCCGGCATCAGTCAGGGAGACCCGCTGGCGCAGGCCTGCGTGGGTTCGAATCCCACCCCCCGCACCATCGGTGTGGTGGGGTGATATGATATGATGGTTCGTGCGTTAACGTTGACCTACGCTCAAGTTGATAACGTGGGAGAAGTCTTGAATGATTTGGAGAAGGCCTCAAAGGCTCTGACGGGTGTTGGATACCCGCCATGGACCGTCAGAGTCACCCTCCCTGAAGGGGTCCCCAAGGAACTGACTCAATTACTGTGCAATAGTAAGTACCTGTTCTCGGCGTATCACAGAAGCATTAATGAAGTGCGGTACGAGGAGTTGCGGAACCTTATGACGTGCAGGAACGCCTTCGCAACGATCCTAATGTCTGAGTGGGAGGAAGCATCTGAAGCCTCTGAACTACTCATCAATCTGGTGAAGGATCTGGGATACGATGCGTCCACCAGGCTGGGGTTCTCAGTAGGTGACTACGTCGAGACACCCTACTACCCACTCTCAACTTCAAGGAGGTATGGTGCTTCAATAGCTTTAAGATACGTCGACACAGCGCTTCAGGTGTTGAAGAGTTCGAGCAATCTCGAGGAAGCGTCCGGAAAGTTAGGGGGGATCCTCAGAGAGTTAGAAACTATCTTAAACTCGACGTTCAAGAATCTGGAGATTCCCTATCTAGGGATAGACCTTTCACTCTCCCCATGGATGGAGGAGTCGGTAGTGCCTCTCATAGAACACGTGAGTGGGGCCGCATTTCCCAATGCCGGGAGCGCGTGGGGCGTTAAGGCTTTAAACAGTCTGCTTGGCAACATCGCTGAGATGCACGGTATAAGGACGCTTGGATTCAATGAAGTCATGCTCCCGGTCGGCGAAGACAACAACCTAATGAGGTTGGTTAGGGATGGTACATTAAGGCTCTCGCATCTGACATTCCTGACTGCCTACTGCCTGGTAGGCGTTGATATGGTCGCGTTGCCGGGAGACAAGAACTTGATTAAGCACGTGTTCGAGGATGTCTTGGCGGCTTACGAAGTCAAGAGGAAAACGGTAGGAGTTAGAGTCATCCCAGTGTTTAATGGGAGGGAGGTGACGATATCCAGATTCGGTACAATACCGGTGATTTCAACGTAGTGTGGGAAGTAATCGGTCTCCTCCCTGGAGACTTCCTGGCACTCGCTAAACGACTACGCTCGGGGGCGCTTGCTTAATAAAGACATCCCTTTATTTCTACGGGTGAGGCTGGGAGTGTTTCGGCCAGGCTTTCCTCAAACTGCAGACCGCGTAGGCTTACCCGTTAGTGGCTACGGCCGCGACATTGAAGGACGCCACACACTAGGCTTACAAGCAAGTGCGGGCGTCATTGGAGTCGTGTATAACGTCGACGACCCTGCGGGGAAGGGGGTTGCAGACCATTTGAGAAGGGTGTTCAGGTGTAGGGAGACCCGCAGGTCAGGTAGCATCGCATCATGGGTTATTGAGGAGGTTGACGCTGTCTTAGTGGGTTTCAGGGAGGATGTCATATATTTCGACTTTCTGGACGATGTCTTGCCTGAGGCGAATTCCTACGTAGTTCTCTCACTCCATAGGGCAAGCTCGGGCATCAAGTCCTTGACAGTTCACCACACAGGTAACCCCACGGCAGCCGCTGAAGCGGGCGGTAGACCTAGGGAGCTCTCGATAGCTAATCCATCCCTGACATACTCAATTCTAAGTAACCTCAGCAGACTGGCTTCAGAGGGTCTCCCAGGGTTTGAGGTTGTCTATGAGGTAACTCACCACGGCCCCACGAACCTCGAAAAACCGCTGACTTTTGTTGAGATAGGTTCTTCAGAGAGTGAGTGGCGCCTGAAGAGAGCTCATGCGGTGGTGGGTGATGCAGTTGCTGACGCTTTAATAAACGTTAAACTGCCGCCTAACTGCACGCCGACCGTAGGCTTCGGAGGACCGCACTACGCAGAGGGATTCACCAAGAGGGCGCTTAGCCTCGGCGAGTGCTACGGTCACATAATATCTAGGTACGCGATTAAAGAGCTCTCAACCAGCGAGGGTGAGTTGAGGGAGGTCTCTAGGCTGGCTGTGTTGAGGAGTAACCCGCCAGCGGTTAAGGCGGTGATAGCTAAGATGGGAGCTATCCCACGGAGCTCAATCCTTGATGTGTTGAAATCTCTTGGCATACAGCACGAGATCACAGGCTAGCATGCCAGCCCACCACCTAGACACTCATTCTCCGGACGCTCCACTTTAACCACGTCCATCCCCCCAACACTTCAGGGTAAGGCCTTCAGATGCAATCCTTTTAACAAGTAAAACTAATTCTTAGAGGGCCTTAGATGGAGCGTGTAGTGATTAAGCTGACGGGTAAGGTCTTCAGCGTCGAGAACGTTAAGACGCTCGCAGAGCTGGCGGACGTGATTCTGAAGTATAGAGGGAGCGGGGTTAAGATCGCGGTGGTTGTGGGTGGCGGCGAAACTGCCAGGAAGTACATAAGCATGGCCTCTGAGGCGGGGGTCTCGCTTGGATGGCAGGACATCCTAGGGATAGGTGCGTCGAGACTTAACGCTATGCTGCTCTCAGCCATGTTGGGTGACCACGCCTACTACCCAGTGCCGACTAGGATAGAGGACTTCATACACGCGTGGAACTTGGATAAAATCGCCGTGGGGGGAGGATTGCAACCAGGTCAGTCCACGAACGCTGTAGCTGCATCCCTCGCTGAACTCTTGAACGTAGAGCTGCTGATAAACGCCACCACAGTAGATGGCGTCTACGACAAAGACCCCAAGATAGAGCCTAACGCCAGCGTCCTGAGGGAGCTGACGATACGTGATTTAAGGAAGGTGTTGACGCAGTCCTACGTGCCTGGAAGATATGAATTGCTAGATCCTGTAGCCCTCTCCATAATCGAGAGAGCCCGGCTTCAGGTAGTCTTCATAAACGCGTTTAAACCATACATGCTCAAATCAGTGCTTTCTGGAGAGAGAGTCTATGGATCTTGGGTCAGGCCTGAGTAGGGGGTCGGGAAATCGGTATAAGGTCGTTATGAGCGTCTTCGAGAAGTACCATATAGGATGTGTGTTACCCTCAAACTGCGTTGACGAAGTGCTTGAGAGATTGCCTGAAGAAGTGTCTAGCCTGCTTGGAGGGCTGAAGATTCTTAAGGAAATATACATCAGCTTGGGATGCGAGCCTATTAGCGGGGTCGTGCTTCGCGGCAGGACGCCTGCCGGGGAGCGAGGGACTTACGTTGAGGCATATAGGGGTTTCCTACCCCCGTTGCCGTCCTTCACTCCGGCTCAGTGCGTCATTGACGAGGATGGCGTCACACTGGGATGTAGGTATCTCCTGCAGAAGGAATATCTGACCAGCCTCTGCGAGGAACGTGAGTTGCTTGAGCAACTCATGCCTGAAGACCTTAACGAACTGCTGAGGAAGTTGACCAAGGCTGTAGACTCGAACGGTCTATGGCTTTACGTAGTTGATTGCGATGGGACGGTGGTCACTTCTAAAGTCGCTGAGGAGACTGACCTGTAAACTTAAATGGGCCGAAGTCCCTGAGTTCTTGGATGAGGAAAGCTAGGTGCTACTGAAATCCGATGCGGAGAGAACCCCCGGCTGATAAACTCCCTCGTTTTCAACGTAGGAGGGATGGCTGACTACCTTCCCTCCCGTAACTTATGAAGTGCGTTAGTACCACGTTCAGATTGCGTCCCTAACTATAACCGCTTATTATCGAAGAAGCCTGTCCATCCCGGGCATTCACACACTTTGGCGTACTGTTTGAGCACGCATAAATAAATCGGCATTGAGCAAGCAATCCCATTCCAGGCCTGAGCTGTCTTGAGGCCTGAAAACAGTATTTAAGTGTCTTTAAATATAAGACTTGGACTGGACATGTCCGAGAAGGTAGTTAAGAAGGTGAGCGTGGTTGGCAAGGGCTCGCTATCTGTAATCATACCTAAAAAGTGGGCGGAGTCAATTGGGATAAAGCCCGGCGACGATGTCAACCTAGTGTTCGATGGGAGTAGAATTACGATGTTACCGCGTACCCAGAGAGAAAGCGATGAGGGCATGAACATACTTGTCGAAGTTGAGAGTCAAGACCTGGCCTTGAGAAAGCTTGTGTCAGCATACTTGGAGGGCGTCACTAAGGTCAAGGTCAAGTCAAGCTATGTAGATGTTATAGAGTTAGCCGAGAAGCTCAAGAGCAACGTGACTATGTTCATATTAAAAGCCGACCCGAGCTCGGACGTCCATGAATTCGTCTTCAACGACGTTAAGGCGGAGTTGGACTCCATCGCCAAACTCATGGAGTCAACAATATACGAGGTCTTAGAGGCTCTAGAGGAGGGCGCCCTCGAGAGGGCATCACTAGCATATAAAGAGGTCATGCGGATGTACCTCTATTTCCTCAGAAACCTGAAATTGCATCTGGCGGAGGAGTCTATAGAACCTTATGAAGCGATAGATTTGGTTCTAGCTGTGGAGTACGTTAAGGAGTTGCTTGACGTCCTGATGAGCATGAACCCTCAAGAGGCTCGTAGCGATAAATGCGTAGGTAATCTCTTAGAACTGACTGAAGCGTCCACACGCGCTCTGTTCAGTCAGGACATAGACTCCGCTGTGAATACAGCCGGCAACGTGCTCAAAGCCCTCGCCACGATAAACGCGGCTCAAGGGTTATGCGATAGGTGTAGGCATCTGCTGACGAAGATCTCAGAGATTGTTTTAGGGCGATGCATCAGGAACAAGGCCTGCAGGTGCAAACACTTCTATCCGAGGGTCTGATCCCCAGCCCTGAAGAGGGCTTTCGGCTGCGAGTATGCGATGTCAGCGTATTCCACATAAGATAATTATACTTACTTATACTTAAGTAAGGTAACTTATACTTTTCTTAATATGGTAGACGACGCTAGGAATGAGGGTGTGCCTGACGAGCCCGCAGAAACGGGAGTTAACTCGCACTTTGGGCGCTGCTACCTTAGGTGCGCCGCGTGCGGATCAGTACAGTATGGTTGATGAGATCGTCAGTAGGTACGGATATGATAGGGGTAGGTTGGTGGGCATGCTTCAAGAGATTCAGAAGAGGTTTCTCTATCTGCCCAGAGAAGCTCTTGAGAGGCTCTCGGCTAGATTAGGCATCCCCCTCTCGGAGGTTCTTAACGTCGCAACATTCTATCATCAATTCAGGCTGGAACCCGTTGGTAAGTACGTTGTTTACGTGTGCTTCGGCACCGCCTGCTATCTGAGGGGGTCCTCAGAAGTCTACGAGGCCATGAGGAAGGCTGTCGGGCTCGACGGCGGCAGGACTACCACCAGCGACGGGGCCGTAACGGTGGCCGTGTCTGTAGAGAAGGCCAGGTGTTTCGGTTGCTGTAGCTTAGCGCCTGTGGTCATGGTCATGTCTTCCGACGGTAGTGAGAGATACGTCCACGGCAGGCTGACCCCTTCGGAAGGTAGGAAGGTGGTTCTTAGTTATAGGTCTAAGGCGCTGGAGAGGATGAAGGGGCACGAGAATGCATGATTTCAAGCGGTTGAGGGAGATCATCTACGGCTCCAGAGGATTCAGAATCAGAGTTCCTATATCCAGCTGCACGCTAGCCGCAGGTGCTGAGAATGTCTACAACGCCGTGGTTGAGGCTCTGAAGACCCTGGGAGTCGACGCTGAGATCCATAGAGTCGGGTGTATGGGCGCCTGTTACCTTGACCCATGGATAGAATTGGCAAAGGAGGGGTTGCCACCAGCTATCTATGCGAACGTCAAGGCAGAGGCCGTTGAGGATTTAATAAGCAGATACGTTGACGGCGACCTCGGCGGTGCTCTAGCCATTAGATTCAGGGTTGATGGATTCGTCAATGTCCCTACGTTAGACTCCCTGCCCGCATGGAGACATCAGGTCAGGTTTGTTTCCAGGAATTGCGGTCTGGTGGATCCGGAATCCATAGACGACTACATCGCCACAGGAGGCTATTCGGGACTGAAGAAGGCGCTTAGCTTAAGCAGGGAAGGGGTCATCGACGCTATAAGGGTCTCAGGACTAAGGGGCCGCGGCGGCGCTGGATTCCCGACCTGGCAGAAGTGGAAGATCGCTTACGACCAGAAGAGCGACGTGAAGTACGTCATATGTAACGGGGATGAGGGGGATCCTGGCGCATTCATGAATAGACTCTTAGCTGAGTCGGATCCGCATAGGGTTCTAGAGGGCCTCATAATAGCCGGCTACGCCGTAGGTGCCTCCAAAGGATATATATTCGTTAGGGCTGAGAAGCCGCTGATGGCAGACAGGCTCGAAAGCGCGGTGCAGCAGGCCAGAGAACGGAGTTTCCTAGGCGAGAACATCCTTGGAAGCGGCTTCAGATTCGACGTCGAGGTATATAGAAGCGCTGGAGCCTTCGTGTGCGGCGAGGAGACGGCGCTCATATCCGCGATAGAGGGTAGGTCTAGGCCTAGGCAGAGACCACCCTACCCAGCGACCAGCGGGCTGTGGGGGAAACCAACCGTGATAAACAACGTTGAGACACTTGCTCACGTCGCCACCATATTCCAGGTTGGGGTGGAGGAGTTCACTGCCTACGGGACTGAGAGGTCCAAGGGAACCAAGATGTTCTGCGTGACGGGTTCCGTCAAGAGGACGGGTGTGTACGAGATACCTATAGGCACGAAGATAAGGACGCTTATCTACGACCTAGCGGGGGGGCCTCCTGAAGGAAGGAAGGTCAAGGCCGTGCAGATAGGGGGTCCCAGCGGCGGATGCATACCTGCAGACTTGGTTGATCTTGAGTTAGATTATGAGAGCCTCCAGGCTTACGGAGCTATAATGGGCTCCGGAGGGCTTGTAGTTATTGACGACTCCAACTGCATGGTTGATGTCGCTAAGTTCTTCACGAACTTCACCCTGGCTGAGTCGTGTGGTAAGTGCTTGCCTTGCAGAGTCGGGATGAAGGTACTCAGCAACATGCTCGAGAGAATCACATCTGGTGAGGGGGTCCTAGAGGATTTAGAGACCATACAGGAACTTGGGGAAGCAACGTCCAGAAGTAGCTTATGCGCGTTAGGCGGGACGGCACCGAACCCAGTCATATCAACCCTCAGGTACTTTAAGGACGAATACTTGGAGCACATTACCAACAAGAAATGCCCTGCCAAGGTCTGCAGTAAATTAGTGTCCTACTCTATAGACGTTGCGTCGTGCAGAGGGTGTGGCCAATGCGCGAGAAACTGCCCCACGAAAGCCATCTCAGGAATGCCTGGGAAGGCCTACAGGATAGATCCTGGGCTTTGTATTAAGTGCGGGCAATGCTTGGTTGCGTGTCCCTTCGGGGCTGTGAGGAAGGTGTAGTGAGATGGTTAAGGTTTATGTAAGCGGTGTTGAGGTGGAAGTGCTGCCGAACTCCCCGATCATCGACGCTGTGGAGAAAGCGGGGTTTAGAGTCCCGACGCTGTGCTATCTTCAGGGGTTATTCAACGAAGCCACGTGCAGGATCTGCGTGGTGAAGGTCAACGGCAGGGTGGTGCCGGCGTGCAGGTTCCCGGTCGCTGAAGGCTCTAAGGTTATTGTTGAGGACGATGAACTCAGGAGGATCAGGAGAGTTAACTTCGAGCTACTCTTGTCGACGCACAGGATCGAATGCTGGAGTTGTGTCAGGAAGGGCAGGTGTGAGTTGCTAGGTCTAGCTAAGGATATGGGTGTAGAGGGCATACCGGTGTGCGCTGAATGCCCACTACATGGGCCAAACTGCCTCCTGAGTAAGGGGATCCTATGTCTTGGAGCTTTAACTGTGGCTGGATGCAACGCTGAGTGCGTTAGGAAAGGCTCCCCATGCATCGGATGCAGGGGTTACGTTGAGAGCGAGGGTGTCTGGAGGGACGCCATTGAGGGTCATTATAAGAAGCATGGCTTTAACACGGGAGAGCTGTCGTCGATGACTAGATTCTTCTGGAACTACCTACCCCGCAACCTACGCAGGTTTCTTGAGGTCGAGCCGAGATGAGCGTCTCGAAAGTTACATCAGAAGTGGATAGGGTTGCCGGTGAGTCGGAGTTAGTGGTGTCTATAGGGGACGGGAGCGTGAGGGTGGAATACAGCAGCGTGGCTAGCCCCAGATCCTTTGAAACCCTGGTTAAGGGACGCAAGTATGAGGAAGTACCCTACGTTGTCTCCAGGATATGCGGCATATGCAGTCACGCACACTTCTGGGCTTCAAACCTAGCGGTTGAATCAGCCCTGAATATAAGTGTGGACGACGTTACCGCCGCGCTAAGGGATGCCTGTAACAAGGTTCAAGTGGTTCAGAACCACCTGATACATCTAGCCTTCCTCGCATTGCCCGACTACGATACCGGGGACCTGGCGAAGAGCTACCTAGCCAGGCTGATGAGGTTCAACAACGCACTTAACAATGTTCTTCAACTACTCGGCGGGAGGCTGACCAACCCCAACGTCTACCTACCCGGGGGCTTCACGACTGGCGTGAGGAGCGGTCACGTAGGGAGGGCATTAGCGTTACTTAAGGACTTGACAGTCGAGCTGGAGGGGTTTGTCGAAGCGATCTTGAGTGTCGAAATCCCGGATCTTAAGGATCCGTCCCCAGAGTACGTAGCCCTATGTGGCTCACCCTTTAAAACAGTGCCTGAGGGGGGACCGTACTCCCTGGATACCAGCAGGGACTCACTCACAGTGTATGAGAACTACCGCGACATATTCAGGGAACAGAGTCACGGCGGCTCGACCAGTAAGAAGTGCTTGCTGGGTGACAAGGCCTTCTACGTCGGAGCTAGGGCTAGGCTACTTAACCTTGTCAGACACGATAGCAGCGCCGTGGAGGAAGACCTGAGGCGTCAACTACGTAGGTACGAGGATGTCCTGACCGTTAACCCATTCTCCAACATATATGCTAAAGCGTTGGAGTCCATAATTATTCTGAAGAACGTGGTGGACGTTCTCGATGAGCACTTAGGTAGGGAGCCCAAACCAGTGTCCATTAGGGGGACTCCTAAAGGAGGGCACGGTGTCGGCATCGTAGAGGCGCCGAGAGGACTCTTAATACATCATTACGAGATAGATCAAAACCTAAGGGTAGTCAGCGCCGACATAATAACTCCCACCGTCATGTTCTCGAGACACATAGAGGTAGCTGCCGAGGCTCTGGTCGGGGAACTCATCAGCAGGGGTGGCATGGCTGACAAGTCAATCAGGGGTGTGGTCGAGGCGTTAGTTAGGGCTTACGACCCATGCATACCCTGCGCGGTACATGTTATCAGGAGGTGAAGCTTGGTTGAGCGTTAAGTTAGCGGTGGTGCCCCTCTCAAGTTGCGACGGTTGTCAGTACAACCTCGTGGACGAGTCCTTCCTAAGCTTCCTGGAGAGGAACAGGGTCGAGATCGCCCACTGGCCACTAGTCGGAGTGAGAGGAGATGTTCAATCATTCGATGTGGCCCTAATCGAGGGTTCAGTAATATCGGACAGGGATTTAGAGCTGTTGGCGGAGGCCAGAAGGAAATCGAAGATACTCGTGGCTGTGGGCGCGTGCGCGCTACTTGGCGGGGTTCAAGCCGGCGTGAGTGAGGTTGACAGGCATCCAAGACTCCGACTCAGCACGTCCAAGCCTGTAGGACATTACGTTAAAATCGATTACTATGTACGCGGCTGTCCGGTCTCCGCTAACGAGGTCGTCAGCCTCCTAGAGGGGTTGCTTGGTGGGAGGTTAACTAGGGTTGGAGGGGGGAGATTCAACTACGTCGAGAGGACTGCGTTCAGGATTGAGGATCCTCTGCTTAAGGTAGACAGCTCTAAATGCGTGGTTTGCGGTAGGTGTGTGGAGGCATGCTCTAGAGCCGGCGCTAAGGTCCTCAATTACGTGAACAGAGGTATACACTCAATCATATCCACACCTTATCAGGAGCCGTTCGAGAAGGTTGGTTGCATCTACTGCGGGCTGTGCGTTGCCTACTGCCCCGTAGGTGCTATAAACTTCAAACTAGATTTAGAGAATTTCTTAACCGGAATTACGGAAGGCGTTGTAACGACCGCGTACATAGAGCCTGAAGCGCTTGCAGCGCTCGCGGAATCCGAGTGCCTGGAGCCTGAGCAAGTTATCTCGGCCATGAAGATCCTCGGACTCTCGAGAGTCGTCATATACTCGAGCCTGCATGAATCAGGTATGTCCGGCAAAGCCAAAATACTGCCCAGATCTCCGGCTGAGAAGGTCCTGCTTAGTAAGCTACTTCCAAATGCGGACATGGATTTAACACCTCCTAAACTCCCTCCGGATGTCGTGTACGTGACTCAGTGCCTATCCTGGAAGAGGACTTCTCTAAACGTCATTACTGCCAGAGAGCTACAGGCACTCATGGGAGGCTTAGATCATGGAGTTCTAGATCGGGAGGAACCTGACGGAGTTTCACTTCACCATAGCGTGATGCGTAAGGTCGTAGGGTTGGAGGAACTGAAGAAGCTAACCCTAAGTGATCAGGAGGTGAGTGACAAGGTAGTCTTTGAGGTCTGCCCTGGGGGATGTCTTCTTGGTGGTGGGCAACCAATAAGTTTGAGCACTAAGATGGATGAGATCCTTAGGAGAAGGCTTGAAATATTCAATAAAATCATACGGAAGTATAGAGGTTAGCTGTCTCACAGCGAAAGCCCCTCATCGGCAAACCATCTGAAACGGTCTAAGCTTCTTCACCTCAAGGTGCTAAAGTTATTAAGTTACAATCATATTACTTTCGGTGGAATCCTTGAGTTCGCTCAACACGAGAGTGATTGAGGAGGTGTTCAAGCTTGTCTGGCCCAAACCTCTTAAGCTATTTACTGCAGGGCCTGTAGCGTGTTTCCCAGAAGTTCTTGAGGTCATGAAGCTTCAGATGTTTAGCCACAGGTCTAAGGAGTATAGGGCGCTTCACAAAGACACGGTCGAGAGGCTCGCAAAGTTTGTGGAGGCTGGGGAAAGTGTTGTGTTGCTCTTCCCCAGCAGTGGAACGGGAATCATGGAAGCCAGCGTGAGGAACTTCGTAACCGCTGAGGGCAGCGTGTTAACCACCATCATAGGGGAGTTCGGCTCTAGATATAGAGAGGCTGTCGAAAGTAACGGCAGGAGGGCTGTCGTTCTGGAGAAGAATGCCGGCGAACCCGTCCTACCCGAAGAGTTGGACGAGGCTTTAAGGAGACACCCCGAGGTCGAGGCTGTGACGATAACCTACAACGAGACCAGCACCGGCGTCCTAAACCCGTTAAGGGAGTTGGCTAAGGTTGTTAAGGATCACGGGAAGCTGGTCTTCGTCGACGCGGTGTCCGCCATGGGTGCCGCGGACATCAAATTCGATGAATGGGGCCTGGACGTTGCTTTTACGAGTAGCCAGAAGGCCTTCGGCGTGCCGCCCGGCCTGGCGGTCGGTATTTTCAGTAAGGAAGCCCTGAAGAGAGCGGAGTCCATCTCCAACAGGGGCTGGTACTTCGACGTCCTTAAGTACCTGCAGTACCAGGAGAAGGAGTGGTCAACCCCCTCAACACCTCCGATACCTCAAATA
Organism: Zestosphaera sp.; assembly: GCA_038727705.1. Taxonomy (NCBI): domain Archaea; kingdom Thermoproteati; phylum Thermoproteota; class Thermoprotei; order Desulfurococcales; family Desulfurococcaceae; genus Zestosphaera; species Zestosphaera sp. The sequence continues at coordinate 224,443 of JAVYVJ010000002.1, read as the reverse complement.
ATAGGACTCAACGTCATGCTTCGAATAGTCGACGAGATCGGAGGGAAACACGCTTGGCTCTCACTGTATTCCGAGAGAGCCAACGCCATCAGGGAGGGCGTCCGCAAGCTAGGGCTTGAGCTCTTCGCTCGGAGGGGCTTCGAGTCGCCCACAATAACGTCAGTCAAAGCCCCTGAAGGGGTGGATGGGTACGAGGTCTACAGCAGAGTTCGTGAGAAAGGCTACGAGATAGCTGCGGGCTACGGGAAGTTCAAGAAGACCTCATTCAGGATAGGGCATATGGGATACATGCCGATGGAGTATATTGAGGAGTTGCTGAGGGTCATTAAGGAGGTACTGGCCGAGCTTGGCTGGGTGAGTAAGTTATGAAAGCACTCCTCACCGCTCCAATCCATAAGGAAGCAGTCAGAATGCTCGAGGACTCGGGGTTCCAGATACTATACAGGGAGTACCCCTCCGAGAGTGAGTTGGTTAAGCTGGTGGAGGACGTCGACGTCCTGTTCGTGAGGAGTAAGCCTCTAGTTACTGCAGAAGTAATCAACAGTGCGAAGAAACTCAAGATAATCGCTAGGGCAGGGGTAGGGTTAGACAACATAGACGTAAGGACGGCCGAGGCAAGAGGGATTAAAGTAATTAACACTCCTGAAGCCCCAACGAGAAGCGTGGCAGAGCTTGTTTTCGGTTTAACGCTCGCGCTGGCCAGGAGGATATCATACTCCGACAGAAAGATGAGGGAAGGCAAATGGGTTAAGAAGGAGGCAGAGGGCTTCGAGCTCAAGGGGAAGACACTCGGTGTAGTGGGGCTGGGAAGGATAGGTAGGGAGGTGGCATTGATAGCAACTAAGGGTTTTGGAATGAGGGTTATCTACTATGACCCCTATAGACTGGACCCTCAGGCAGAGCAGGAGTTGGGTGTTACATACACTGATCTGGACACGTTGTTGAGGGAGTCGGATGTTGTTACGCTTCACGTCCCCCTCACTCCTCAGACTAGGTATTTGATTGGTGAGGGGAGGCTTAGGCTTATGAAGAGGAGTGCCGTGCTCATCAACACATCCAGGGGAGGAGTCATAGACACCCAAGCACTAATCAAAGCACTAAACGAAGGATGGATAGCAGGAGCAGGACTAGACGTATACGAAGAAGAACCACTACCACCAAACCACCCACTAACAAAGCTTGAGAACGTAGTTCTAACCCCCCACATAGGGGCCTCTACCGATGAGGCTCAGGAGAGGGCGGGCATCGAGGCTGTTAGGAAGGTTCTAGAGTTACTTAAGACGATGAAGCAGTGATGTAGCGGCTGACCGGTAAAGGTGGTTGCTTATTGTCATCAGAAGAGAAAGTGAGGGTGAGGATACCTAAGTACGATATCCCGGTTCTTCGAGTTAAGTACTTGTTACTGGATGTCGACCTACTCCTACCTCATGAGGAGATAGTCACTGAGAGGTTAAACGATATAGCGAGGAAGATAGAGGAGCTTAGAGCGCTGGACATGCCCATAGTGGTGGCTCCGATACCGGGTAGCACCAAGTACTTGATAGTTGACGGGCATCATAGGTGGGCGGCACTCAAGAAGCTAGGCTGCAGGAAGATCCCATCCGTCGTCATAGACTACTTCGACCCGAGAGTCAGGGTTTACACGTGGTACCCAGCATTCTCAGGAAGCAGCGAGCCGCTCATTAGTGAGCTACGAAGGTCCGGCCTAACCATAAGTGACTGCGACTTGAAGATATACTCATTAAGTGATGAGGACCTTATCGGGAAAGCCTTCGTCATCCTCAGCAAACTTGAGGAGTGCATGTACGTTGAGGGCGATGTGGAGGCTCAAAGGAGGGTTCTAAGGGTGCTTGACGTCCTGGCTGTGAAGAACTTAATAAAGCTAGTGTGGTATGGTCTAGTATCCGATGCCGCAGAAGACCTCGCTAAAGGCGAGATAGATTACATCTTACTCAGAAAACCCTACACTAAGGCGGAAGTTATAAGCTACGTGAGAGAGGGTAACGTCTATCCGCCTAAAACGACGAGACACGTGTTGCCTTTCATACCCGCTAAAGACTATGTCAAACTCGAATTAATGTGCGTCTAGCGACTTCCCTCTCCAAACTCTCTATGAACCTCAGCCTCTTAGCGGGGTCCGGGTGCGTTGAAAACACCTCTGCTGGAGATAAGCTCCGCTGCGATTTAATCCACTCAACAATCTCATCTATGTTGTACGTCCTTAAGGAGCCTAGCCCAACCTCTGGATCCGAGATTAGCAGAGCCTTAAGCTTAGTGGCGTCCTTGACTGCAGCCGGACTGAATCTCTTTATACTCCCTGAAGCCACTAAGATCCTAGCCAGAGCCCTCTGCAACCTCCTCCCGCCCTCAGGGACCGTGAGCACTGCGTTGGTGTCCGCATAGTGCTCTCTAAGCCTACTTATGTATAAGACAGCGAGATTCGTCAGAAACGATACGGCCACGAGGGCCATTCCTGCAAGCACTGCCAGGATAGGTGCTGAGCCTCTGTCCCTACTGCGCCCTGACGTGAAGAAGCCTGAGTAAAGAAGCAGTCTTCCAAGCCAGTAGATCAGGGCCGGCAATATGCTTATGATCATCATTATCTCAACGTCCCTATGCTTAATGTGACCCACTTCATGCGCTATGACCGCCTCAACTTCATCGCGAGGTAGGTTCTCTATCAAGCCGCGCGTCACGGCAACTTTATGGCCGCTTAAGACGTTGCCGTACGCGAAGGCGTTAGGTACCCCTATCTCGGAGATCATCGCCTTCGGCACGCTCCTAAGGCCTGACGCCTTAGCAACCCTCTCAACGACTTCGGAGACCCATGCCTCGCCCGCGGAGCTGACTGGCTTGACTTTATAGAGTGACTCGATGATCCAGGGACTCACCAACCACTGGATGAAGTGAATACCGACTACGAACCCGAGGGATAGCATCAGCACGGACGACGCGCTCACGTCGTAGTCGTACGTGAGCAACGATAAGACGACGGTCAGGATCAGCGTCGAGATACCTATGACCAGCGCTATGGAGCCGATCATAGAGACCCTTAACTTAGTTAAGGATATCATTTCACCCACCCACTACATTAGTCCCTAACAAGTTTTTAAGCAATCTTCAGTCCGGGTACACTCTGATCTCCTTGCCGTTGACGTTGATGAAGACCTCCAAATACTTCTCGAAACCGCTTGTAAGTATCTTGGGTTTCAACACAGCCTCTATCTGGAAAAGTCCTGCCGAGTCAGTCATGTACACATCTATTCTGGCAGTCGCTTGAGATCCCCTACTCAACTCGACCTTCTTCACGCTTGTCGCCGAGACTGAGTGCATGTCCAGCTTACCCATCCTGTAGGGTATCCTAGCCCTCCCCTCAGCCATGTCAGTCCCGTCGGCCACTTTAACTATGCCGGCCTCGACCGTAAGCGCTCTAGTACTAGTTTCAGTGGTGTAGATCGCGTGCATAATCTCATGCCTCAACATACATCTAGAGCTCAGGCTTAATCCGCCCGCTACCTCACGTAGCATCCTATCAATTATATCCTTAGCCAACAACGCCCCAACGTACTCATGCCCCGACCTGTGTACTGAGTTCCCTATATCGTGAAGATACGCAGCCGTAAGAACCACTAGCTTAGCCTCCTCCACAGTCTTTACGGTGCCGTATGTAAGCGTCGAAGGCTTCAAACCAACATCAAGCAATATCTTAAGGAGTTCCAGTGCAGAGCCCGACACTATCCTCGAATGCACTACCCCGTGGTCGTTGTACTTCAGGCGGCTGACAGCCATAATGTTGGACATCTTTATCATGGTTTGAACTTCCTCATCCTGCTCAAGGAACTCGTACGCCCTCCGCAACAACTCGGAAGACCCGACATGCTCAAGCACCAACGTAGGCCCTACCGTCACCACTTCCAACACCCAATACAATTAGCCATCATGGTGATATATTTCTGCTTCACGCCCACTAGCGTCATCGATGTAAAATCAGAAACTCCTGAAGGTCTATGGGATTAACGATAGTTGCAGAGTGCCAGCATTAAAATGCGCGCGTGACGGTAACAACGCTTGCAAGTCTTTAATCCCACAGCATTTTACGGGTCGGTTTAAACCATCCTAACAGGTGGTTTGAGTCCTTGAGCAGTTAACCGACGTGGCTGAATGAAAGGTGTTGCGCTCGTGGGGGGAGTCCTCGGAAGTGAGAGGCCCTAGGGGGTTAGTGTGGGGGCTTTCTCAGCGTTCAGCAACGTGTATGCCGTTGCTACTATGAATGTGAGCAACCACAGGGATGTGTAGTAGTTGCTTAGGAGCAGGTTAGCTACGACCATAAAAGTTAGGTATGCGGAAAACAACACCATCCCAGACGGCCCCCCTATGTTGTACTCCCTGCTTCCTTTAGGGGTGACTACATACACGATCTTGTTGTTGAGCAGGGCTTTAAGGGAGTGATGCAGTATGTACGGTGAGATGGACGTTGAGAAGGCGGCTATGGAGCCCATGCTCCTCAGTATCCTTATTCTAGGCAGGCTCAGCTCCCTGATCGATTTATAGATGCTTAAGCCGTAGGCGAATAGCGTCAGTCCGAAGATTACCAGCGGGTATGGATTCAAGTTCATTATGTCGTCTCGAAGAATCAGTGAGAGCGCCGGTATCAGCAAGAGGGAGAGGGCTAACCCGGCCAAGGGCAGGTACTGAAGGAAGAAGACCAGGCCCTCAACGGCCTTCAGCAAGTCCTTCACTGCAACCCTCCGTAGTGTATGCCTGACATAACCCTTCCTCAGCGTTTCTATGGCGCCGTAGGACCACCTACACTGCTGCACTATGAATGCCTTGAGACTTGAGGGGACCGAGACCCTCACTACGGCTTTCTCCGTGAAGCCTATAGTGTAGCCCATGCTGTGGAGTTTAGCCCCCATGTACATGTCATCCTGAATGACGTCGGGCTCCCACAAACCAGCCTTCAACAACGCGTCCTTCCTGTAGATGGTGCCTGTCCCGAGAGGGAATATCATCAGCCCTGCGTTGAACCTCCCCCTATACAGTGTGTCCACGACGTACTTCATGCTGAGCAGTAGAGCCAGACCCAACTTAGTGTTTCTGTAAGTGTAGCCGGCCCACCTGCCAACACACGCATCGTAACCCGACTCAACACATGAAATGAGCTCCGGTATCGTCGTCCTCTCAAGCCTCGAGTCAGCGTCTAGGAAGAGCAGTAAGTCGTAGGCGGAGTTGAGGACTCCATAATTTAATGCCCCAGCCCTGCCCTTAGGTCCTTCAGTCCTAACTATGAAGCGGAAGTCCTTGAGCCCCAGCCTCAAGGCGAGGTCCTCACACCTCCTCTTAACGCCTGCTACGCTGTCGGGCGGGTCGTCGCTTATTATAATGATCTCGTAGTCCAGACTCGATTCCTTAAGGCCCTCGCCAAGGTTCTCCACTAGTTCCACGATTATGTGTTCAGGCTCGTTCTTGACGGGAATCACTATGCTGACGCCATGTCCAGAGCCCCCGACATGTGTTGCAGGCGCCGGGTCCGCAGCGCGGGGGCTCCGGCCCGTGAAGAAAATGATGCTATGGATGAACATAATCACAACTCCGGGAGCTATGAGCAACACGTAGATCAAGGCTCTAAGCGCCTCGACCAGTATGACGTTGTCCATCGCACTCCACACTAAACTAAATTAAGGGCTCTCGCTTATTAATGTAAAGTAATGCAAAGTGCGGCCGGCCTGATGATTGAGGCAAGCTTTACCTTTAGGGCTGGGGAATGAGGTCCATAGGTATGTAGCGGGTTCTACGTTAAATTTAAATTAGTCTAATGCTTTAATAGGACTTAGACAAAAATAGGGTGTGGTGGTCTTGATCCATGTAGATGAGGTTGTTGAGTGGTTAAGGAGATACAGCGGCTCCTTCGTGAACGCCAGAAAGCTCTCAAGGAAGTTCAACGTGAACAGTAAGGTCGCTGCCCACTTACTGAAACAACTTAACGACAGAGGTTACATAAACCTCTACAGGAGGAGGAGAGGCAGATTCAACATCTACAAGATCAACAGGAACAGACTCAACAACGAAACGTTGAGTCCCGGCATCACCGTTGGGGCCGTCAAGTCAGAGTAGTTGGTCGTAATAATGAGTGTTGCTCTGGAAGGGGATCAGCTCCGGCTTGTTGACGGCAGTTTGTGGGTGGTTAAGGGCTGTCACCATCCGCTTGATGGTGTGGTGGCCGTCCCAAGGATCTTCGAGGGCAGGAAGCTGAAGAGGTTGCACGAGGCCCGTGAAATCATATCGAGATACTACAGGCATTATGAGAGGTTCCTGCCGGAGTTTGGGAGAGCAGTGCCCGTGGTTCCGCATAATGCAATTCTCGAGTACCTGACGGCCCTCACCGCCTTTGAAAAAATCGTTAAGGGGTCCAGTCGACTCTACGATGTAGCTCTTGAGCTGGCCGAACTCCTCAGTGAGTGCGGTCTTAAATGCGGATTGAGCGGCAGTCTGTTAGGAGGTTACCACACAGCGACTTCAGACATAGATCTAGTGTGTGTTGAGACCGGTCTCAGTAGCTACGACTGCCTCAAATCCCTGAGGGAGTTGGGACTGATTAAGAACATTACAGCGGCTGAAGCGGTGGAGGAGAGCGCCGCGGTCGGCGAGTTACTTCCCGGCGTAATGCATGAGGAATTGTTGATGAATAAATTAACGCAAGGAACCTTTAAAGAAGTCAAGTATACGTTAAGAGTTGTTGACTGCAGTAGTGAGGAGGGAGTGCTCGGCCCGTACCACCACACCCGCAGGGAGCATGTGTTGGTGAAACTCCTCAACACCACGTACAAAACTCCCGCAGTATATGATGTGGAGTTGTTAAGACCCCACCTACATGAGGGCTTGAAAGCGTATCTGCTCACGTACCGTGCTAGGCTGACGGAACTCCCCTCAGGAACGGTGATTAAGGCTGATGGACTGCTGCATCTGGATCTCGAGAGGCGGTTCGTGCTGGTCAGTCTAGACGATCCTGAGTCGGTGATAGAATCTCTGACGACGTGCAGGCCCTTGAATAGGGCTTAGTCTGCCTAGATGAACGGGTTCCAAGCCGTGACTCTTAGCTTTAATTGACCGTCTTGATATAGTTATCAGGTGCTGGTTGAGTGGGTGATTTAATTGATCGCGAAGAGGAGGAGGGTTAAGGCGTATGTCAACACCTTGAGCGACCTGATAGGCAGTGAGAACCCAAGTAGGGAGCTAGCTATTCAGCTGGTTAAGAAGTACTTAGAGAGTGTTGGGGTGGAACCCTTCAGAGGGGCTTCAAAACCTGAGGACATATACGAGAAGGAGATGATAAGCCTCTATGTCGTAGCTACTAGGGGTTTAGGGATGAACAGCGAGTTCAGAGAGTTGGTGGGTAAGGTCTTCCATAAAGAGCTGTCGTATGAGGATACGTACCTGCTACTCTCCAGTAATGCTCCGGTCGAATCTACGCGTGAGGAGGTTCAGCTCGTCGCCGGCAACGTTGACGAGTCATACCTGACAAGAGTTCTGAGGTATGCGCTAACCCTATATTACCTAGACTTCGAACCGTTCGAAAACGTTGTGAAGGTCCTGAATAAGACATATCAAGCATTTCCAGAACACGGTGACGCCATAAGGAGGTTCACCAAATTCGTCATCTCTGTTAAGATGGCTGATGAGATCTCCCACGGCATCATAAAGAATAAGGTCGAAAAGGAAATCAGGAAGCAACTCCTCTCCCTCGAGATAGGGATACCTAAATCAACACCGCCGGACGACTACGTCGTGAAAGTCGCTAAAGTGGTTTACGAAATAAACGACGCCGTCTTGTCGAAGATATTCGAGCAAGTCCAAGTCGGCAGGCTGGATGAGACTAAACAGCAGTGAGTCGCTACCTAAATACTGTCGACCGCAACGACTAAACTTAAATACCTTGCTCCACTGTTAATGTTTGGTGTGGAGGGTGCTGAGGGCTCAGAGGCAGTCGATATACCTGGTTAGGAAGGGCGGGGAGAAAGTAGTTGTGGAGCACTTCAGAGCTCCTGACGGTAAGAGCTTCGTAGTAGTTCACAAGACTTTAAAGGGTTCCTATAGAGTCGGTGAGGAGGAGAAGGAGTGGGACTTGCTTGGGTTAGGCGGCTTCGAGGGGGTTAAGGAGGCCGAGGTTGACTACGCCACACTCCCGCCTGAGATCAGGAAGGCTGTCTCGGAAGTCTATAGATGAAGGTTAAATTACCCAGGTTTTAACCGACCTGCATCTGCTGTTAGAACGTCCATGAGGACATGGAGGCCCGCCTTTCCCGTAGGTGATGAAGCCTTCGGGCGTAAAATTATTATCTCTGAAGATCAGTTAAGAACGGGCAATCCGGTGGCTCTTTGCTATGGGTAGGTGCAGTGTATGCGGTAGGCACTCCTCGCTCATAAGTTCCTCCATATCCGTCTGTGCTGATTGCCTCAGGACTCAGGAGGAGGTTCCTCAAGTAGCTAGGTCGAAGCATGAAAAGTATAGGATTGGTTTGGGTTTGCCTCCCACGGTGCCCGGCACCCGTGACGGCCCCTATGTGAGGTGTCAGCTCTGCGTGAACGAATGTGTGTTGAGGGATGGTGAGGCGGGTTTCTGCGGTCTGTGGGTTAATGAGGGCAACTCCATAAAGTTCAGAGTTGGGCTCAGCAACGCGTTAGGCTTCTGGTATCTCGACCCGCATCCAACCAACTGCGTAGCAGCTCCGGTATGCCCAGCGAACACTGGCAGGGGCTATCCGAGATATACTAGAGTTAGGGGTGTGGAGGTAGGTCTTTATAATCTGGCTGTGTTCTTCGGCGGTTGTTCGCTTGACTGCCTCTTCTGCCAGAACTACGAGCATAAGGAACTTGCGGCTGAAGCTTCAAGGGGTAGGTCTAGGAGGGTGTTCACGAGGGAGGGTCTAGTGAAGGAGGCGTTGAGCAACCGCGTATCCTGCATATGCTATTTTGGAGGTGACCCAGGGCCGCACATACCTTACGCGATAGCGGCGTCTAGGGAGATCCTGAGGAGGGCTGAGGGTCAGGTCAAGAGGATCTGCTGGGAGACTAATGGGCTTCAGCATCCGAAGGTAATGGAGACGATCGCTAACCTAAGTCTGGAGTCGGGCGGGATAGTTAAGATAGACTGGAAGGCGTGGACACCTCAAGTATATGAGGCGTTGACAGGGGTCAACGGTGTTAAGGCTGTGGAGAGACTCAAGAACAACGTCAGGCTGGTCAGCGGGTTGAGTTCGCGGAGGGATCCTCCGCTCCTGACGGTGAGTACGTTGCTAGTGCCCGGTTACGTAGACATTACCGAAGTAAGTGGCATAGCAGAGTACCTGGCAGGGGTGGATCCTGAGATACCGTACGTCCTGTTGGCATTCCACCCAACCCACCTGATGAGGGATCTGCCCACAACCAGCTACAGCCACGCCGTCAAAGCCGTTAAAGCTGCTCGTGAAGCCGGCCTGAAGGAGGTCTACGTCGGCAATGAGTGGTTGCTCTCCAACTCCTACGAGGTTTAGCATTCAACTAAAGCTTAAAACACAAGCTGAGGACACAGATCCTCCATGCTGGAGGTGCTCACTCCTTAAGGCGTGGAACTTGCGTGGCGACCCCTACTTAATCAACGCTATTTTATCTCCCACATTAACGGTGTCCCCGGGCTTCACGAAAATCTTCTCGACGACGCCGCTCTTGGAGGCTTTAATCTCGAGCTCCATCTTCATCGACTCTATAGTCACTATAGTCTCGCCTAGACTCACTCTCGAGCCTTCGTTTGCGAGAACCTTAAGTATCTTGCCGGGGATCTCCGAGGTAACTACAGCCGCTCCTGAAGGGACTTCAGGCGCTCTGGCCTCAGCTACCTGGATGGGCATGGTGCTTTCCTGCACTGCTGGCGCGGGGGTGACCGCTGCTGGCTGCACTACCTCATGAGCCTCCTGAGCGACCTCAACTTCTCCACTGACCCGAACCACTATGTCCTTGTCATTAACCCTCACATGGTAGACGCCATTCCCTCCCTCCTTGACTTCAACACTGTACCTCCTGCCGCCGATCTCAACCACATACATTGCCTTACTCAATCGCGCCACACCACCATAGTTAAGAATCGGCAAACTTTAAAAAGGCGATAACTAGTTTTTTAATGCCTTCTATATTATCTTTGGGAGTCTGAGTTGGAAGGAGGGTCTGTACCACCTAACATAGCTGAGTTGAGGAAGCTGAGGGAGGAGGCGAGCTTAGGCGGAGGCCTGAAGGCTATTGAGGCCCAGCACGCTAAGGGAAAACTCACTGCCAGGGAGAGGCTTGAGCTACTATTCGACCCGGACACTATGCTGGAGTTCGACATGTTCGTGACACACAGAGCAACCGAGTTCGGCATGGCTGATAGGAAGGCGTACGGTGATGGCGTGGTCACGGCCTTAGGCAGAGTCGGCGGAAGACCTGCCGTAGGTATAGCTCAGGACTTCACCTTCATGGGCGGATCCTTAGGGGAGATGCACGCGTCCAAGATAGTTAAGGCCATGCAGTACGCCATGTCGGCAGGCATGCCGATAGTGTTCCTCAACGACTCCGGGGGTGCTAGAATCCAGGAGGGTGTGGACTCCCTGAGGGGCTACGGCGATATATTTTACATGAACGTCATGGCATCCGGCGTGGTCCCTCAGATAGCTGTGATAATGGGGCCCTGCGCTGGGGGGGCAGTATATTCGCCGGCCCTAATGGATTTCGTCATAATGGTTGACAAGACCTCATACATGTTCATAACGGGACCCAGGGTTGTGAAGGCCGCCATAGGTGAGGAGGTTACTGAGGAGGAGTTAGGAGGACCTCGCATCCACGTAACTAAGAGCGGGGTTGCACACTTCATAGCAAGGGACGATAAGGAGGCCATAGAATTGATTAAGAGATTACTCAGCTACCTGCCCTCGAACAACATGGAGATGCCTCCAAGAATCGTCACCAACGACCCGCCCAGTAGGGCTGAGGGTAGGTTGAACACGATAGTTCCTGAAGACCCACTTAAAGCTTACAACATGTATGATGTCATCGACGCCGTTTTTGATAGGGGGACATTCTTCGAAGTGTCCAGGGACTATGCGAGAAACGCGATAACGGGCTTCGCTCGACTCAACGGCTGGGTGGTGGGTGTGATAGCCAATCAACCGATGTTCCTGACCGGTGCGCTGGACATAAACGCCTCCGACAAGATAGCCAGGTTCGTCAGGATACTCAATGCCTTCAACATACCCATAATCACGTTCGTCGACGTCCCCGGCTACATACCCGGCACGTATCAGGAACACAACGGCATAATAAGGCATGGGGCTAAGGTGCTCTACGCATACAGTGAGGCGACCGTGCCCAAGCTAACAGTCATAGTTAGGAAAGCGTACGGTGGCGCCTACATAGCCATGAGTTCCAGACATTTGGGGGCGGACTTCGTAACCGCGTGGCCGACGGCCGAGATAGCGGTCATGGGTGCTGAGGGGGCTGCAGAGATTATATGGAGGTCTGAACTAGCTAAGGCTAAAACGCCTGAGGAGAGGCAGCAACTCCTAAATAAGCTGAGTCTGGAGTACAAGAATAAATTCCTCCATCCATACATAGCGGCCGCTAGAGGGTATATAGACTCCGTTATAGAGCCCGCCGAGACGCGCCCCACACTAGTGAGGGCTCTCGAGTACCTGCTGGGTAAGAGGGAAGTTAGAGTTAGGACACCGCCTAGGAAGCACGGGTTAATACCAGTTTGACATAACCTCTTTTACACTTAACCCCAATAACGTCACTCAGCCTGCGTAACGTTTTTACCGGGACTCTCGTTAACTATTTAATTTACGAGCTCTATTTTGTTGTTAGGTTGGGCACTATGTTCGAGAGGACTCCAGACGTGTCCGAGGTGCTTGAGAGGGCTGGCGACGGGTCCGAGGTAGTTATTCGCGGCTGGGTTCACAGGATCTTCAAGGTCGGCGGCAAGGTCTTCGCGTGGGTTAGAGATCATTCGGGCTTCATTCAGGTAGTCTTCGACAAGAGTAACTTAAGCGACGACTGGGAGTCTGTGGAGAAGCTGACGAGGGAGTCCAGCGTGGAGGTTAGGGGGTGTGTGAGGGTTGATGAGCGGGCTCCGGGAGGCAAGGAGATAGTGGCCATAGGGCTGGTCGTGTATGGGTACTCCCCGCCCTTCCCCATAAAGGGGGGTGAGGATGTCGAGTACCTGCTCAACATCAGACACCTATGGCTTAGGTCCAGGCAGATGATCGCCCTGCTTAAGATTAAGCACACGGTAATTCAAGCGTTGAGGGACTGGCTGGTTAAGGACGGGTGGTGGGAGACCACACCCCCGATACTCACGGGCTCTGCCGTGGAGGGTGGGGCCACACTGTTCGAGGTCAAGTACTTCGATAAGGCGGCCTACCTATCGCAGTCGGCACAACTCTACTTGGAGGTATTGATATTCCCGCTGAATAAAGTGTGGGCGTTAACGCCCTCCTTCAGAGCGGAGAAGTCCAGAACCAGGAGACACCTGAGTGAGTACTGGCACTTGGAGGTGGAGGCTGCCTGGTATGATATGGAGGACATGATGAGGGTGGCCGAGGAGATAGTGAGCTACGCAACGTCAAGGATTTTAGAGGAGCGTAGGGAGGAGTTGAAGCTACTTAACAGGGACACGTCAAAACTTGAGGCAGCCCTACACCCTCCCTATCCTAAGATAACGTATGACGAGGCGATAGAGAGGTTGAGAAGTAGAGGCTTCAGCGTTGAATGGGGTGATGACTACGGCGCTGATGAGGAGAAGGCCTTGACCGAGGAGTTCGACAGACCGTTCTTCGTAACCCACTTCCCGCGCCACATAAAGGCATTCTACATGAAGGAGGACCCCAGGAGACCTGAAGTAGTTCTTGGCTTCGACCTGCTGGCCCCTGAGGGCTACGGCGAGATCATAGGGGGGTCTCAGAGGGAGGACGATTATGAGAAGCTGTACAATAGGATAATCGCGGAGGGTCTGAACTATCAGGACTACGAATGGTACCTAGACCTGAGGAAATATGGAAGTGTACCGCACTCAGGCTTTGGACTGGGCGTTGAGAGGCTGGTCATGTGGCTGGCAGGCATAGAGCACATAAGGGATGCGATACCCTTCCCAAGATGGAGGGAAAGGATATATCCGTAAGAGAGTGTGATGTGAATACATTCTCTTTTTAGCCGACGTATGCCACATGGCCTTTAATGCCCTTGCTATATGTCTTCTGCTTCCAATGGAAAGTCCGTAAGTTCATCGTCTACATGCATCAACCGGCAGTAGGTCACGAACTGCCGAATCACTTGGAGGAAGTCTTTCACCTCTTCAGGATGGGGGGAGTTGGTGGCTAACCCACGGAAAATCCTGACAATCGTAATCGGGGATCTCTTCTATTCGTAGACTACATTAATTATGTGTTTCACGCCGCTGAGTCCTTCAGTGATGATTAAACGTATCAACTCCTTAGTCGTGTCTGTCAGCTCCAGCTTCAAAGCCGTGTCGAACTTGAAGAATCCTATCCCCAGTGATTCCTCATTGTATTTAGGCACCCCTTCAGCGTCCTTGATCAAGTAGTCGAGTATCACGTAATGATATTTGATGCTGTAGTCCCTTCTGAGACGCATGTACTCAGTGATGGCGAAGAGCTCTGCCTTGCTGGCTTTAAGGGATGTCTCCTCCTCTAGCTCCCTGAATAATGCGGTCATGATGGGCTCACCAGCTTCTATGTGTCCTCCAGGTATTGACCACAAGTTAGGTGATGGAGGATACCTCCTCTTAATCAAGAGGATCTCATTACCGTCTCTGAGCACTACGGCACCCACAGCCACTCTGGGCCACTCGCCCAACAGATCCACCTACGATAGTGATATGCTCGCGAATTAATGCTTTAATGCAGAAGTTATCTTAGGACTGAGGCCATGCATGCTGGGAGCGGATTAGAATGCGCTAGTTGCGGCTTTGTGTCAAGGGGGACTGCGTACGTTGATAAGTGTCCTTATTGCGGCGGCCTTCTAATCCCGGCGTTCAGGGGTCCCCTGACTAGGGTCAGGGGTTCTGGTGTGTGGGTGTGGAGTAGAGCCCTTTACACATCCTTCATGAGACCTAGGATCACATTGGGTGAGGGTAATACCCCCCTACTCAAGTCGGTCAGGATCGGCAGAAGCCTAGGGCTTGACCTATACTTCAAGGACGAGTCGAAGAACCCAACGGGATCCTTCATAGACAGGGGCGCCGCCACCCTCACCACAGCCCTCAAGCATTTCAGAGTAAAGTCCGTCTCCATCGCCTCCACAGGTGATTTAGGAATCTCCCTATCAACCTACCTGAGGAGGGTGGGCATCACCACTAGTGTCTACGTGCCCTCAAGCGTGACGCCGAGTAAGGCATACAAGACGCTACTGATCGGTAGTAGGGTGAGGTTTGTTGATAGTTATGAGGAAGCTTTGAGCAGGGCGCTGAAGAGTGCTGAAGTCTACGGCGTCGCTGTACCTCCCTCGCATCCATACCTTATGGACGGATATAGGACCCTAGTATTCGAGGTGCTTCACGAGCTTGGTAGGAAGACACCTCTAAGCATTGTCATCCCCATCGGGGACGGGGTCTTGACTATGAGCATCTACCGAGCCCTCAAGGACCTGAACCTCAGGTTCAGATTCTTAGGGGTTAGGGCGTGCAGGGAGTCACCACTGCTGAGGGAGATATACGTGGCTAAACCCATGCTTCACAGATACTTGGAGGACCTCACGTCGTCGGGGTTCCTGGAGATGGTTGACGTGTGTGATGACGAGGCGCTTGAGGCAAGCGAACTGGTTATTAGGAGGGAAGGCTTTTTAATAGGGCCTATCAGTGCGTCCTGCGTCGCGGCGCTTCAGAAGGCGGAGGCTAGAGTCAGAGGTAATGGGGCGACTGTGGCTTTACTGACTGGCGACCCCCTACATGACCCTTACGTCATGAAGGCATTGCTGGAGAGGACTACCGGCAGTAGAGAAGAGTTCCTGAATCTAGGATTCACCAAATCAAAGATTTTGGAGATGATTGCCTACGGAAAGCCCATGCACCCATACATGATATGGAAGGAATTACGTAGTAGGTACGGACTCTCCCTCAGTAGGAGGAGCGTGTATAAGCACGTCAACGAGCTCGTTGAGGCAGGCCTCCTTGAGATAATTGACTTCAGAAGGGTCGGCGGCAGGCTGAGGAAGTTGGTCACTGTGACTGAGCAAGGCTTGAAGTACCTCAGATAGGCCTGCCTGTTGTCCTAAGCGATTCCGCTCGTAAGCTTATATAGTGAACCCAATAGTGTATCCATTACCTAAAAACTCCAACCCGCTAGTCTGAGTGGGTGGTGAGGATGAGCTTAGTCAGGGCTTCCCTTTACACGGCGTTGGTCCTAATAGCTACCATAATACTTCAGATCTATACTCCAGCGACGAGGGGGTACTTCAACCTGGGGGAGGTCGCCATATACACGGTGGCGGCGCTCACCACCCCCACGTTGGCCGGCCTTGCCTCAGGAATGGGATCGGCCCTGGCTGACCTGGTGACAGGCTACGGAATCTTCGCGCCAGGCACCTTACTCATTAAGTTCGTTGAAGGCTTCGTTGTCTCACTACTAATCAGGAGCTTCAGGGGGAGGGTCGGCGATCCACGGAGACTTCGCCTAATCTCCATAATGACGGGCCTGGTGCTCGGAGCCACTATAGCGGGTCTGGGAGTGCTTCTCTTCACTGGGGAGGTCGAGCTTACCTCGATACCGCTAAGCATAGCGGGACTCAACGTGAACGTGGTTTCAGCGTCGTTCACGCTAGGCTCTTGGTTCTGGATCTTGGTGGGCGCGCTGATCGCGGGCTCCGTGGCTTATGTGGTGGTGAGAGGTGGTGAGGCGCTGAGTCACGTGGTTCCGATACTGGCCGGCGGCTCCCTCATGGTCCTCGGGTACTTCCTGTACGAGTACTTTATCTCTAACCCACTCCAGGGAGTGCCGTCTGGGGAGGCTTTCCTTGAAGTTCCAGTCAACTTCGGCCAGGCTCTAGCGGGCCTGACGCTCTCCTCACCAGTGATATCCTTCGTCACTCGGGCTAGAAGGTAGTTCTAGGTTGATCGTTAAGAACCTCAGTGTATGGGTGGGTGGACAGCAGATAGTGAGGGACGCCTCCCTCGAAGTCGGTGAGGGTGAGGCAGTGCTCCTGGTAGGTCCCTCCGGCTCCGGAAAGTCAACGCTTCTTAAAGCGTTGAGCGGCGTGATACCCTCGGTCGTTAGTGGTGTTGTGAAGGGTTACTGCAGCCCCTCCCTAGGAGTACTGCGGGGTAGGGCTATGTACGTCCACCAGGAACCGTGGTTCTTCATATCAACACCGTATGTGTGGTCTGAAGTCCTCGGCTACGCTGAGTCCAGATTAAGCGACGGCATGTCCAACGTCGACAACGTGTTGGGGGAATTCGGCTTAGGTGGATACGCTGCCAGAACAACGTACACCATGAGCTCCGGCGAGATACAGAGGTTGGCGTTCCTCATAGCTGCGGGCTCAAGTAAGGACGTGCTCCTGCTAGACGAGCCCTCCTCCTACTTGGACAGAAGGAACTCGGAGACGCTGGTCAGGTATGCTGAGAAGATTTTGAAGGAGTACGGTAAGACGTTGGTAATAGTGGATCACGACATGTCCCTCTGGAGTAACGTGGTCAGCAGGACTTTCTACATGCATGAAGGACTCCTAACAGACTCGCCGGCAAACCCGTTTGGGGAGGTTCTCGAACGTATGATGAGAAGCCTAAGACCCCCTGATGTGAATAGCGGTGGTTGTATGAGAATAATTGTTGACAGCTTCAAATTCCCTGACTCCGGGGAGCCTTTGCTGAAGGACGTGGATTTCGATGTGTGTAGGGGGGAGGTAGTGGTTGTTAAGGGGGTATCAGGTTCCGGGAAGACTACACTGCTTAAGCTTGTGGCCGGGGAGTATGTGAGAGGTGGTAGGGTAGTTAGGTTTAATGGAGTCCGTCGAAAACTGGTGTTGGTGCCGGATAACCCTCTACTCTTCTTAAGTTCGCCCACGCCGGCTGAGGAGGTGGGTCGGGAGGGCTTGAAGTTCCTTGAGTTTTTCGGACTCTCAAGCAAGATTGAGACCCCCATCATGAGACTAAGCAGTGGCGAGAGGAGGAGGCTGGCCATAGCCTCAGCGTTAGCTAGGGGGTATGAATTCATTCTTATGGACGAGCCGACGGCAGGCCTTGACCCCATCAACAAGCATTACGTTCTGGAGACGATAGTAAGAGCCTCCACGATGGGCACGGGCTTCGTCATTGCGTCGCACGACCCCTTCGTCGAGATGATCGCTAATAAGGTGGTGAGTATTGAGCGTCGTTAGGAAGGTGCCGGAGTTAGTGAGGGTTTTCAGCTCACTGTTATTCAGGGCTGTCTTCATATATGGTGATATTGAGGGGAGGCATGTCCCTCTACTGTTGAACCTCACCCTACTGGCTGCCCAGATACTGGCTGTCAGGGGAGGTGTTCTCCACACACTAATCGCACTCGCCTCAGCTGTTTTGACCTACGTGATGCGCGGCTCCACCAGAGCGATTAAATACGCTGCAGTC
Organism: Zestosphaera sp.; assembly: GCA_038727705.1. NCBI lineage: Archaea > Thermoproteati > Thermoproteota > Thermoprotei > Desulfurococcales > Desulfurococcaceae > Zestosphaera > Zestosphaera sp. The sequence goes on along the minus strand of JAVYVJ010000002.1, from coordinate 206,823 downwards.
CTGGCCTCAATCCCGGCCGCATGGTATCTCATAATGTCCCTGCCCTTCACGATGAGCATTCAATCCTCGGCGCTCATATCCCTGCGTGTTCTCACCGTCAGCCTCTCGTTCCTATGCTTTTTCTACTTCCTGAATCCCGTGGAGGTATCCACTCTGCTGAAGGTCTTGGGCTTGAGGAGTGCCTCGCTCTACCCTGCCCTCACGTGGAGGGTGGTCCCACATATAATGCGTGACGCCGAAACAGCGTTGCTCGTCGGCAGTATGAAGGGGGTTGAGACTTGGAGGAGCCTCGCTATCTCGATAGTGACGACGGAGGAGTATGTGTCGTTGTATGAGGAGGGCATACACACTAAACCAGCCTACAACCCCTCATTTACCTACAACCCGAGACACACGGCCATAACCCTAGCTTTGCTGGCCGTCCTAATCGCTGCCAACGTTCTCATCACCCTCTAGCGATGGGAACTCGTTCAGGAACCTTAAATATCTCCGGACACGGTACTATTTAGTGGTCAACGATGTCATTAGCCCCTGGCGCGAGGTACGTGCGGAAGTATTCGATAACGCCGCAACACACAGCCAAGCATGTGGGTTCCGGAACCCTTGAGGTGCTCTCCACACCATCCATGATATCTTTTATGGAGGAGACATGCTGCATATTCGCTGGGGAGGGCCTGCCCGAGGGTCAGACGACCGTGGGCACTCATGTCGACGTGTATCACGTGAAGCCCGCGCTGGTCGGCAGTGAGGTGGAGATACGTTCCACGTTGCTGCAGGCTGATGGCAGGAGACTGATCTTCTGGGTTGAGGCGTGGAGCTCAGACAGCCTGATAGGGTACGGCGTACATGAGAGGGTGGTAGTGGATAGGGAGAAGTTCCTCTCAAGGCTTAAGTGAGGTTCCTCAACGCTCTGCTTTTTACGCCTGCCCTCCCTAATAAAACTTATTAGTTGGACCGTGAATCACTACTTAAGTGGTGGGCGATGTGGACGTAGAGACGTGCATCAAGCTCGCTACGAGAGGGGCTTCTGAAGTGGTGACTATGGATGAGCTTAGGGAGTTGTTCGAGACCGGTGGCGGCTCAGGATATCTGGGTTTCGAGCCCAGCGGGGTCTTCCACGTTGGCTGGTTCGTGTGGGCTCTCAAGTTTAAGGACCTCGTTGAGGCTGGCTTAAAGATGAACCTCCTCGCCGCTACTTGGCATGCTTGGGTTAACGACAAGTTGGGCGGTGATATGGATCTAATCAGGGTTGCCGCGAGGCATGTAGCTACTGTGCTGGATACGTTGGGTATTGAGGGCCGGTATAGGCTTGTATATGCAGAGGACTTGATGAACAACCCTAACTACTGGGCCACACTACTTAGAGTCGCTAAGTCTACTAGCTTAGCCAGGATTAAGAGGGCCTTAACCATATTGGGTAGGAAGGCCGATGAAGGCGAGTCAGACTTCTCGAAACTCATATACCCTCTTATGCAGGTCACAGACATATTCGAGTTAGGGATTGACGTCGCCCTCGGAGGTACTGACCAGAGGAGAGCGCACATGCTTCAGAGAGACGTTGCTGAGAAGCTGAGGAGGCGTAAGGTGGTGGCTATACACACCCCTCTGATACCGTCCCTCCAGGGCTTCAGCAGGATGGATATGGGTGGCGTCGGCGAGGAAGTGCTCGAAGAGCTCGCCATGGAGTACAAGATGAGCAAGTCAAAGCCCGAGTCAGCGATCTTCGTCACCGACGCTGACGAGGTCATCAGAGATAAGGTGCTCAAGGCCTACTGCCCCCTGAAAGTCGTTGAAGGCAACCCCATTCTGGACATAGCTAAGCATCTAATATTCCGCGGTGAGGAAAAGAGGTTCACTATCGAGAGGCCACAGAAGTTCGGTGGCAGCATCGACGTGTGGAGTCAGGAGGAGTTGGTTAGGCTGTACGCAGACGGCTCTATACACCCACTAGACCTCAAGAACGCCGTCGCTAACTACCTGATCGAGCTGATTAGACCAATCCGTGAGAGACTGCTGAGCAACAAGGAGTACAGTAAGGCAATTCGCGTGATAATGAATGCTGTGAGCAGGTAGCAGAAGGGCCGGGGGTGGCCCTCCCCACCTCATGATACCCCGTACACGGGGAACTTCAGTGGGGCCACTGTAAACACGTCTTGGGGACTATTAAGCTTTAACCTGCTGACTCTTAAGCGGCGGTCTCCTGGCCCTGGCTAGGAGGTTCGGAGACTCCAGCTCTTCAAGCCTTCTTTCAAGATTGTCAAGCTTGTCCATCATGTCGTTCATGAGCTTCTCCAGTAGGTACATCTTCCCCTTAACGTAGGTGAGTTCACCGTCATAGCTGTTCAACTTCTGAATCGTCGGGTTCTCCACCTGCAGATTCCCATAAAGCCCCTGCTTTATGAATATCTTAATGAGGTCTGTCACTTGAATACCCATGCTATTAGCTAGCTGGCGTAACTCATCATACAGCTTATCAGGCAGTGAAAGGTGTACTGTCGGTATAGTAGTCATCCTCAAGAGTAATATTGGAAGAGAAGTATATAAAGTTATCCTTCACTATGTCTTCCTATTTAAAGAGGAATCCATTTAATGATGATCTGCTGTGTATTGAATACTCCTGTCTAGTATTGTTTTATGGTGGCACGATGAGGATAGTAACCTTCAAACTAGATGAGATCACTTTAAGAAGACTGGACGAGTTAGCTACTAAGCTCGGCCTCTCCAGGTCTGAGATCATTAGATTAGCTCTAATGAACTACATCTCAAGGGAGAATATAAACCCTAAAAAGCAAGGAGTTAAGGTAAAACATGTTGTCCTTACATGAAGGGAATACAGGAGGTATGTAGTCTCATTTAATCGAGAAGACTACAACCCTAGCGGAGGGCCACTCAACTAGCTTGCCCGGTGAGACGCTCCACTCTCTACCGACCCTAACGACCTCGTGGCCCGCTAGACTGAGGAAATGGTCCAAGGGCTTCAGGGGGAGTGTGACCCCCTCCAACCAGTAATGCATGGGAACCACCGCCTTAGGTGCCACGACCTTAACGAACTCAACCGCCTCTTCCGGCTCTAGAGTGAAGGTCCCGCCAACCGGCACGAAGAGTATGTGTGGTTCTCTCAAGGCGTTCAACACCGCCGGCTCAGGCATGTCCCCTAGATCGCCCACGTGAAGGAGTCTGAGACCCTCCACCTCAACTAGATACATAATCACTCTCCCCCTTCTCCTCCCCTTAAACCTGTCATGGTAGGCCTCGACCCCGAGGGCCCTGTGTTTTCCCACTTTGAATTCCCCTTTCTGCATGGAATACACTCTTCCCTCATCCTTCCTAACCAGTTGGTATGCGTTGTGGTCGAAGTGCTCGTGAGTCACTAAGACGGCGTCAGCCCTAGCCTTGGGGGCAGGCAGTCCTAGGCTGGCCCCGTCGTGGGGATCAATGACTATGGAGAAGCCGTCGCTATCGATCAGCTCGAAGCACGCGTGACCGTGCCACCTGATTAAAACCATCGAGTAACACTTCCTAGATAGTCTTCTCTCGCAAGATATAAATGCATGTATTACCAGTTCTTCAAGCTGAGGTGTTAGTACTACTAGTGTTTAGCAACCCTCCTCCTGAGGACCGCGTCCCACTGACTAGGTAACAATAACGCCATAACCGGCACTAACTCGAGCCTGCCTAACCACATGAACAGAGCCAGCACCACTCTACACACGTCATTTAGCTTGAATAGGTCCATATAGCATGGACCCACATTACCTTGGGCTGACACGACGGCGGAGAACGCCTGGAATGGATCGTAGCCGAACGCTGTTAGCATCAATGTGCCCGCCACTATAGCCACCAAATACGCTGAGATGAACATGAAGAGCCTCAGGATATCCTCGTGTCTCAGGACTTGATTGCCCAGCTTAACCGGTTTGAGAGCTCCGGCGGGGAGGAAGAGTAGCTGAACCTGGTTGACCATGACCTTAAGCGCAGCAACTACCCTACCGACCTTAATGGCGCCGCCCGTGGAGCATAAACTACCACCGACGAACATTAGTAGTAGAAGCACCGTTTTTGATAGGGGAGGCCATAAGTCTATGTTCGACGTAGTGTAGCCGGTCGTAGTCATTATCGATATAGTCTGGAAGATCGCGAGTCTAAGCGCCTCCAGCATGTTGACGCCCAGCCAGCGCGTCAAGTCGAACGTCATGATTAGCGTTGAGGTGGCGATCATGGCTATCGTTGCCTTAACCTCATAGTGTTTAAAGAACTGCTTAGGGCCGTGGACGAAGAGGATGTAGTGGGCTAGGAAGTTAGTGCCCCCTACGAACGTGAAGAAGGCTAGGGCCATCTCCACAGACGGGTTGTGAAACGCCGCTACACTATCGGTTCGTGTTGAGAAACCTCCCGTGGCCAGGGCCGTGAACGAGTGTGTTACAGCGTCAAACCAATCCAGACCTAAGAGCATGAGTGTGAGCGTACATGCAATAGTGTAGCCTAAGTATATGATCCATATCGACCTCACAGTAGCCCATGTGGAGGGCTTTATCCTAAGCTCCCTAGCCTCAGCCACGTAGAGCCTCCACAGGCTAACGCTCTCCGTAGGTCCTATCACGAATATCAGGAACAGCATTATTATGCCGGTTCCACCCAGCCATTGAGTTAAGGCTCTCCAGAAGAGTACTGATTTAGGCACCGCCTCAATCACCTTGATGAGAGTCATCCCAGTGGTTGAGAACCCTGACATGCTCTCGAAGAAGGCGTCGATCCAGCTCATACCTATTGTTAGAACGTAGGGCACCGCTCCAAGCAGGGCCACAGCAATCCAGCTGATGCTTGAAATGAAGGCTGCCTCAGTCAGTGCTATCGTTGACGGTGCCGGTAGAAGCAGGCTCAACGTGAACGTGATGGCGAAGGACGCTGAGCTGACGATTAGAAAGGGTAGCACTTCGCTAACCTCTCCGTAGACAAGTCCTACGAGGGCGGGTGCCAGCATGGTCAAGCTAGCTATACTCACTATCCTACACACCACGTTCAACATGGTGGTTATGCCCCTGATGCCCGCGGACTCATTGTTCCGAGCCGCAGCGGACGCTCTAGCACGTCCCCCCTCGCCACTCTCCGTTGATCATCACCTACCACGTAATAAATTGGATCTCCTATAAGCCTGCTCTAGCTCAGGCCATTCCTCACGCACGTGTCCCTCACAGGGCATAGGGCGCATCTGGGGTTCCTCGCCCTGCATACTCTCCTCCCATGTAGTATGAGCACATAGTGAGCGATAAGTAACTTGTTAGGTGTCAACTGCCTCATGACTTCAGCCTTAATCCTCTCATACTTCTCGGAAGCCCTCTCCACCACACCGAGCCTGTAGAGGATCCTCCTGATGTGCGTGTCTATGGGGAATGTGGGGAAGTTACGCACGCTCGCTAGGAACACATCAACGGTCTTAAGTCCTACACCATGTATGGAGAGCAACACCTCCCTCAACGCATCTGGGTCCAGCCTCACCAGTTCATCCTCCTCCCTCAACCTTAACGCTGTGTTCTTGATGGTTCTTGCCTTCAGCCTGTACATGCCGGCAGGCCTTATTAAAGCCTCTATCGTATTCACGTCGGTTTCCCTTAGCCTTTCTATGGTCACGCGCCCGCCGTAGTGCCTTAGAAGGCTTTCCAGAGCCCTCCACGCATTTCTGTCTGTAGAGTTTTGGGACAAAACCACCCCGATCAGCACTTCAAGAGGGGTTAGTGCCTGGTCCCTCGCCTTAAGAGGGATTAGGAAGTCGTAACCCAAACTACGGTGATAGTGCTCGATCAGGACTTCGATGATCATGTTCAAGTCGGTTCTCACAACCCTCACCGGGTTCGGCCTCTCAACCGAATGATGTAGTAGAGCATCAACGCGGAGGCAAAGCACGCTGCCGCTACAGGAACCGCTAGAACCCAGAGGTCGTAGCTCCCTGGCGGTTGCTCCTTAAACACTATCCTGTTGAGTATCTCAGTATTGGCTCTGCGTATCTCCAGGTATATCGAGTCCTTCATCGTGTAGACAGTGTTGTCAACTACCTGTTGCGTTGGCTTAGACATGTTTGCCTTAATGAGAATACCATACATGCAGTCGTAGTACGCCACGCCGCTACCTGCATCAGTCGTCACAGAGACTTCGAAGCCGCTGATGTATGCATCATACACCGGGATGTTCAGGCAGTTGTGGGCGACTCCCCCACGTATTAAAGGCACCACCATCAGGGAGTTAATCACGTCGATTGCTAAATCCCTGCTCACCGTCTGGTTATAATCAATTAGAATGTGCTTCAGCAGGAAGTTCGTGTAGTTGCTGACCACCCAGTACATGAAGCCACCAACACCAACCCAATCGCTGCTGAGCACAGAGACCTCTACAGTAGACCCGGGAAACCTGTAGGCCTCCACAACCACGGACGAAGCGTCCTTCGTCCTAACCCTAACCATGTACTCCTGCCCAACCTTGTAGACCACTAGCCTCCCACTCAGGTTGGATATGTAGACGGATCTGACAACTTCATAGGTGAGTACTAGGTCATTACCAACAACCTCAAGCAACTTATCGAGTCCCTGAGACTGGGCAAGCACCGTTAAAGTCGGCCCGGAGAGCATCGCTTCGAGAACGACCAGCGTGAAAAGAATGACTGAAGCGAGTCTAGCCAACCGAACACCCACACCCCTAAACATAAGGAAACCGGCAATAAAAACCTACCATCACTTAGACAGCACCCTTAACCAGCCTCGAACACGTGAGGCAGGCTGACCCTCACGGTGCTGGGGGTCGGACTTTAACCATTTAGTCACGCGGGAACCACATACCCCCTGTGCTCCCTCCCACCCACCAGGAGGTAAAACTCCTCCTCAGGCATCGACATCTCCAACATGCCTGATACCCTTAGCCTACCTCCCCTATATAACACGTACCCGTACTCGGCCTCATAGCTGATTAATCCCTTCACCTTAACACCTTCAACACGTCCAGTGGCTAGGACATGTGATGGGTAGAAGAGCGCTCTACAATCCCCACCCTCCACTTCAATCACTGCGTCCGTTGGCTTGACAGGCTTTAGAACTAGCTCCCCATATCTTATCCTATCTCTGCTCACGAAGGTGAACGTCACCGGCACCCCTTTGTAGCTGAGGAATTTGTAGTGAGGTATTATCCTCCTATAGATGTTGGGACTCAACCCCAAGGTCCTCGAGTTATTCATGATCTTACCTTCAATCCAGTTAGCAGGCATCCTAGAGAGGTAGGGGTGCGGTGCTTCAACGAACTCCAGCACGTCCCTGCAGCCGTATATGACTAGATCCACGTCGGAGTGTCTGCCGTGAATCCCTGCCAGCACCGAGCCTGTGACCCCCACGTTCCTGGGGTTGACGCCGGACGCCGACATAAGCTCTGAAACCTCGACCGCCGTTAACTCCACTGCGTCGCTGGCCCTTCTCCTGAGCTCCTCCATCTTCAACTCGGGCTTAAGCCACTTCCTAACCGCGGACTCGGGCACCGCGGGCACGAGCACGTTGAGTGTCGGGTCGTAAACCTGAATCCCGAACCTGCACATGACCTTAACCAATTCACTAACGTCATACTCCCTAAGCACCCTCTCATAGTACGTGAACCTCCCCCTCCAGAGGGTCGGGTTACTTGTAGGGGCGTACTTGACGTACGCGGTAATGAGTCCCGGAGGATGTCTATTACCGACGACGACGTAGATGTTATCCTCCACGTCAACTACTAAGTCATGGTCTAAAAAGCCTCTACACTCAGACGGTTTGCTATCAATCATCTAACTCATCCGTTCCGCCTCATCACTCAATTAAAGAGCGACGCTGAAGATTATAACCTTTGCTATGAAGCTGAAGGATGACACCCCCACCTTAACGGGCGGGTGCCGAAGCTTTAAATATTGAAAAATGATTTGCTATCCTCCGCTTTGCCATGCACGTATCATTTCAAGGGTATCTGAATATACTTTCATCAAGGCCCCTGAGGTGTATGTTGCTAAGTACTTCCCGGCGTACTCCGGGCCCAGCTCATTATATATTTTGAGGGCCTGATCCTCGATGTATGGCTGCATCTTGAAGAACTCCGCCTCAACGCTCTTCTGATAGCTACTTACGGTCGTCATCCTGTTCTGGTAGTCGAGATCCACTAGATTGCTGAAGACCCTGAATGTCCAGTACGCTGAGTTGAAGTCTATTTTGTTGGGGTCGGCGAACTTGTAGGGGGCGGGGAAGTCCGAGTATATGATCCCCAAGTATATTGGGACGAACACGTTCTCATCGACCATGTTGGCGGCCCTCCATGTCACAACCCCGACAATGGGTGGTAACCAAGCCCTCAACTGCACAACCCATGCGTCCTGATTGTGCCACGGGGCTATGGCTCTTATCGGCAGGTTTCGGTGGAAACTTCCGGGCTGTGATGCGGCGTATTTGATCTGATCGACGGCCACGTGATTCACCTGCCTCAAGATGTTCATGAGGTCCTGCGGGGTGACCTTACTCTTAGGCTTGACGGCGAATGGCATGCTGGTCGTTGGGTAAACCTTGCCTGTGAGGTGGTAGAGCGCTGTCTGATGTCTGTAGATATTACCTACAGACGCCTGGTTCGCCGGGTCGCCGTACGCTTTAGCGAAGTCGAAGACTCCGTCGCGCGATGGGTCATACCAGCCCCTCTTAATAGCGTACTCAATGAGGTCCTTAGATCCCATGAAGTTCTTAGTGTCCGACAAGTTTACCTCATGTATCACGAGGTAGTTGGGTATCACCACCACCGAGTCGTCTGGGACCCTCTGCGCAACCCAATGCTTGCCGTAGACCACGTTCACCACCCATATCTCGTTCGGGTCTGCTATGATGTAGTTCCTCGCTGGAGCGCCGTAGCCGTATGTCTCGACGTACCGACCGATGAGCTCGGCAGCCTCCCTGGAGGTCTTGGCTTGCTGTATCACGAGGAGTCTGAGCAACTCCCTGATACCGCCGTTGACGAGCTCTGGTTTATCCTCACGTGAAGCTGTCCCGCTATTACTGAATATCACGACGCCGTGCTCGTTGACGTATCTGCCGCTGAACGCTATGCCGGGCATTATAGCCCCCCAGAACGCGTAAGTCTCCTTAGGCACTGGGACCATCAATGGAGTGTCGAGCTCCCTATATACCCACGTGCCGTTGGTCAGTCTAGTTGCGAGGTAACCAAGCACTCTGAGCGGCGTGTTCCGAGGGTTGACTAGCAGCAGATCAACAACCTTTCCTGAGTCATCCTCGTTGTGTGCCACCATCACCGATCCGTCTGCCGACGCACCCTTCCCCACGAGGATCGCAGTGCATTGCGAATCACTCTCCTCATAAACACCCTCCTCAAACCCTGCCTCACTAAGGTAGTTCGTGGAACTCCCTGCGGTAATCCTGTTTTGCAAGGACGTGGTCTGCGTTTCAGTCGGGAGGATTGACGCAACGGGCAGGACGTAGACTATCGTTATGAGTGCCATTAATAGTATTACGCATAACTTCATGTTATTATTCATTATATTACCTCGCGGTAGAGAAGCGTTTCAGAGCTAATAAAAATTGAACTAGAATTGCAAACCTTAATTTATAGCTTATTTAGACTAACGTACAAAATATTTTCGGTGTGGTGTGTGAGACCAAGGGTCTTCATAACTAGGGAGCTGTTCGACGATGTCATGGCTAAGATAAGTCAGTACTATGACGTCGAGGTATGGGACAGGTATCAGGCACCACCATACGAGATATTGCTCGAGAAGGTTAGGAACGTTGACGCACTTGTGTCGTTGCTCAGTGATAGGGTTGACTGCAACTTATTGAGGAGCGCTCCAAGGCTCCGCCTAGTGGCTCAGCTTGCCGTGGGCTTTGACAACATAGACGTTGAGTGCGCGACCAGGCTTGGCGTGTACGTGACCAACACGCCCAGAGTCCTGACCGAGGCCACTGCAGAGTTCACGTGGGCGCTCATACTGGCCACGGTCCGGAGGGTTGTTGAAGGCGATCTCTTAGTCAGGTTTGGCGAGTGGTGGAGGATCAGGACAGGCTGGCATCCGAAGATGCTTTTAGGGATCGAATTGAGGGGCAAGACACTCGGTGTAGTGGGGCTGGGAAGGATAGGTAGAAGAGTTGCTGAGATAGGTGTGAGAGGTTTCGGCATGAGGGTTATCTACTATGACTTGACGAGAAACATGGACGCTGAGCAGGAGTTGGGTGTTACATACACTGATCTGGACACGTTGTTGAGGGAGTCGGATGTTGTTACGCTTCACGTCCCCCTCACTCCTCAGACTAGGTATTTGATTGGTGAGGGGAGGCTTAGGCTTATGAAGAGGAGTGCCGTGCTCATCAACACATCCAGGGGAGGAGTCATAGACACCCAAGCACTAATCAAAGCACTAAACGAAGGATGGATAGCAGGAGCAGGACTAGACGTATACGAAGAAGAACCACTACCACCAAACCACCCACTAACGGCCTTTAAGAACGTCGTGCTAGCACCGCACGCAGCCAGCGCCACATACGACGCGAGGCACGGCATGGCGGAAGTAGTTGCTGAGAACCTCCTTGCCTTCTACGAAGGGAGGACACCACCCACCCTCGTGAACAGGGAGGTAGTTGAAGTGAGGCCGCCTGGCTTTGCCTGTTGAAGCCGAGGCTGCTATGGTTGTTAACAAGCCCCCTTCACGTAGATGGTCACTTATGTAGATCCAAACGGAGCAGTATCTCTAATGAGGTGTGAATGTGGGCTCTCTACATCGAGGGGTAGTGATGATGAGTTTGAGTCTTCAGTCCCCGATCCCCCGCGTACGGGTGGAACAGTATGAGTGCATACAGCACCCACCAGCGACGAAGCTATGAAGGTTAAGCGGTAAATCGCGAACCAATGGACTACACGGGGCAGTGAGTTCCCTTTAGGACTGGGAGGAGGTCGGAGCGACCTATATCAGCTAATGAGATTTGAAATCCTGCTTTCTACCTCCGACATAAGTCTCAAGTACCTTCAAATTCCTTAACTCTATCTCATCGACTGTTAAGGGGTCTTTATCAACCACTATGAAGTCTGCTAGTTTACCCTCCTCGAGACTTCCCAGGCTGTCCTCCTCAAACATTATGTATGCGGAGCCCCAAGTGTATGCGTGGAGTGCCTCCCTCACAGTGAGGCGCTCCCTCTCTGTATCCTCGTAGAGTGGGATTTTCTCATGTCTACCTCTAGTCACGGCCGCGTACACAGTCTCCCATGGGTTCAGGACCTCCACAGGGCTGTCGGTAGAGAACCCCAGCTTAATCCCCCTTTCAGTCATAGTCTTGAAGGGATAGACCCACCGCACTCTTCCCTCACCGACCCTGTTCTTGACCCACCAGTCAGTTATTACGAAGTGAGGCTGTACTGAGGCAACCACACCTAACCTAGCCATCCTCTCAACCTGATCCTCCCTCAGGACTGAGGCGTGTTCTATCCTGTGTCTCCTGCCCTTAACCCCGTCAAGCTCCTCGTAAGCGTCGAGAATCAAGTCTATGGTCTTATCACCGATGCCGTGGACCGCTAACTGCAGTCCAGCTTTGTGAACCTCTTTAACGAGCTTCTTAAGGCTCTCCTCATCTATGTTGGGGTAGCCGCTGGTAGTCGGATCGTCGGAGTAGGGTTCCGAGAGCCACGCGGTTCTTGCCCCCAAACTCCCGTCAGCAAGGATCTTGACCCCCATTATCTTGAGGAAGTCGTCGCCAAATCCTCTCGTCATGCCCAGCTTCTCGAGGATCCTTAAGACCTCCCACTCCTCCCCAGGATTTAAGTACACCCTAACCCTGGTCGTAAGTCTTCCCTTATCCTTCAATCTGGTAAGCGCCTTCAAAGACCTCACATCGCAACTCACGAATCCAACTGTGGTAACGCCGTGCGACGTGGCGAAACGCGCCGCGTCCTCCAGAAGCCTAACGTAGTCCTCGTCCGTTAGCGACTCCTCAAACTTCCTCCTAGCCACGTCGAACGCTTCCTCCTTCACAACCCCTGTGGGGATCCCGCGCTCATCTCGCATTAGCCCAGGCGACTCTAGCCGCATTAACCCCGTGATCTCCATAGCCTTCGTGTTCAGAACTGCCGCGTGCATACAGACCCTTGAGAGCATGACGGGCCTGTCGCTGACAACCTCGTCTAGGTCGTGTCTTGTCGGCCACCTGCCCTCTTTAAAGAGCTCCTGATCCCACCCATGACCAAGCACCCACGTAGTCCCTACACCCCTAGCATACTCCCTCACCCTCTCCTTCAACTCCGCCACGCTCCCCACACCACGTAGGTCCAGCATGTTTAGATACATACCAAGCTCGTCGAGGTGTAAGTGAGCGTCTATAAATCCTGGGAGGACGGTCCTACCCCCTAAATCTACTAGATCACCACCAAGCGCCTTGACAGCAACTTCTACAACCTCCCTCTTACCCGCGTAGACAACCCTTCCACCCGCGACGGCCATGGCCTCCGCCTTCCTGAAAGGCTTGAATGAAACGTATATGTTACCATTTACAAACCCGATCAACATTCGACCGCTCACCTCGCGCTGAACCTCGACTCGAAATCCTTGACCTCCCTAAATATGACAGGCGACAGCACCAGCAAAACCACTAAGTTTATGTATACGGGGAGACCCGCCGTGATGTCCCCCAGAACCCAGAACACTGCCGGCACCACCCCATAGAGTAGCGCTGTAGCGCCTACGGCCCACACGATGAATGGAGACCCGATCTGGAAGAATCTTATAACGGCATTCATGAGTCTCGGCCTGCTCCCAAGCCAGTACCTAGCCTCAACTTCGTAGTAGCTGTACCAGCCGGTGCTCGTCGTCAGCACGAACAGTAATAGCGTTAAGTAGAGTATCGCTGGCGCCAGCGGGCCGTAGACTGATGCGAAAGCCTGAAGCACCGCACCTACACCGCCTCTGCCTGTCTGCCAGACCCCCGTCGTGATGACTGTGAGAGCTGTCATTGAACATACTACAATCGTGTCAAGGAAAACCTCCATAACCCCCCACATGCCCTGCCTCACGGGGTGGTCCACCATAGCGGTGGCGTGGATGTGAGGGGCGCTTCCCCACCCAGCCTCATTACTGTAGACGCTTCTGGCAACACCTACCTGAATGGCTTTAGTCACGGCGACGCCGGCGAAACCTCCTACAGCAGCCGCCGGCGTGAATGCGTAGGTGAATATTTGGGCAAACGCGTTGGGTAAGTTCTGTACATATGTGGTCAGAATCCCTAAACACCCGCCGATGTATATCACGACCATCAGCGGCATGAGTAGCTCGGCCACTCTAGCTACTCTAGGTATGAAGCCTATGCATATCGCGGTGACCAGCAGGGCGTAGATCAGACCAACTACAGCTGACACCTCGCTGGACAGTTGAAAGCACGTCATCGCCCCCTCCATGATCGTGTAGTTACTCATCGATATTATGGCAGTTGAGCAGAAAGTGAGCGTGAACAAAGCTGCAAGAGTCCTCCAAACCCAGCCAGGCAACCGCATCTCCTTACCAAGTCCTTTCTCCATGTAGTATGGAGGACCGCCGTAAGCCCTCCCGTCTGGAAGGACCTCCCTATACTTGACGCCGAGAACGACTTCGGCGAACTTCGTGCCCATGCCGAAGAGCGCGGCCACCCACATCCAGAATACCGCACCAGGCCCTCCTAGCGCCACCGCGCTGGAGACCCCAGCTATGTTCCCCATGCCTATCGTAGCCCCTGTCGCTGTAGCCCAGGCAGCGAACTGGGACACTATCCCAGGCCCTTTCCCCCCACGCGCCTCCGCCACCCTCCCTAACGTGTTCCTGAATATGGTGCCAAACTTCCTGAACTGGAAGAACCGCGTGCCGACAGTTAGGTAGAGCCCCGCAAGCAGGAAGATAACTGGCAACAGCGGATTCCACACAATCTCGTAGGCTATAAACTCGAGCACGCTCTCGAGATCCAACCCCCATCACCTCACGTGACCTACAAATACTATATAATATCGCCATAACCTTATAAGTCTGCCCTTCAGCTATTAAGCCAGAAACTCGATGCTCGGCCTTCGAGAAGCTTAGGGATTAAAATAAGGTGGCGGTAAATGTATTTGGGCAGGTGTTCCTCATGAGTGCGGGCAGGACCATAGACGTGGCAGTGAAGTTGAAGGACTACCTGGAGCGCGCGAAGGTATGGCACAGGTTTTTTGAGCTACCGGAACACACCATGACTGTGGATGCCGCGTCGAGACAGTTGGGCGTGCCCCCTGACAAGATAATAAAGACACTCCTCCTCTTAAGTGAGGCGGGAGAGCCGGTCATAGCTATAGTGTGCGGTGACAGGAAGGTGGATCTTAGTAAGGTGGCGGTGATGTGCGGTAGTAGGGTCAGGATGGCTAAGGCTAGGGAAGTGGAAAGGTTCACAGGCTACCCGGTCGGGGCCGTGCCGCCGGTGGGGCACGGTCTCAGAACGTTTGTAGATAAGTGCGTCGCTAGCCATGAGAGGGTGATCGGGGGCGGCGGAACTACGCACACCCTTATTGAGATGAGGGTTGAGGATGTTGTGAAACTCACTAACGCTGTGCTGTGTGATATAAGCGAATAAGTTAAAACTTCCGGAGGCGAAGTCAATAGGGGCTGAGATTTGGGCGGCATATTCGGCGTGGTCTGCACCTCCAGGATCCCGGAGGGCGCGATCATCGAGGGGTTAAGGAGGCTGTCCTACAGAGGATATGATGGGACAGGGCTCGCCTACATCAGCGACTCCGGCGAGATAGTCATCCGTAAACACCCTAAACCCCTCACAGAGGCGTCCAAACACATAGACCTGATCAACATCCCATCGAGCGTGGCTCTAGGACACGTCCGCTACGCCAGCAGGGGAAGGCCCGTCTACGAGAACACCCACCCCCTCACAGACTGCGGCAATCAGGTGGCCGTGGTCGGTGACGGAGTGATTGAGAACTTCGATGAGATTAAGGGGGTGCTTGAAAGGAAGGGCCACGTGTTCGCCTCAAGAACGGACACGGAGGTCTTCGCGCATTTGGTGGAGGACTTAATTAAGAGTGGGAGTAGCGTGCTGCAGGCGGTGGCTCAAGCGACCAAGATGCTGAACGGCGTCTACGCCGCAGCTATGGTGGTGAGGGGCTCGCGTAAGATATACGTAACCAGCAACGAGCTGACGGTAGCCATAGGCTTGGGTGGCGGATGCCTCTACGTCTCAAGTGACGTGCCGAGCCTCTACGGCTTCTCCGAGGAAGCGCTGATTCTTGGCGACGACATGCTTGCCGAGGTCGGGGCAGATGGTGTAAGGATATTCGACGTAAAGACCCTGAACGAGGTCAGGGAGGTTATGAGGAAGAGGGTCAAGTACCCGACCGAGACTGTCGAGAAAGCCGGTTACCCCCACTACATGCTGAAGGAGATATATGAAGTACCTGAATCGCTTGTGAAAACTACCTACACACTCATGGACAAGTACTTGCGACTGGCTTCCATGATAATCTACGGCGCTAGGAACGTCTACGTGGTCGGAACCGGCACTAGCCTCCACGCTGGGATGGTCTCGGCCTACTACTTCTCGGACTTAGCAGGGGTCTCGGTGAACGTGATCAGCGCTGCAGAGTTCCCCTACTACGCACTGGACAATGTGAGCACTGGAACTGTCGTGATCGCGATAAGCCAGAGTGGTGAGACGAGCGATGTTTTGAAGAGCGTCAGGCTAGCCAAGCAGAGGGGCGCCGTCATACTGGGGGTTACGAACGTGGTTGGCTCACGCCTCTCCATAGAGTCCAACATATATCTGCCGATCGGTGCAGGTCCTGAGGTAGCGGTTCCTGCCACCAAGACCTTTACGTCCACGCTGGTCACCCTAGCTATACTGTCAGCTTACACGGGGCTCCACACAGCGGCTGTGGGGGTAGATGAGCTGAACGAGCTCTACGGCAGGATACGTGAGTTCGCGAAGGCCTTAAGCGCGAAGTTACCTATCCTAGACTCAAGCATGGAGGGCGTGGCTGGCAGGCTGATTGACTGGGGAAGCATCTACGTGGCAAGCAGCGGCGTGAACTACCCGATAGCTCTCGAAGGCGCCCTCAAAATTAAGGAGACCGCCCTAGTTCATGCTGAGGGCCTCCAGCTAGGTGAGGTAAGGCATGGGCCCATGGTGTTGGTGAGAGAGGGCTACCCAATAATACTTATCAAACCCGTCGAGGAGGCGGCGATAGAGCTCTACACTAAGGTCGCTAAGGAGGCGTTATCCAAGGAGGCGACCGTGATAACGCTGGCATTCGATGGCGTGGGCGTCGGCCACGTGGTCGAGACTCCACCCGCTGACAAGGTCCTCTCACCGATCTCGTCCTCCATAGCCCTTCAGCTACTGGCCTACAGACTAGGGAGCAGGTTGGGAATGCCTATAGACACACCGCCGGGCCTTGTGAAGGCTTTAACGACCTAAGCACCGCCGGTATTGCTGGTAGTTGATCCCGGCTACTGGCCGGACTTCATGATCTTCTCCCTAAGCTCCTGAACCAACAGCGCCTTGAGCTCGTATTTATGGAGTCTCGTAAGGTGGAGGTACATCCCCCTCTTAGTGAAGGGGCCCTTCCCGCAGAGGTTGCAGTAGAGTGATGCGCCCTCAACCCTCGTAACCTCTTTAGCCACAGACTCTATCACCTCCATGGAGACCTTAGCCATGGAGGAGCCCGCCACCACCTTAAGCTTATTTCCGTCCACGACCTTGTTGGAAGCCTTCCTAGCCAGGAAGTCTATAAGCCTCTCCGACAGAGGGTCCAGCTTAGTTACGTTGAGACCCACCTAAACCACCCACACACACAGCTAGTGCTGTAGCCATCAGCTGAAGAGCTAGAGCAGGCTCCGGGTTCTCGACCACCCCCTTAATCACCTTAGTCCTGCTCACATCAACCCTCACTATCTTGAGGAACCTATCGAGCACCTCACGCACTGCATCCTCATCAACCTCACCGGACTCCAGCCTCTCCCTCAACTCCAGGGCAGACCTAAGGACATCCGCTAACTCCGCGTCACTGTAGTCCGATTCCCACAACCTCCTAGCATGGAGACCCAGCTCGTGAGCCAACCCCTCGATATACCTGCCCGTGCTCAGCCTGAACACGATCTCCCCGACGAGGGACTTAACGAGAGGCATCAACTCCTCAGCCAAGTCCTCATAACCAAGTCGCTTCACAACAGTTAAGACGGAGACCGATAGCGTGAAATCCTCAGCCAGGAACTCGCATGAGCTACTTGAACCCTCCACAAAGTCCTCGAAACCACTACTCAAGTACTCAGACAAGAAAGCCCTCCCCATACAGTAACTTCAACATCACTCAGAGATTTAATTAATAGTGTAAATAAGACCGAGGGGAAGCCCGCGCAATCCAATCCAACGTATTACCGCGGAACCTGAATCAAGAGTGACGTATTACTTGACAGCAACTCCATACGAACCTAGGATTAACCGTCGCGGGCAGTGAACACATCGAAAATCACTAAATTACCTAGGAAACAGGGCATTGGCGCAAAAATGGTTTTGTCTTATGGTTCATGGAAGTTATTCACTACTAGGTCGGCTTGTACGAGACCCTCGCCTATAGCGGTGGAATCCCAACTATACGTAACGAATGTCCCACTGACTGGGTCGAAGACCTGAGCGCTAAACCAATCGATCTTAAACGTTGATGACTCAAGCAATTCCTCCGCTGACTTCTGGTCTAGGTATATATCTCCGTCCTCCAGGTCTTTCTGCAATACTAAAGCCAGCACGCCGCTGACGTGAGGTGTGGCCATCGACGTCCCACCAAGGTAGTAGTACTGCCCCGGCTTACCGTTCGCCCAGTAGGGCGGGTGTGCAGCACCGTAAGCTGTGTAGGGGCCTACAATCCAGCTACCTGGAGCTAGAACGTCAAGATCCTGTCCTTCCTTTTCCCTGCTGCTGAAGTCCGTGACGTACACATTACCCTTCAACTCTTCACCCTCGGGAACGTCGGACGTCCTCCACCATGCTTGACCACCCCACTCGCCGGTCCATCCGGCAGCCCCCACGGATATCACTGGCTCGTAAGCCCCTGGGTATGACATGCCCTTCTCACCGCCGTTGCCTGCTGCGGCGACTATGAAAACCCCATTTTCGATAGCGTAGTCTATCGCCCTTTTCTCTATCGGCGTGAGTCTCGACCCCCCTAAACTCATACTTATTATGACCGGGTTCACAACACCGTTTGGCGGTAACACATTACCGCCTGACTCCTTCTCCATGACGTAAAGCCTCGTCACGTACATTATGCCAGCAGCTATGTCTGTGGAGAATCCCCACCCACTGTTACTTAAGACCTTCACCGGGATTATCCTAACGCCTGGAGCCACCCCGTCCACCGTGTAAAACCCGTATACGCTGAATCCTATTATCGTGCTGACCACATGCATGCCGTGGCCGTTCGTGTCCGCCTGCCACGCGTTTTTGTTGAGCACCTCACCGGTAGTCCAGTAGGCTGTGGCCATAGCTCCGAGGAACGCCGCACCGAATTCTGAAGCTATGCGGTCCTCCAGGAAGTAGTTCCTCCACTGAGGCTCCAGTCCTGTGTCGAGAACCGCTATGTAGACCCCGCTACCATCTAATCCATACATCTCATGCACTGTAGGCACGTTGATGATGTCGAGGTTCCACGTCAGAACAGTTCCGTGGGATTCGCAAGAGCCTGGCAACACCTCTGAGAGAGCTTCAACCACGTCGGTAGGCCCTACCTCACTAACCCCTTCAATGGTCATTAGGTCTCTAACATTCTCAGGCCTTACAGCTACCGCCAGCCCGTTTATCTCGTCGAAGCGGTAGATGACTTTGCCACCGAGCTTCGTTATCCTGCTCACATCCTCTTGAGTTATTGGTCTGCTGAACACCATCTCCACGATAACAGCACCCCTACTCCCTTCCGACCTGGCTGCCAGAACCACGGTCGTTGCGGAGGTGGTGATTACGAGTAGTGCCAGAACCATGCCTAGAAGTAGGCTGGGTAGATCTTTAGACCTAGTGCTCAAATTCACCCACCATATCATATATGGCGTGGCGAGTATTTAAATGTAGCTAAAACATTTTAACCTAACCAACTAAAACCTTCGAATAGCTAATTTAATTGGAGATTCTTCATCTACTCACGCCTGCGGCGAAGTTCGGGAGTCACTGAGGATCTTCCTTAGGGGGAACTCTATCTGGGTGACGTTCCTCCGTGCAGGCAGGGAGACGTTATAGATTCTGATGCTTCCTAACACTGCCTCGAGGACCCTGGCGTTGTGCGCGTGTGCGTGAATGACTAGCTCGGGTTTCGACTCCCTGATCATCCTCTCCATCAACTGGGAGCCCATGAAGGGGTAGACTCTCTCGGGCTCCCCCCTGACCGTCAGGAATGCTGGGGCGTAGTGGGTAACTAAAGTCACTATGTCAGCGTGCTTCCTCGCCTCATTTATGAGGGACCTCAGTATCTTCGGTCTCTCCGCATAGATGAGTCTCAGCTCGGGCTTGTTTCTTTTCTGCCAGTACGTGAGCCTGTCCAGCGACCCCCTAGACCCTATGAACGCTATTTTAACGCCCCTCACATCCAGGATTGACATGGAGTCGTTCAGCCACATCAGCTCAGGGTACCTGCTCATGAAGATGTCCTCATACTCGTGGTACTCCTCGTTGCCGAACACCGCTACTATGGGGGTGTTCGGGAACTTGGTCTTGACCTCATTGACCACGATGTCGAGCTCCTCCGCCCTGCCGTCATCGACCATATCACCAGCGAAGACACAGACGTCCGGCCTAAAGGAAACCATGGACCTGAGCGACGCCTGGAAGATCTGCAGGTACCTCTTGCCGTGCACGTCCCCCACAGCGCATATCCTAACAGACGACATCGCTACACCACCTACTCTAGGTTTTAAGTGATATTATATGTTGGTTGCTGATGAGAGTAAAAATCCTTATTAACCATGCCGCGAGTATATGTGTAAGGTGAGCTGGATGGGGATACTTAAGGGCGTGACCGCCTCAGGACATCTGGGCTGGGTCACCAAGAACTGCACCATATGCAGGAAGTCACTGAGGGTTGGCAAGGACGTGATGTACACGTGTAGCAAGTGCGGGAGCGACAAGGTCGTGATTTGTTCCGGAGACTACAAGTCGCTGAACGGGAAGTGCCCCTACTGCCACTCAGAGTTAGTGCCATTTCTTTAGACCTGATGGCAGTGCTGGGTGAGGAATACCATCACCTGGTGCCCTGCTGATGCCGAAGCTCCTTGAGTATGTGGTCAAAGATTTCGTGAAGGTAGTGTATCTCTGCAACGACGATGGATCTGCCGAGGCTCTGGGTGATCTGCCGGCCCTCCCCTACTGCTTCACACACTCGGAATGCGTCGGTGCTGGAAGCACTAAGGTGTGTTGGTCCGAGTGGTTTGAGGTCGGGGTTCTTCAGGTCCGGGTTGAGAGTGCGGCGGTCGGGGGGGATCTGGCGTCCATATCATTTCAAGCCAGGGGGGTTAGGTGTGGTGACGACCCTGAGAGGGTCTACTCCCTTGTTCGTGAGCACGTGCTTAAGACGTGTTCAGTTAGGTGATCACTTCTCGTGAGGTTGCGCCGGCATCTCCATGTATATGGCTACGACGCCCATGTCCCCTCCGCACTTGGGGCACTTACCGCTCTTCCTCCCCACGTAGTCGTCCTTACCGTAGTCTGTTGAGACTGTGTGGCCGCAGCTGAGACACTTGCTTACTGTGATCACCCTGCCTCTCTCCTCCTTCTTCTGGGATGATGCCTCCCTCAGATACGTAATCGCCAGGTAGGAGGCCAGGAACACGACAACAGCTATGAGGAGGATGTAGATCGGGTCTATAGCTAGCGGCACGCCAGACCACCTCACTCTACACCGAGCGTGTTGCCCACGCCCACCACAACGACCGCCTCGCCCTCCCTCGTCTTGCTGAGTATTATGTTCTTGACCACCTCGACAGCCTTAACCACACCGTCGTACACCTGCTTCGTCATAGTGTTTATCGCCTCCTCGTTACTCATCTTAACGACCACAGCGTCTAGAGGTACAGAGCATTTGGAGGCAATCCTCTCCATGGCTATCTTTTCAGGGCCTAGATCTCCTATAGCCGCACCCACGCCGTATGCCACTTCACCGCTCCTTTCACTCTCCAACTTCAGGGCGGCGTCGACGGTTATTATTCTAGCAACCCTGCATCCCTGGCTCTCAATAAGTTTCTCGAGGGCCTCGCCCGGCCATCCGACAGTGGGTCCGGGGCCTTTCGCTTTAATCACGTAGAGCCTCCTCCCCTCTAGTGAGGTCTCGTAGAGGACGGTCTCGGTAGCTACCTCGACCGGGCTCGAGCCGTTGCCTGTAAGCATTCGCGCTGCGAGGGCGCCAGCCCCGTCGCCTATGGGGGCACCCAGGCCAAACGAGTCTATCGCGTCCTTGTAGGCCTTAGCCAGCCTGGCTATCTGGTTTATCTGCAACGCCAGCTGCATCATCATTATCCAGTCGTTGAACTTCACGCCTAGGTTGTAGTAGTGCTTGACGACTTTGTTTATGTAGGACAGCACCGAGTTGATCTCCAGCAGGACCTCGATCCTCTGCCTAGTCACCTCAGGCGCTTCAGGCACTCTGTCCATCACGTACCTCTTGACGGATTCGTCGCGAGTCCTCAGTAAGTGCTTCAGCCTCATTATGATGTCCGTAGGCTCCTTCTCCACAGGAGATATCAGGAAGAAATTATCGACGTAGTTGTCTATGAGTTCCTTCGGGTTCTGAAGGTTCATGTCCTTCAGGAACTTTATGGACTTCCTCCTCCCCTCCTCCTCGAACTCCATGAGTTCCATCAGCTTCCTCCTAACGACTGAGGAGTAGCGCGTGAACTGAATCTTCTGAGGTATATCTGTGAAGTTGAGTACGAATGAAGACAGAATTAGAATGGCTATCAACATTGAGGTCCAGTCCTGAACACCGTCCATCTTCCTACCACACCCACCTCTTCCTCATTAAACCTAAGCCTTAAGACATTATAAAGACATTTATATACTTAACCCAGGGTTGGTCGTCACTATTACATCCCCTCCCCACACTACGACCGTCTCCTCGAACTGACTCACGGGCCTGCCACTTACCTCCCTCAGGACTGGGTAGCTGACCAGCGCGGACTTCCTGACCATGTCCTGGAGGAGAGTCCTCAGCCGCGTTAAGTCAGGGTATATGTCCTTCAGCCACCTCTCACAGAACGGTAACGTCCTGAACCTGCTGCCCAAGACCTCAGCGAGCCTCACCCCCTCACCGCTCAAGCGCTTCAGGCTCTTGACGTTCGTAGTCAGCGCGTATATCTGGACAGACCCCCTTATCTCCTCCACGTAACCCTTACCCTCCGTGATGAATGGCTCCACAGCGTAGGCCCTGCCGCTAACCATCCTACCCGTCGGAACCATCGTTGCATGATTAGGTATAACCTCACCAGCGTGTATCAAGTACCTGCCGAGCGAGTGACCTGACAGATTCTTGACCACGTTGAGGCCGTAACTCCTCGCCGTTGCCTCAATAACCCTCCCGAACGAGTTAAGAGGCGTTCCAGGGGCCGCCAGCTTCAGAGCCTTAGCCAGCGCCTCCCTAGCCGCCTCAACAAGCTTGACCGCCCTATCGTTGAACGCCAGCGTCACCGCTGTGTCGGCTATGTAGCCATTGACGTGGACACCTATATCGACCTTCACCACAGCCCCTTCAGGAATTAACTCGGCGTCGTCAGCGTAGGGCGTCCTGTGGGCAGCGACCTCCCCGACCGATATGTTAGTGGGGAAGGCCGGCTCACCACCTAGATCCCTTATCATCCTCTCAACACCTCCAGCTATCTCAAGCAGGCTGACCCCCGGCCTAACAAGTGACGCAACCGCCTGCTTAACCCTGTAGGCTATCTCTCCAGCCTTCACGTAAGCCTTAAGGGGCTCATCATCCATCACTGAAGCACACCACCGCACCATGAAAATTAACCTATCCCAAATTAAGGGTTAAGAGTGATGAGCCCTGGCTGTGAAGCTTGTTTAAAGTATATTACGGTGCAGTGCGTTACTTATTATTTGGTGGATAACATGGTCGATATCAGCATCAAGTGGTTCGGACACGCCGCCTTCAGGATCGAGATGTTCGGCAGGACGTTCCTGATAGATCCATGGATAAATAATCCGGTGTCCCCCCAGAAGGATGTAAAGGGGGTGTGCAGTGACTACGTTATAGTGACTCACGACCACTGGGACCATATAGGGGACGCGCTGGAGATAATGAGGAACTGCCCCGACGCCAAGGCGGTGGCGATAAACGAGCTCGCCATCCACATAACTGAGGAGTTAGGGAGTGCTGAGAGGGTGATAAGGGGTAATGTGGGTGGCCCCATGGATCTCGGAGCAGGGTTCGAGGCAGTGCTGACCCCCGCCTACCACTCCAGCAGTAAGGGCTCCCCTGTAGGGGTTGTCGTAGGCAAGATGGGCTACACGATATACCACGCTGGCGACACAGGCTTGACGTACGACATGAAGTTGGTTGGAGAGCTATACAAACCCCTCATAGCCCTCCTACCGATAGGAGGCCACTTCACGATGGGGCCTAGGGAGGCCGCCTACGCAACGACCCTGATAAGACCTAAGTACGTTATACCGATGCACTACGGAACCTTTCCCATGTTAAGAGGGACACCCACGGAATTCAGGAGATACCTCCACGAATTCGGCTCCACGTCCGAACCCATAATACTCAATCCGGGCGAGGAGACGAAGATCAGTGTGTAGAAGTGCCTGACGGACGTTAGGACGGTCGCAACTACAACCGGCAGTTTTCAATCCATGCAGGAACTGATTGCACGTAGCATCTGCAACTCTGTGGCTTAAGGTATTAAAGCCTGAGTGAACCGGTTCTCTTGGGTTGTTGTGTTGAGCCAGCGTAGCGTTAGGTTGGTGGTGGTGGGGCCTGAAGGCAGGATAAACATGGGCTTCATACTGAGGCTGGCGAGAAACTTCGGCGTCAGTGACTTGTGCGTCGCTGACCCTCAGTTCAGCGTTGACGACCCTGAGGTGAGGGAGTTCGCCGCGAGGGGGGCTGAACTGCTGGGCTCGATCATGGTGAAGTCCAGTGTTGAGGAGTGCCTCTCCGGCGTCAGGCTGTCCATATGCACCACCTCAATAGGGGGTCTCGAGTCAGACGTCCTGAGGCAGTCACTCCCCCCGCATCTCCTCAAGTACGTCCTCCCTAAGTCAGGTACTGTGGCCCTCGTCTTTGGGAGGGAGAGCGTTGGGCTCAGGAGGGAGGAGCTTGAGAAGTGCGACCTCGTGTCATCCCTTGACACGGGCACGGACTACAACATACTTAACCTATCGCATGCCGTCGCGATATACCTCTACGAAGTCTTCAGAGAGCCTCTCGCGGAGCTGCACGGAGGGGGTGAGTGTGGTGATGACGTCTTAAAGGCTTTGAGGAGGGAGATGGAGGAGTTGGCGGTCATGGTTGGGGAGGAGAGGGGGGTTAGGGCGCTTAAGAACTTGGTGTTCAGAGCCAATCCGAGAAACCCTGAGTGCGGTGCTCTGTACAAGCTGCTTAAGAAGGTATTGTTTCAGCTTAGGAGGACCAGCTCTCAAACACTTTAGGCGGGTGCTTTCAGTTGTTACGCCCGGTCCCTCACGCTTAAATACCTTAACACTCAGTAATGTTTAGGTGGTTGAGGTGCCTCTGAGGCCGGCAAGGTGCTACAAGGACATGCACAAGCCCCCCTACACTAGGAGGGACTACATAGACGGCATACCGCAACCTAAGATAAGCAAGTTCGTGATGGGCAATCAGCGCGGGGACTACGACCTGGCTGTGGAGCTCGTGTCCCTGGAGAATGCCATCGTTAGGCATAACGGCCTTGAGGCCGCTAGGGTGATGTCTCACAAGTATCTGAGCAAGTACGTCGGTGACGACAAGTACCTCCTCATAGTCAGGCAGTACCCTCATCACGTTCTGAGGGAGAATAAGATGATGGCTTTCGCAGGGGCGGACAGACTCCAGGACGGTATGCGGAAGGCCTTCGGCAAGCCCGTCGGCGTGGGGGCGAGGGTGTTCTACGGTAGCGTGGTGGCTGAGGTAAGGATCCCTGCAAAGTTCCTTCCACAGGCTAAGGAGGCTCTTAGGCGTTTCAGAGACAAGATAGGCATCAGAACCACTCTTCAGATAAGGGGGCTGAAGCCCGTTCAAACCCAACCCCCTGAAGAAGCTACTGAGACACGGCAATGAATCTGAACTCAGGTAGTGGCCTCCTGGAGAACTACCAGATAGACTTAAGCAAAATAATTAGGATCATCAACGAAAGGAGACCATCTAAGGTTCTGTTGCAGATCCCTGAAGGATTTAAAAACCGTTCCTACTGTCTCGTTGACTACCTGGCCTCGGCGGCAGGGGGAGGGGTTGAGATACATGTTGATGCAGGCCCCTGCTTCGGGGCGTGCCTCATAGACCAGGATGTCACTAAGGACTACGACCTCGTGATCCATTTAGGGCATGAGAGGTACCCCTACTGGACACCACCCGACAACGTGGTCTTCGCAGACCTCCAGTCCAAAACCAGAGTCTCTGAGGAGGTCATCAACAACCTCCTCAGTTCGTTAAGGGAGGCGGGGCTCAGGAGGCTGGCCATCTACGCTACAGCACAGCATAAGGACTTAAGCGAGGATCTGGTAACGGTCGCTAGGGAGGGGGGATTCGACGTGGTGAATAGGGGGTCAAGGCTCGTGCTGGGGTGCTGGTTCTCCGACCTAGACTCAGTTAAGGAATTCGCTGATGCAGTGCTTGTAGTGGCGGGCGGGAGGTTTCACGCCTTGGGTGTGGGCCTGAGGCTGGGCGGTGGTAAGGAAGTGGTTGCTGTGGATCCATACATGAACACCTACGCCTTCCTCAAGGAGTACGTCATCAAAACCCTTAAAGTCAGGCTCGGCAAGGTCGCCAGATCCATTGACGCAAGATCCTGGCTCCTCGTGACTGGGGCGGCCGGTCAGAAGAGGACCTGGCTGGTGGAGGAGCTCTCGAGGCTGATCAGGGAATCTGGAGGCAGATACTACATCGCCGCCTCAGCACACCTCACTAGGGACCTCCTGACCGACCTGGACTCCGAGTCCGTTGATGTGATAATCATAACGTCCTGCCCTAGACTAGCGCTCGAGGACTTCCACGACTACGTGAAGCCTGTTCTGACGCCTGGCGAGGGATTCATGGCTCTGAAAAAGAATCTAGACCCCTATCTCTTCCCCTGGTGAACTTACTCATACTCTACCTTAGCCTCAGGCCTTGCCTCACCCAGCCTGCCTCTGATGTAGCTCACTATCGAGTCAACCTCCTCAGCCGACACCGGCCTGCCTCTGCCGACCAGCTCACCCGCCGTAGCCCTTAAAGCATCCTCAGGGGTCCTCCCCTCCAGGGGTATCTTGACCTTCTCAATCCTGGTGGGCTCCGGCACTGTAAGCGCGCCGACCTTAATGTATAGGAATTCCTCGTCGATCGGTAGCACCTCAACTAGACCGACCTCCTGCTCCCCTATCTTGAGTGCGTATATTCTGTCACCGTCGCTGGTCTCTCCCACATATTCAGGAATGTACTCGAGGGGGGCCGCCATGATTTTCTCGGCCTCCGGCACGAGCTCCGTCAGAACCTTACTGACCTCCTCCTCAAGAACCCTCCTGAAGACCTCGACCCTCAGCGTGTCGAACTTCCACACAACCCTCCCATCAGAAACCTCGTAGTCTATACTTATCCTAACAACATCCCTCTTATCCACCTTCAACCTGTCGACCAGCAACGTGAAGAGGAACCTGTTCAGCTGGGCCACGCTGAACGCTACAGCCTTATTATCCAGCCTCTTCTCCTTAAGGTCCTCAGCAAGCTGGGCGAAGACTACCTTCCTAACCTTGGAGGCAAACCCCCCAGCCATGACTAAGCCTGATCTCATGGTGGGCATAATTACCACCAATAACTTAATAATTAACGAAACTTATAAAATTTGTAAACATGGGGCACGCAGGACGCGTGAGGCGGTGTGGACATTAATGGGCAGGGGGAAACTGTTGAGGGACATTGCGGAGAAGGTGTTGGGCAGGGAGTACCGGGATAGACTGTGGGGTAGGGTGGAGATCATAGGGGACATAGCCATCATTAGGAAGCCCCCCGACCTCGCCGTCGAGGTCTTCAAGCCTGTAGGGGAGGAGATCATTAAGGCACTGCCCTACGTTAAGTCCGTCTGGCTAGCCATCACACCTGTGAGGACTCACCACAGGGTTAGGGAGCACGTCTTCCTGGCTGGGGAGGAGAGGAGCGTCACGACCTACAGGGAACACGGCTGCGTCTTCAAAGTCGACATAAACACGGTCTACATATCTCCCGTCCTGAACTACGAGCACGGGAGGGTGGCGGGGCTTGTCAGTCCTGGGGAATTCGTGATAAACATGTTCGCCGGTGTGGGGCTTTTCTCCATAGTCATAGCTAGGAAGGCCAGGCCCGTCAAGGTAGTCTCGATAGACATCAACCCAAACGCTTACGAGCTAATGCGCGAGAACATAGTGCTGAACGGTGTGGAGGGAGTAGTTGAGGCCAGGCTCGGCGACGCAGCCCAAGTTATCAAGGAATACGCCGGTAGCGCCGACAGAGTGCTCATGCCCCTCCCTGAGTACTCACGCACCTACCTTCCTTACGCTATCTCGGCGTTAAGGGGGTGCGGCTTCATACACGTCTACGACTTCCTCAGCGCTGGGAGTAGGGAGGAGGCCCTCACACTGGGTCGGAAAGTGTTTGAGGAGTTATTGGGTAAGTTAGGGGTAAGGTACGAGATCACCTTCGGTAGGGTCGTGAGGGGCGTCGGGCCTCGCTACTACCAGGTTGTTGAGGACATATATGTCTGCCACTGACTACTTTCCGGACTCCCTGGATTCCTTAGCGCCGCCTCCCCCCTTCCTCCTAGGCTTCTCGTCAGGCCTATGTCTTGCCTTAGCGTCTGTGGGGATCACCTTAACACCTATTCCGAACAGCTCTCTGGTCAGGGCGTCGAGGAACCTGACGTAGGTCCCCTTCTGACCCACGAACGCTCCGAAGACGCCCTCCTCTATCTCGATCGAGACGTAGGCACCCTTGAAGTCGACGTCCAGAACCCTCTTCCAAACCCATGAGACGGGGTGGACCGCCCTTATCAGGTCCGTTATGTCGACGTCCAGCTCGACCCCCCTCACCCTGACGCCAAGCTCCTTCTCAATTGCCGATATCCTCTCACCACCCTTGCCGACCAGCCTCCCCAGGTGGCCTTTCTTGACAACCACCACGTAGTTCGGGAGGTGTTCGAAGGATATGTTGAGACCGCTTGCAACCCTAACTACGTCAAGCACTGTTATGACGTCCGAATCTGGTGACTTAAGCCTTACAGTCTCCAGAGTCTTCAGCTCGGGGTCCGTGAGCTTCCTGGTTCTGAGGAGGTACTCCATGACAAGCCTTAAGCCCATCTTAGCGCCCTCCCTAACTATGTCCTTAACCCCCAGATCAACGACGAGGGCCCTGGCCTCGCCCGCCAGTATCTCCCTCATCACTG
Source organism: Zestosphaera sp. (assembly GCA_038727705.1). Lineage (NCBI taxonomy): Archaea > Thermoproteati > Thermoproteota > Thermoprotei > Desulfurococcales > Desulfurococcaceae > Zestosphaera > Zestosphaera sp. The sequence continues at coordinate 178,196 of JAVYVJ010000002.1, read as the reverse complement.
AGGTTGGATCCTGATTCCTGACCCTGAGGGCCTGGAATATGGGGTCCGCCGCAACTATCAGCCTGCTGTTTCTGCCGACCCTAACCACAGCCTCTATGAGGGACTCGACCCTGAGGGACTGTGCGTCATCCACGAATATTACGGAGGAGTCGAAGGTCCTTCCCCTTAGGTAGTGGCTGTCAGCGAACGTTAGCCTCCCCTCGTCGACTAGCTTCTTAACCTCATCCCACGACATCAAGCCGCTCAGGACGTCCGTGACGTACTGCTTCGAGAGCTCCATGAACTGGGGACCTGCCTCAGCCATGCTGACCTCCCTCCCAGTTGTGACGTCGATCACAGGCCTTATCACCACCAACCTCTTGTACTTACCTGAGTTGACCGCTCCTATACCGTACGCCAGAGCGAAGAGGGACTTACCAACCCCGGTGGGCCCGAAGACCCCCACTATAGAGTAGGATTCATCCTCAAGAGCCTCCTTAAGCCTCCCCTGCCCCGGCGTCAGCGCGTTCACTCTATCAAGCATCTTCAGCACCAGTGTTGTATTGATATTAAAGTCTTTTAAACGATTCTCGTGTGGTGGCGCTCAGTGCCCTTAGTTGATGTAGTGAGGTGGCGTGAGAGGAAGGGGAGGATGCTCAGTAGGCTTAGGGAGGACCTTGAGATAGGGTATCTGGACAAGGACATAGTTGACGTGCTCCTCAAGCTCTTCGAGTTCGACGGGCTGTACACGATAAGCTCCTGCAGTGGGAGGGTGACCCTGATCGACGGGGATCTACCATGGCGGAGGAAGGGATCAACCATAATCTTCAAGAAGCACCAGCCTCTAGCGCTTGAGGAGCTACTGAGTTACCTGGAGGGCCCTGTCTCGCGGAGGCTGTGGCTGGTGGTGACGGGCCCCATAATACATGCCTCCGCAGTCAGCCTGGGGTGGGCTGGCGAGCTCCTGAGGATCGCTCGAGAGTCCGGCATGAAGCACTCTGGAGTACTCTCAATAAGTAGGGGGAAGGGGGTTATAGTGGAGCTGAGGACTGGAGTAAGGTTAACGAGCTTGCTTAAGATTAGGGATCAGACTTTAATCGGTGCTGAGAAGGTTGAGGAGGTTGTGAGGGTAGCTAACGAGGCATTGCTTGAGGGTAAGGAGAAGCTCGAGAGGCTTAGGAAGGCTTTGGAGAGAGCTTCAAGCACCGGGCTCACCGGCAGTACTTCCCGGAGATGATTCTGGCGGCCTCCTCCTCCATGAAGTGCATCTTAGGGGACGTCACGATCAGCGTGTGTGGACCTCCGTGGTCTGGTAGACCCCTAAGCTCTCCGAGGGTCTTAAAGCATATCCTCTGACTCTCCCCAGTCAGCCCTGAGACCGCGATAGCCATCCTGGAGTCCCTCACCACCTCCTCACCCCTAGTAGCCTCGACCATGTAGAGTATCTCAACGGCCTCCCTGACCTGCATTACTAAACCCTTCTCAAGATCCATCTCGGTGAGGAAGGGCGTGTGGAGATTCCTTGAGTCGTTGTCCTTCAGCACGTCGTACGCGTACTCCGACACGGCGCCTGACCTCGGGTATGTGATGGTTGCCACCTTACCCATCTTGTAGAGCATAAGGCCTGACATGGTCAGCGCGTTAGGTATTATGCCGGGCGCTGGAACCACGTCGAAGTCAACCCCCCTCTTCCCCGCCTCAACAAGCAGTGCGGCGTGCGTGGTGGCATCCAGGGGGTTGCCTGGAACCACCACAACCACCTTAAGCCCCTCTAGAGCCGGCCTCAGCAGGATCTCAAAGTACCTCTCCTCCACATCCCCGCGTTTCAGAGGAACCAAGTCCCTGCCGGTAAGCGACTTTATGAGTTCTGCAGAGCCCCCTAGCGAAACGCTCGTGTAGGAATCCACATACACTAGGTCAGCGTCTGAAATCTCCCTAACACCTCTCAGGGTGATCAGGCCTGCAGACAGCCCTGAACCAACGAGAACTAACTTCCCAGGCATCAGTACCCCCAATTACTTGGGGTGGCGTCAATTAAAGACTCTCATCAGGTATTAGAGTGTAGCCGACATACCTCAGAACCCCGACACTCACCCCTATCACTTCAGCCACTGCCTGCACATAATCCCTTAACCTCCTCACCTCAGTCCTAGCATCCACCCTGTAGAAGACGGAGATGCCGTCACCGCGGACAATCACCTCCCCACCACCTCTGATGAGGTCCGAGTACTGCTTGGTGAAGAAGCTCGCCGCCTCAATATCCTTCGAGACAAGGACCTCAACACGCAGCCACTCAATCAGACCTACCCCAGCCATGTATGAGAAGACGACATTAACTCGAGGGATTGTGTTGGAGTCCGTCGTGAAAGCCATTAGGACATGCCTAGCTCCACTGACCTCCGCGTCACTTAGCATCCACTCCAGATCCTCCCGACTTAAGAGGTCTTCAGTGAAATTGGTCAGGAACTCTGCCGGTTGCACCGCGTGTCCCTCAGCTAAAAGCCCTGATTATGGAGGCTTCCAGGCAATGCCGCTAGACTGCACCGACCTTCTTAGAGCTAGGTCTTCGGGCCTTGACTATGATTCTGAACCCGCAGAAAGGACACCTCAGGAACGTGTAGCCCTCCCTCTCCTCCGCCCTCAAGAAGCTCTCCATTCCCTCCTCCAAAGAAAACTCCCTGCCGCACTTCCAGCATTTATACACCACGTTCTCCGACCCGCTCAAAACCTCACTACCTCCTTAGTACTATACTGTGCTACGTGATTATTTAAGTATTCGCTGAGAGTGAGTCCTCACCACATATTATGTTAGGGATGATGTAGTGTCTTTCTTGAAACTAGTAAAAAAGCTTATTAACTCTGTAGTACACCTTTTTAAGGTTTACGGTGGTTGGTGGTTCTATAATGGAAGAAGGCGGTGAGTCCCGGGAGGTTAAGTGCCCCCCGGGTAAGATTGTTTATGACGAGGTTAGGGGGGAGTACATCTGCGCTGAGACCGGGGAGGTCATTGAGGAGAGGGTTGTCGATCAAGGTCCTGAGTGGAGGGCTTTCACGCCCGAGGAGAAGGAGAGGAGGTCGCGTTCAGGTTCCCCGCTCTCTCAGACGTTGCACGACAGCGGCATCGCCACGATGATTGACTGGCGTGACAGGGATGCATCGGGTAAGAAGCTGGAGCTCGAGCGTAAGCTCGAGGCCATGCGCATGCGCAAGTGGCAGATAAGGACGAGGATCCAGAACAGCATTGACAGGAACATAACTCAGGCCGCTGAGGAACTTGACAGGCTTGCTGTGGAGTTAGGGTTGCCGGAGGCGATTAAGGACGAGGCCGCGGCGATATATAGGAAGGCCGTGGAGAGAGGTATCGTCAGGGGGAGAGCTGTTGAGGCTGTCGTGGCAGCATGCCTCTATATAGCGTGCAGGCTCTACAAGCTACCAAGGTCCCTGGACGACATAGCGGAGTACACTAAGACCCAGAAGAAGGAGATAGCGAGGTGCTTTAGACTCCTGGTGCGTGAGCTCAACATAAGGATCCCTGTATCAGGGGCCAGTGACTACGTACCTCAGATGATCTCAGCGCTGGGGCTTGGCGGCAGGGTTGAGGCTAAGGCTAGGGAGATACTGGAGCAGGCTAAGAGCACCGGCATAACGGCAGGCAAGGATCCAGCGGGGGTGGCTGCCGCCGCCGTCTACATAGCGGCCAGGCTCTGCGGGATCAAGAAGACTCAGAAGGACATAGCGCAGGTCGCTGGAGTCACTGAAGTCACTGTGAGGAACAGGTATAGGGAGATAACGCAACAATTGGGCCTTAAAGTGCCTGAGGATGAAGAGGAAGAGTAGACGTCGTTTCAGCCCATAATTAAAACCTTAAAACCGGTTTACTCAGCTTCTATGAATATTATGCTCTCAGCAGGTATGCCGAACTCCTCCACAAGTATGTTCCTTGCCTTCTGCCTCTGGTCCCCCTGAATCTCTATGTGGTTGTCCTTCACCGTGCCTCCTGTAGCCAGCCTGCTCTTAAGGACTGAGGCCACCTTCCTCAGGTCGTACGTGGAGGGATCTATGCCTTCAATGATCGTTACCTCCTTGCCGAACTTCCTCCTCTCAAGCCTGATCTTAACGAGCTGCTCTTCAGCGCCTAACTGAACGCAGAGCTCCTCCGGAAGCCCGCCGCACAGGGAGGTTATATCGACTTTGCCCTTCTTGCTCATCTCACACCCTACTGCATGTAATACCTCAAACAAGGGCTTATAAAGGTTTAGGGCCGTGCCTCCGATGAGGGTGATGAAGCATATTAGCCCCTGCCATGAATATTGCGAGGTGATGTCCTGCTTGAGTGAGGACGTGCTGGACCTTCTAGCTTCACTAGTCAGTGTAGACACGACCAACGATCCCGTCAGGGGGTTGAAGCCAGGAAGGGCTGTGATCGACTTGGTTGAGGACCTGCTGAGGGGTTGGGGTCTGGACGCTTCCCTCCTTGAGGTCAACGGCTACTACACGATATACGGCGAGGTCGGCAGGGGGGAGCCGCTCATCATGTTCATGGCGCACCTAGACGTGGTTCCGGCAGTAAGGGAGGAGTGGACTCACGACCCCTTCAAACTCACTGTGGTCGGGGATAAGGCCTTCGGGAGGGGTGTTGCAGACGATAAGGGCAACGTTGTGGGGGTGATGCTGGCTCTGAAGAGGCTGAAGGAGCAAGGCCTTAGAGGCAGAGTCCTCTACGCCTTCACGACGGATGAGGAGGTAGGGGGTGTCCACGGCGCTAAGGCACTGGCTGAAAAGCTAGCCAAAGAAAACTCACTACCAAAATACCTAATCAACTGCGATGGTTCCCTCATGAGTCCTATAGTGAGGCGGAGGAAGTCATTTAAAGCGCTTGTTAAAGCCGCGAGAAAAACTGTCAAGGTGTCTGGAGCGTTAAGGAAAGTTGAGTTCGAGGTGAGGACTCCGGTGACGCCGACCAGGCACGCAGCATACTTCATCCCCGGAGTCGACACTCATCCATTCATAGCGGCCTCACACTTCATGAGGTCTAACCCGTGGTTACTGGCGACCCGTGTCGAAGGGACCTTCGTAAAGTCGAACGTGCTGCCGTCCAAAGTAATGGTTGAGTACGCAGACCCCTCCGGGGAGGGCGGCGAGGTCGAGGCCGACGTCGGCCTAACTGAAGTCCTTCATCTCCTCATGCCGTTAAGCAGAACTCCAGTCCAGACATCCCTGCACAGCGACTACGGGGTGACGATAACGCCAAACATGTACTACCTAGACGGGGAGGGCAGGCACGTGGTCGAGGTGGATGTGAGGGCGATGACCAACGAGACCGGGGTCGTCAGGGAAGCCCTAGAACGCGTGGCCTCTGAGGTAGGCCCTGAAGTTAGCTTAGAGGTCCACGGCGAGAGAAGCAGCGGTTGCCTATACCTCTCTCCGGATGACGGGCTGGTCAAGACGTCCCTCAAACTCCTCGAGAGCATGGGCGTGAGGGCGTCGCCTGTGGAGGGGGCTGGCGCCTCAGACTCAAGGTACTTCACGCCGCTCGGCGTCAAGAGCATGGACTTCGGACCTAAAGGCGGGAACGTACACGGTCCCGACGAGTGGGTCGACATCAACACCCTACGACTACTGCCGAGATTCTATGTTGGGGTAGCTAGAGAGCTTATGAGTTTGCCAGACTGACATGTATAGGTCCCCTATAGGGGGGTTTGCGTTTCGCAACCGTTATTTTAACTTTCCCTTTTGCACCTATAGGCTTGAGATTTGAAATTTATTTATTACGGTCAAGTAATTTAGCGCGGGGCTCACGTGAGGATCTCTGTACTGGTACTCACGCACTGTAGGGAATGGGCTCTGTGCTACTCTCTCGACAGCCTAGCACACCAGAAACGACCGCCCGACGAAGTCTTAATCGTTTTGAAACCCTGCAATGACGGGAGTGAAGAAGTGATTTCAAGATTTAAGAAAGCCTTACCGCTAAGGGTAATATACCAGAACTCTAGCGGTAACGTTACAGACGCGGTTGAGTTGGGTTATCTGAACGCATCAGGAGACGTAGTTTTGTTCCTAGATGACGATGCTGTAGCTCATGAGGAATGGGTGTTGAGGTATGAGAGGTTGTTCAGCGAGAAAGACGACGCGGCCGGTTTAACGGGCCTTGTTTATAAAGCATTTCTAAATAACGATAGGCTAATTAAGTCCGAGGTGCCATTCTTTATAAAGGTGCAGACTAGAAGCGCCCCACACCGTGAGCCTTTACCCGAACTTAGGGACTACTGTGGATGGATATCTGCTTCAGGTTTTGCGGGTGAAAAAATATGCAATGATGGCGTTCGTAAATCGGTTTTGTTATGCGGAGCGAACATGGGTTTAAGGACTTCACTTATCAAGGATCTTCACCTCTCAGCCCTCTACAAAGGAAGTAGGAAAGGTTTCTGGTTCGAGAGCGTGGTGGCCTATTGGTGTGTTTTGAAGGGTTTCAAAACTTATGAGGTAGTGGATAAGGAAATATCGCCCATAGTGTGGCATATCGAGCACAATGACTCCCTTACTAGGCACAGGGGTTTTTGGGATACATTCTGGCTGCACTATGATCGGGTGGCCATGTTCCGGAGGTTAAGGAGGTTGAAGGCAGGCGTTTCAGCGGTGAGATACGCCTTAGCCCTGGGCATCGCATTGAGGAGGGATACACTGCCCAGACTGCTCGCTACGCTCTACGGCTTGTTACATGATAGATAGCGTAGCCGTTGTGATTACCTGGAACCTCCGATTTTCATAGCTTTAAACCTGTTTAGGATAAATTTGTTTGTGATCTAGTTGAGCAGGCGTGCGTTAGTGCTCCATCACTACTGGAACAGGCCTGGAGGAGGCCAACTTGTCTGCGCTTCAGTCACGCACACGTTTGACTTAATGGGCTTGACCCCTGTTCTTGTATCGCCCGTCACCATTCATGTTGAGAAATATCCTGAGTGGTATGGGATTGACTTAAGCAGGTTTACTAGATACTCAACACGCCTGGAGTTGAAAGCTTTCGGACTGTATCTCAGATTGTTGGTTGGGTATGTCGGTGTGAAGGCGTTACGTGAGTACAACGCTGGATTGGTCTTCACTGACGAGTCTGCTTATAAGCCTCTGATTCCAGAGGTGGTTAAGAGGGGAGTGAAGCTTATCGAGTACATTCATTTCCCGTTAGAGGTGTCGATTGATCCCAAACTTCGTGGGAGCGGACTCTACTACGGTGAGGATCCATACATCCTCGAGAGATATGGTAAGTTCCCCTTAAACGTGTATTGGAAGCTCTATACAAAGATATCCCCCCGGTATGTCAGGGAGAACCCGTTTGAGGTAGCCTCGGTTGTTCTAACGAATTCGGCTTGGACTGCCGATATTGTTAAGGATATTTATGGTGAGGAGCCAGAGGTGCTTAATCCTCCACTACCTCCGGCTCTAAGTATTCTCACGGGGAATGAGATACCGGCATTCGACACGAGGATGGACTCAGTCGTAATGGTCGGCAGGTTTAGTGAGGAGAAAAGGTATCACTGGGTAATCGGTGAAGTGTTTCCCTCGATAAGACGGGAAGTTAAGGGTGTTAAGCTTTACGTGTTCGGAGGCGCGAGTACTAGGACTTCCATGAATTACCTTTCCAGGTTAATTAAATTAGCCGAGTCTCTAGGCTTCAAAACCGCCACCAGCTTAAACGCAGATGCTGACGTATACCTGATTCCCGACGCGCCGCGCAGGGACATAACTAAAGTGATGGACCGCTCTAAGGTCTTTCTTCACTCAACGATAAACGAGCACTGGGGGATAGTCGTTGCTGAGGCTATGTCCAGAGGACTGCCAGTAGTTGTGCATGAGTCCGGCGGGGCTTGGAGTGATATAGTAAGGCATGGTGAGCACGGGTTAGGGTACAGGGACGCTGATGATGCTGTCGAGAAGGTTCTTGACGTCCTAACCAATAGAAAACTATGGGAATACCTGTCAATGAAGTCCACGGATCGGGTTAGAGACTTAACCTTAGATAATTTCACCGCGAAGTTCATTGACATAGTTAAGAAGCATGTATAGGCATCATAGATCGTGAGTCTTATTAGGTTCGGTACACAGAAAGATATGTAGTGGTGCGTTGAGAGTATGGTGGTTTGAGTGCTTGACGGACCCGCCTGTGCGGGTGGGTTCGTAGTCAGGGATGCAGGCCCCAGTGATGTGGGAAGGGTTTTCGAGATATATTCGCAGGCCTTAGGGGCTCTGGATGAAGTGGGTCGTGAGTGGCTTGAGGCTCTGGTTAGGAGTAGGTCTAGGAGGAAGAGGGTCGTCGTTGTTGAGTTGGACGGTTCTGTGGTCGGCTTCGCCACGGTCTTCAAGCGTGGAGAGGTGGCGTTTCTTGACAGCATTGCTGTGGATGAGGATGTTAGGAGCCGTGGTGTTGGGGGGCTTCTGCTGGACGTGATTGAGGGAGGCTTGAATCGGAGGGTGTTAAGTCCCTCGCGCTTAGCGTTAAGAACTGGAACTTGAGGGCTCTCGACTTCTACTTGAGGAGGGGCTACGTTGTTGAGGGCGTAGTGATGATGTTCTCAGCCGATCCGCGCAGGATCAACGCGACCCGCCCAGGGGGTCGCTATGTGGTGGAGGAAATACCTGCAGAGGGTCTGAAGCGCTTAAGGTTAAGGCCGACGACCTGGTGGAGCAATCTGATCGAGGACGTTCAGAGAATCATTCACAAGCGTTATCTGAAGGGCGAGAAAGCAATCCTCGTTAGATCTGGCAGGAGGGTCAGAGGGGTGGTTGAGTTCTCGTGCAACGGCAGGCTCTTCGTCAATTACGTAGCCCTCTCCTCCTACAACGCGACGAAAGTGCTCAACGAGATAGTCTACAAACTCAAGACGACGGCCGTTAAGGAGGGGCTAAGCGAGATAGTGATACCCGTGGATGCGTCGAAGGGGTTGCTGGTGTCAGAACTGGCCGCGATGAACTTCCACACTCAGGAGACCGAATACCTAATGACTAAAGGGCTCAGCAACCACGATGACTAATCCCAAGCACAGGCATGAGGTTGGGGGAACGGAGGCTAGCTCAACTCTCCTGAAGATTAATAGCCCGACACACTTCGGGCGTATTGGGGAGATCCCTTGGAGGGAGTATGGCCTAGCGATGCATTACGCCTCGAAAATTATGAAAAGTTTTCAGTTGTAGCTTAGCATGTCCTGTGGAGTTGTTACGAGATACCGTTTTAGTCTTCGATGGTTGCCTTGACGTAGGTTCTTATTGCCAGTAGTAGCAGAGCGGATGTCAAAACGCCTAACAGTCCTATATCCACTATGGGATCAAACCTGGAGACGCCTGTCAACCAATATCTCATCCCATCCACGGCGTAGGTCAATGGATTGACGTACGCTACTGTCCTCATCCACTCAGGCATGTTCTCTATCGGGTAGAAGACGCCGCTCATGAATATGAGCGGCATGGTCATTAAATTCACTATCATCTGAAAACCCTCACTGCTCGAGAGTTTCAGCGAGATAGATATCCCGAGCGATGTAAACCCCATCGAGAGTACCATACCGTACGCCAATGCTGGAACCGCCCCCGCAACGCGTATTTGAGGTGCTACGAAGTACATTATAGCCAGTATAATAAGTCCCTGCAACACCGTGACTAGAGAGTCGCCGAAGGTTCTCCCTAATATCACCTCGGCCCTGGAGGTAGGTGCTACTAGAGTTTCCTTAAGGAAGCCGAACTGCTTGTCCCATATGACTGAAATGCCGCTGATGAAGGAACCCATCATTATTGTCATGGCGACCATCCCTGACGCCAGGTATGTTAGGTAGTCAAGCCCGCCGAACACCGCTCTGGCGCCCGGGAAACTGAAGACGTTGCTCCATCCAAGGCCGAAGAAAACAATCCACACGATCGGGTTCACGACTGACATCACTAGCCTGGACTTAGCGCTGACAAAACGCTTAAGCTGTCTGTAGGTCATCACTATGAATCCGTCCATCAGAACCACCTCCCTCTGGGGCCGTGTGGAATAGGCGCCTCCTCCAGCGAGTCCCTTAGCTCCCTGCCCGTCAGGTGGATGAAGACCTCGTTAAGCGTCGGCCTCCTGTAGCTCACTTCAACTATCTTGAGTCCAGCGCCGTTGGCTAGCTCGAATATTTTAGGTATTGCTGAAGTAGCATCCCTGACCACCAACTCGATCGTGTCCTCCCTGACCCTTCCACACTTCTCAATAATCTCAGACTCCATGCAGAGGGGTGGGTTGCCTGCGCGAGCGTCGAACCTCACGTATATGACGTCAGAGCCCAACATCGACTTGAGTTCGTCGGCCGTTCCCTCCGCTATGATCTTCCCCCTATCCATGATGGAAATTCTGTTGCAGAGTTCCTCTGCCTCATCCATGTAGTGCGTCGTCAGGATTATTGTGGTGCCCTTCTCCTTCTTCACGCTTAATATGTAATCCCATATCCTAGCCCTTGTCTGCGGGTCGAGACCCAGCGTAGGCTCATCCAGGAAGAGGACGTCAGGCTCATGAATCAGGGACCTGGCTATCTCCAACCTCCTCCTCATGCCTCCGGAGAAGTGCCTCACCTGCTTGTAGGCGAACTCCTCAAGGTCGACGAACCTGAGCAGCTCGAAGATCTTCCTTCTCAACCCCTCCCCCCTCAACCCGTAGAGCCTCCCATGAATGTACATGTTGTCGTACGCAGTGAGCATGTTATCTAGGCTAGGGTCTTGAAAAACCACGCCCACCTCCTTCCTAACCTTATCGGGCTCCCTCACCACATCGTAGCCGGCTACGTAAGCCCTGCCTGAAGTAGGCCTCAGCAGGGTTGTGAGTATGTGGATGGTCGTGGTCTTGCCGGCCCCGTTAGGGCCGAGCAGGCCGTATATCTCCCCCTTCCCTACCTTAAAGGAGATGTTGTCGACCGCGACCACCTCCTTAAACTTTTTGACGAGCCCCTCAACAACGACGGCCTCGCTACCCATCCTCATCACACCTTGGAGGAGGCCAGTATCTCGAGAACCCTCGTCTCAAAATCCGCTATAGCCCTCCTCAGCTCTATCAACTCTGACTCACTTAACCTTCCAGCACCCTTCACCAACTCCCTCACCAGCTCAAGCAGCCTGTCACAGCCAGCTTGCCTGAACTTCCTGAAGGACTCAGCGAGTCTTAAAGCCTCCCTCAACTCTCCCTCATGGAGCTTCAGATACTCGAGACCCTTTTCACTCAATTTGTACACCTTGACTTCCCTGCCTTCAGCACGCAACATCTCGACCTCCACCAAGCCTTCCTGGATCGACTTCCTGAGGACCGGGTAGACGACGCCTGTACTCGGCCTCATACCGACTAAGTCCTCAAGACTTTTAATCAATCCATAGGCGTGTTTCGGTTGCCCCCTCAGAATGTTGAGTGTGACCAACTTCATATAACCCCTGAACGCCATCCTGCCTGGAATCATATCTATCTACCAACATATCTATAGATAGATGTATATAAGCTTCAAACCAGCAGTTGCTCGATCGTGCACGCTTGATCCCGTAGTACGTGGGGTTCTGAGGTTAAACCAGCATTAACTACTGCTGAACTCCAGACCTGTGTGGCGTTGCCGGAAGGTACTCGACCGCAGGCCTCCTGGCCGCCTCCTGCGGGTACAGCGACATCAGCTTGTAGACTGCTGGAGGGATTTCGGTCTTCACGTTAAGACCTAGCTCCCTGAGCTCCTCAGCCGTTATGGGCCAATCGTGAGTGTATCTGCCCATAACCAGTCTCTCCACAACCAATTCAACCTTGTCCTGAGGTAACTTGCCGTCCAACAACTTCGCCACAAGGTCTTTCGTCTGGTTCAGCGCCTTCTCAGCTATGTCGGCTAGAACCAGGGTCTCGTCACTGACTTTATCGACCCCCTTCTCCCTAACTGCCTTAACTATCGAGGGTGCTGGCAGCGAGCCTGTCTGAGTGCTTATCTGCGGGTCTACAGGTCCGAGCACCGCGTCCGGATCCATCCATATTTCGTCTGCAGCAAGTGCTATTAGAGTTCCGCCGCTCATTGCGTAATGCGGCACCACAACGATCTTCCTGCCCGGATGCCTCTTGAGGGCGAGCGCTATCTGAGAGGCTGCAAGCATCAGACCGCCCGGGGTGTGCATTATCAGCATCAACCCTCTGTCGGGGGGCGTCGACCTTATGGCCCTCAGCACGTCCTCCGAGTCCTCGATGTCGATAAACTTGTAGAGGGGTATGCCGAAGAGGCTGATCCTCTCATGCCTATGGATAAGCGTTATAACCTTAGAGTTGTACGCGCTCTCCAGAGCCTTTATTATCGAGGACCTCGCATTCCTGAGTGAGGAGTACCTTAGCTGGGGATACATGAATGAAGTGAAGAGCCACAGTATGAAGAACAACCACAGGAAGTCGCCAAAACCGTCCATACATTAACCACCAATATATATAATGCCATACCACAACAATAAATAATCTCATAAACACATAATAATCGGTGGTTCTAGCATGAAGTACAGGATCCGGGTGGACAGAGGAGCGTGCATAGCGTGCGGGGTAGCCCCTGCGCTCTGCCCCGACGTCTTTGCATTGGGCCAGGATATCGGAAAGAATAGAGTTGCTGAGAAGTACAGCGTAGAGGTCTCTGAGACTACGTCCGTCGGGGAGGTTCCGGAGGAGCTCTATGAGTGTGTTAAGCAGGCGGCAGACGCGTGCCCGGTCGGCGCCATAAGGGTTGAGGCCGTTAGGGAGAGGTAGGGCTTGAGTCTAGGATGCAATGCCCTGAACGTGGAGGGTTAGGAGGTTTTTAATTTCACTGCATAGTTATGTAGGGTGGTCTGTTGAGGAAGATCTCGTCTAGGTCTTCTAAGGTGAAGCCCTCGCCTCAGAGGAGGCTGATCGCTAAGGCGGATGAGCTGGTTAAGTCCGGGAGGGTTGTCTATAACTACACGGCCGGCCAGCCCGGACTCCCGCCGGACGAGGATCTCATTAAGGAATTCTACGGTAGGCTCACTAAAGACCCGTTCAACCACTTCAGGTACGTCCCTACCGCCGGGCTGATAGAGCTACGTGAGGCCATCAGGGAGGACCTGAGAAAGTACGGCGGCTTCGATGTCGATGTGGGGAATATAGTGGTTACGTCAGGCGGCGTTGAGGGGATGAACCTCTCACTAATAGTCACGACAGATCCCGGTGATGAGGTCGTCCTGCTGGATCCGACTTACAGTGTCTACTGGGACCTAGCCGAGTTCTACGGCCTTAAGGTCAGGAAGTGCGTGCAGGACGTGAGCAATGGCTTCCAACCTGATGAGGAGTGCTTGAAGAGCGCGATAAGCAGGAAGACGGCAGCGGTCATAGTCGTGAGCCCCGACAATCCTACCAGCAGGATCGTCAGGGAGGATCTTATGAAGTTGATAGCGGACCTATGCATAGACAATGATGTATGGTTGATCTACGATGAGGCCTACAAGCACGTGGTCTATGAGGGCGAGCATGTCTGGATTCAGAGACACTCGAGAACCATGGAGAAGTTGATAAGCATTAACTCGTTCTCAAAAGACATAGCGATACCGGGTTTCAGGCTCGGGTACACGTACGCCCCTAAGGAGGTGGTGGCGGAGATCACTAAGGTTAAGGGGTTCCTCAGCATAACATCGCCGGTGCCGGGGCAGTGGTTCGCATACTACGCTCTGACGACAGGGATTAAGGGGAGATACCTCGGTAAGGTGCTCCCAATATATAGATCTAGGAGGGATGCCCTGTACGACGCTTTGAGGAAGCACCTACCCGAAGCCAAAGTCTGGAAGCCTCAGGCATCCATGTATCTCTTCCCAGACCTAACGCCGTACATCCAGAGGATCGGGATGAGTGACGTGGACTTCACGTACCAGCTAGCGGACAGGAAGGCGGTCGTCATGCTACCCGGATCAATATTTGGCGAGCATGGAAACAACCACCTAAGGATCACGTTCGTCACGCAACCCGAGGAGAAGCTAAGGAAGGGCGTTGAACTGATGGCTGAGTTCATAGAGGAGGAAGCGGGTAGGAAGCGTTAACAATCACACTCAATTTAAGTAGTTCGAATACATAAATATTATTTGGGGCCCCTTCATGAGCGAGAAGAAGGAGAAGAAGGAGGAGAAGAAAGGAAAGAAGTGCGGCAAGTAAGCCCGCATTCCCGTCTTGTCTCTGAACAACATACCTTTTTCCTCCGCTCAACCAACTAAGCTCCAGGGCATCTAGGAGTCTCACGTAAATTAAGGAGTTAGTGACCTTCCGCTTCAATGGATTTGCTTAACAAGGCTCGAATGGCCTACGTGTTAAGTAAAGAAAAACACTGATGTTTTTGAGCGTTCGCAACGAGGATTCATATAGGCAACCCGGTGAGCAGCGCGACTATTGTTGACGCCCCTACTAAGGTCATGAAGAGCACGCCCAGCGAGACGCCAAGCCTCCACAGCGTCCCGGATACTAGGCTCACGATGAGCGTTCCGAACACTCCAGATATTCTGGCGTCGTAGTAGGAGAGCATTATCACTATGGCTATGAAGAGCCCGTAGAGCGCTTCGGCAGGAACCCTCCTGAAGACTGCCAGGGTCAACGTTCTCGAGTACTTAACTAATACTGGGTAGGCTAAGGCGAACGCTATGGTGGTAGCGCCTAGCACTGAAGCCACTATGGTCGCGTAGTCGTAGTGAGTCATTATGTAGTCTCTAGCGCTCATCCCGAGGTTGTCGAGCTTCTGGAAGAACGGTAGTGCTGGGCCCGCCGCCATGGGTCCGGTGGCCTGCCCTATGACCAGCAGGGGTATTAGGGTGCCTCCTATGTAGGTGGCGTTCTTTACAGCGTCCCTGACTGTGTACGCTAGTATGGAGCCCTTGACCTTGTCCCTCTTACTCTCTCTGAGGAGGTCCCCTATGAGTATGGTCAGCCCGACCGGCGACATCACTGTGGCGAGCACTGACGTGACTGCGGACCAGACAGTGCTTTGCACTGCCTCCTCCTTACTCAATATGTTCAACGGGTTGAGCGATATCCTACCAATCCTGGCCAGCTTCACCTCCTTAGGCCCCCTCCTCTCGTAGGACTTCCTTAACTCCCTATGGAGCATTGATATCAGCTCGAACAGCATGGGACCTATAGTTATACCTAGGAAGAAGCTTATGGAGACTGACTTGCCGTAGACCGCTCTAAACCCCTGCACGAGCAGGGCGAATGATGGTATAGTCAGCAGTGAGAGCCACCTGTTCTTAGAGGTGAGGGCAAGCACCACAAGCCCGATCAAGAGGATCCAGAACCACCTGGCGACCTTAACGCCTGGGAGTACCTCATCAGCCGTTCTGAGCCAGTCACCCAGAGGCATTAGGTAGTAGGAGAGTGTGAGGGTCGTGGCGAGAGCTACGAACTGGCCGACGACGCTGGCTGCAATGCCCTTCCTCAGTATCGTGTCGGCCAGACCGCTCTCCTTAGCGGTCAGCGCGTCAGGAACCTGAGGAACCGCCATAACCCCTCCGGGAATCCCGGCTAGGGCGACCGGAATACTGTCAGCCATCTTGAACGCCGCTATACTGGCCACGAACCAGACCAGGGCCAGTAGCGGGTCCACACCTGCCAAGAGTAGTGTGAGCAATACTGGAGCCATCGTAGCGGTTTCATCGGTTCCTGGCAGTATCCCTATAAATATATAGAGGATTGTGGAGAGGGCTGAGAGTGCCACGACCAGTAGTATTGTGAAGGGATCCAAACCCATCACACCTCCTTAATCACCCGCTTAACCTTAGTCAAGAAGATGCTTACCGCGAACCCGAGCGACGCCCCCACAGCACCTAAAGTTATCATGAGCCCTGTCTGAGGCATCCTCAACGTGCTGGCCACATAGGGCGCTAGAGAGTAGAATATTAGGGCGAGCGCGGTTGAAACCACTGTAGCAACCCCTAACTCCCTTAACGATATGTACTCCCCGTACAGCTCATAGTACACGTTGTCATCGTCGCCCATAAAGATACACTAAACTACTAAATGGTGGGTAGGGTTAAAAGCTTTACGACAAACGACTACATTAAATTTAGACAGATAGTCCGGCTCCACGCGCTGAGGTCGTGTAGGCATTAAAACATAAATTAAGGCTTACGACACGATCCATTATGTGGTGTGCCAGGAATTGGTGGCGTTCGTCTTGAGAAGGGACTCGGTCGAGGTCGAAACCTTTCCAGGGGTTAGGAGGAGGGTGCTGGCATGCGGGTCCAACATGTTACTGACGGAGAACACGTACCTCAGGGGGTCTGAAGTCCCTCGACATGTCCATGACGACCTTGAACAGGTTAACTACATAGTAGTTGGAAAGGTTCTCGTGGGGATTGGAGACAAGGAGTATCTCTTCAACAGCGGTGACTCATACATAGTCCCGAAGGGGGTGGTCCATTGGCTGAAAGCCCTTGAGGACGCAGTGGCGGTTGAGGTATTCTCTCCACCGCACCCCGTCTTCTCGAAGGATTTGGAACGCGTAGCAAGGAGCGTAGTGCCGGGTCGATGCACTAAGGCCTAACTCCGCCTCCACTCAACAATTCTTTCGCCTACATATCTCCAGCAACGCCTCATACAGCAATGCCTTTGTGAGGGCTCTCCTGTACTCCGCAGACCCCCTTATGTCAGTTATGGGGCTAATCTCATCAATAGCTAGAGATGTAAGCCTCTCGATTGCAGGTGGATCCAGCCTCGTTCCGACCAACGTCTACATAGTGAATACGTCCAGAGGCCCTCTGATAGACGAGGAAGCGCTGTACAAGGCCCTGAAGGAGGGATGGATAGCCGGGGCAGCGCTTGACGTGTTCGAAGTCGAGCCCCTACCGCCCGACAACCCACTCCTTAAACTTGACAACGTAATACTGACACCCCATATAGCCTGGTTTACTGAGGAAGCCCTCCAAAGACTCGAGTACACAGCGGTCGAGGAAGCCATAAGGATATTGAAGGGAGAGCTACCTAAGAACCTAGTCAACAAGGACGTCCTTAAGGTCTTAGAACTCAGGAAAGCCGGAACGTAATCCTGTAGGTTAAATCCTGATACATCGTCGCGGATTTTTAATCCACAGCGGGTCCGTGGATCGTGTCCGAATCCTTCAACACATACCCTCTTCTCACTAACACGACGTCATCGCCTTCCTCCACAATACCGTCCTCGACTGCTTTAAGGTATCCGGCCAGAGAGGCAGCACCGGCCGGCTCCACACCAACCCCCCTCAACCCTTACCAGCATCTTCATAGACCTAACCCGCACCGCCCTACCTGAGGAGGCAGTCGCAAGGATTGCAGGTCTCGTCAGCGGTTTAGATAGGCTGAGCGACGTGAGGGAGTTAACGCGGGAGTTAGCCACTACACCCAAGGGGTGAAGCGTGGGGCAACCTCCACCAAGCAGGAGCACGGCGGCGAGTCGGTCTACCAAACCACGCACTAGATCACACACTAAGTTAGGAACCCTAACGTAATGACGCCGTAGGCAAGGGACTAGGTCAAGTCAGTCCATAAGGACTCAAGAACCGTGTGTGATTCTCCATACGAAGAATTGAAGGCTTCTCCATACCTAGAATTAGGTGAGCTCTCGTGGAATACGTCACGAGGAACGCGCGGAGGGAGTGGTTCATCAGCTGGTTCATTGGTTGGTGTACTGGTTGATGCACTTGCTTCGGGATCTTAACTTAATGGTGTGTTGGCTGTTTGTCTTAGGTCATTTAACCTTTATGTGGTTCTGTTTTCCGGCTTGGTTTAAGGTTTGTTCGGGGTTTCGTTCTCTTTATGGTTCTCTATGTAGGGTCTCTATTGAGGCAATGGTGTTGTGGGTTAACTTCACCGGAGTGTAGTTAAGTGCGTATTAACTACACCAACAGCCACCCGAGAACCAGGACTTCCGGTCCAACCCACCGGAAGTGGGGAAGGAAGGCCGGGCCAACCACATACTATATATGAAGAAAGCCAACAAATTAAAAACAGGCAATCACGGCCTACGCGTGAACTGACCTCCTCCCCGCCCTAAAGTGCGAGGGTTCTGGGGAGGTTTGGAGCTACATTCCCAGTTTTAGGGTTCAGTTCTACGCCTGGTCTCAGGCGCATTACCCCTACCCCGTGTAGAACGGGGCTTGGGGATATGGTTCTTGTTTTGAGTAGTATGTTGTATGCTCCCACTAGGTCTGCGTTGAATACTTTGTTGTGTTTGTAGCATTTCAGCAGTCCTCTGTATACTCTTCTGTGGTCTTGGTTCTTCGCTTTGCATAGTGGGCAGGTAGTGGATGTATTCTCTTCGCTGACAAACTTCGCTCTGATACTGTACTCTTCTCCAACCTCGGCAATCCTCATCAACAGATATCTATACGTCCATGTGTGAACAACTTCGAAGTTTACCTTAGAGCTTTTATTACTGTTCTGAGCTACGTACTTCGGATAGCCAACTATCACTCTTGATACTCCTCTCCAGTACAACCACTCCATAATGTTCCTCACAGCCCAGTTTATGTAGTTCCTGATCTGTTTTCTCCACTTCTTGTACATTCTCCTAAACCTCCTAGAAGTTCTCAGCCCATACCTGTTCAAGATGGATTGATAGTCCGCTATCTTCTTCCTCCAGTAGAAGCTAGTGCTCTTCAAAGGTCTACCCGAAACGAGTAGAGCTGAATCATCCTCCACGTAAACAGCGAGAAGATCGTTAATACCGATATCTACTCCAGCGATCCTATCTCCTAGAGGTTTCATTGGGACCTTAGCCCATTTCTCCTTAACCAGCTTCTCGGATACCTCGAACGCTACGTGTATGTACCACTTCCTTTCATCGCTGTCGTAGCGTACCTCAGCCCTACCCTGCTTACCTATAACGTTTACCCTACCGATGTACCTCACTCTGATGCTCCCAATTGCTCCAAGACCCTTAATTACAATGTAGCAATATATAAAGTTTAGACCACAGACAGGTGGACTCTCGAATTGATTTACTGAAAAATCAATGGTGCTTCACGTTGAGGGCTTCAGCGGCAACAGCACAGTAACTCCTTCAGGCCGAGCCTCTCAAGGGTCTCGTGGTGAGGCATCCCGGTCTTCTCGCTCCAGCCCATGAGTCTGTAGTACTCCTTAACCATCCACCTGACGTGCTTCCTTATGTCCTTGTCTTTGGCGGGGCCGGCTACGGGGGGGTTCCAGGAACCTCGGCCCTACGTCGGCCACGTCGTCCTCGGGCTTCAGACCCAGCCTCACGTTGAGGACCCTCTCAAGGTTTACGACCCTCTCACCGACCTCGAGTGCTTTCTCCTTAGTGAGTTTCATCCCCGTCGCGGCCTCGACGGCCTCCGCCTCAAACCCTAGGGAGCCGGGCACGCCCCAGTCAGCGAACCAGCATATTCCTATACTATCCACCCAGTTCTTCTTGAGCTGCGTGTCCCTAACCGCCTTAGGCTTCAGCCTCCAGTCGAAGGGGTCTTGATATGTTGGGTAGCCTATGTCCGGCTCGGTCGCCCACGCGTCCACGCCGGGGGCGGGCCAGCTGTACCCACCGCCAATTAACTGCCCGAGCAGTATTGCCCACGTGAACCGCCAGTCGTGGAGGTTTATCCCGGTCCCCTTGACGTGGACCGCGAGGTCCTCAGCCCCCACGGCCTCGGCAGCCCTCTTCGGACCTAAGGAGAGGAGGTAACCTATGAATCCCTCCCTCCTCGCAGCCTTAATCAGCAGTTCCTCAACTAACTTCGGGTCACCCCACCTAAGCTCGATCCCACCCAACTCCTCCTTACCCACCCTCCCCTTCAGGTAAGCCTCTATGAGGACGGCTATCGTGGAGCCTATGGTGCTCGTCTCGAACCCCAGCCTGTCCGCAAGCTCTATTAAGTGGAATATCGCGCCCGGCTCGTAGATCCCGAGCAGGGAGGACACGCCCTCCAGGTTCTCACCGCCGCCGGCAGGTGTTGCGATGACCCCCTTATACGGTCCTTCAGTCACCTCGACCTCGTAGGAGCACGCTATAGGGCATGCGAAGCAGGCCTTCGGAGTGTACTTGAACTTGGACATCCCCTTAGCGAACTCCGGCGAGCTCACGTCAGAGAGGTTCTTGTCGGAGACCAAGTAGTTCTGCTTCGTGTAGGCGTACTCGGTGCGGGGGAGGCCGCCCCTCGCGAGGGCGTTAACGACGTCGCTCTTCCAGAGATTCTCACTCCACAGTCTCGCAACCTCCCTCAACCTCTCAGGGTCCTTGACAGGTATCTTCCCGTTGCCGTGAACCGCGATAGCCTTAACCTTCTTGGAGCCCATCACAGCACCGACGCCTGAGTGAGCGAAGGAGTGGTGCTTGTCGTTCCAGATGCCGGCGCCGGTGCACATGTTCTCCCCCGCAGGCCCGATCGCGGCCACGCTGACCTTAGCCGGCTCCAAACCCAACTCACTCTTAACGAGGTCCTCCGTCTCGTGAGTGTCTCTGCCCCAGAGCTTGGAGGCGTCCCTCAACTCGACCTCGCCATCATGAATCCAGATGTAAACTGGGTCCTTGGAGGCGCCGAGCAGCACGAGACCGTCGAAGCCGGCCATCTTTAGGTAGGGCCCGAAGAATCCGTGGGTGTGCGACGCAGCAGTCGTGTACCACGTGTCACCATTTATAGTGACGGCGGTAGTGTTGTTACCGCACGGAACGGGAAGTCCTGTGAGCGGCCCCGTCATGAATATCAGCGGGTTGCGGGGGTCGAAAGGCGACACGTCTGAGTGCGGCCCCAGCAACCTATGGAGGTACCACAGTCCAAGCCCCTTACCGCCCACAAACCTCTCCAGAACCTCCTGATCTGGAGTCGGCTCGTACCATACCCTACCCTTAGCTAGGTTGACTATTAGAACCTTGCCTACGTAACCCACGATTTCACCGACACAAAGAAAATCACTACAAGGTTTATAAATATCAACAAATTGTTTGACGTTTCTCAAGCACAGGCTCGCTGGATCTCCTAAAGACTTTTGGGTGGGGCGCTGAAAAAAGCGAGTGTACTCAATGAAGCCGTACTGCCCTCATTGCAAGGAGTCTCGAGACACATTTAACTCTTTAGCATGTCTATTTTAGGGGTGTGGTTTGAACGGGTTCGACATCGCTTTAACGTTCTTCCTGGTCTTCATCGCGTTACTGACCCTGACGCCTTTCGCGGTGCGTGTGAGTAATTCCAGGGCGGCCTCAGCGGTTAGGAGCTCGGTTCGATTCTTCGATGACGGTATCTTGCTGGCTAAGCCCATGGAGGTTGAGTTCGGCCTTCTGAAGGCTCGCGGCTACTACAGCAGGGGTTACCACATCACCACGGAGTTCTTCAGACGCAGTAGCGCCTTGGTAGACAGAATCACCTACAGTGACCTGTGTAGCGACACATACCTCCTAGCAACTGACAGTAGAGGTGTTGGGTATCTGATAGCTCCAGGGGTTAGGATTGCCTCGCGTGAGGGAAGGAACGTCATCATAATGTGTATGGATCCGTCGAAAATTCCGAAACTCAGTAAGTCGATTGAGATTACCGAAAGTCAAACCAGCGTTAGGTCTGAGGTGGAGTTGAAGGACGGCAGGTACGTGGTTAAAGCCTCATGGGCTGTCAGCACCCCCGGTCAGTGGGGGGTTCTCTACGATGAGAAAAAAGGGGTCTACACCATCACTACAACGCCTGAGGTAAGGGGTAGAGTGAGGGGCGCTGCGGTTAAACTGTGTGCTAGGCCTCAGCAAGCCCTAGCGGTCGAGATATGTGACACCGTTCTTGAGGTCAGGAGACCTGGCGAGGAGGTGGTGAGGGAGTTAAGCAACCTGCAGGAGAGGAAAGTGGTCGTAGAGCATCTCAACCTGATTAACTTGTCCAGGTTGGCAAAATCGGTGGGGATAACTACCTACCCACACATTTCAGGGTATGCGAATGGGATGGTTAGGGTTAAGCTCGTTCTCGACATCCCTCTGGCGAGGAACGTGGTCAGGGAAGAGGTGATCTGATTTTAATCCACAACTACGGGATCGTAGGCCCTCTGCACTTACCTCGCAGCGTCGCTGAGCGGCGTGCGCGGCGGCATAAGCTAAGCAACGCGATGGGGTTGCCGACATCTACGGCGAAACCCATGTTAACTTTCTCTCAATATATAAGCGTTCTAGAGCATGTGATGTTTAGGTAGGAGAATGCTAGGGAATTGCCCGTACCTCGATGAGGACTCTCCGCGGACTGCACGTCCTCACCGCCGGGTTGGGGATGAGCGAGGTGTTCGGATTCAGCGCGTTGACTTGCGGAGAGGTTTGAGTTGAGGAGCGGTGTTGAGGTGTCTGTTGCGTGTGTGCTCCACACCCTCATAATGATCGGGCTGTGGTCCTGGTGGGAGTCGTATAAGGCACACGTAGATTGGAGTAAGAGGGATGTTGTGTTCCCGCTCCCGTTCTACGTTGCCTGGTGGCCTAACTGGTTCATAGTTGATTTATGCACCCTGCTGATAATCGCTTCCTCGCTCACCCTCCTAGCACTCTACATGACTGAGGTAGTGGAGAATGCCAGACTCCGCCGTATCCTAGGGGCCTCCTCGCATGCGGGTAGTGAATCAGGTTAAAGCTTGCTGACCTACCCGGCGGGCCGCGCTCAAGGTCTTGAGTAGCAGGATCGCAAGCAATGTCTTGGCGTCCGTGTGCTCGGATTTAAGCAGGGCTTCAACCGCTTCATCGACGCTTAGCTCTACAGTCCTTATGAGCTCGCCCGGCTCCGGCGACGCCCCCACGAACCTGAGCTTCTTGGCCAGGAATACGTGAAGCACTTCATCGCTGTAGCCGGGGGCCGTGTAGACCGACGCCAGCTTAACCACCTCCTCAGCATCATACCCGACCTCCTCCCTCAACTCCCTCCTCACGGCGTCCACGAGATCCTCCCCCTCCTCAACCCTCCCAGCAGGAACCTCGAGAACCCAGTTGTTAACAGACACTCTGAACTGACTTATGAGCACCACGCTGCCATCGTCTTTGACAGGCAGAATCGCCACCGCCTCACCGAACCTCACAACGTCCTTCAAAACCACCTTACCCCCATGGAGGTAGGTTCTCTGGATCAGCTTAACCCTCCTGCCCACGCATAGGGTCGACTCATCGATGAGCACTAACTCGCCGTCACGCACGACACCACACCATCCACAGTATAAGTATACGCAAAACGCGCCATTAAAATTGAGATGAGGGGTTTAAACAGCAAGCGGCGGGTTGATCCTGCACGCCAGCCTTCTGCAGACCTCAAAAGATCCGCCGCCACCCTAACGCACTTGATTGACTCTCCAGCAAGAGGTCCGGGGGTGAGGTTCTTCAGTGCGGATCATGCCGGGTATTTAGCTTCACCACCATTATCCAAGGTGTTTCGCTACTCACCGGCTCCACGCTCTTGACGCAACCTATTGTAGAAGCGTCCACATAGGTGGACGCTATGACTGCCTCGCCCACCCCCAGCCTACCGAGTATGTCACACACGGTCGTGTTCTTTAATTCGCCCACCGGGCCTCGAATCCATATTAATTGCTGGGGGTTCGGGTTCCTGATGGCGAGGTGGACGTACCTGGCTATGGAGTTGTCGGCTATGATGACTCTATCCCCTACACCCACGTTCTTGAAGTACTCGTAAGTCTTAAGGTATTCTCGATCCGGTGGGGCGGGCGTCATTATGTCTGGGAACTCCCTCAGAGCTCTCGTGTAAGTGCCCATGAGGTTGTAGCCGTACGCGAAACCCACACTCGGGAGCGCCAATACGATCGTGTACGCAACCACCGCCCTCCAGTCCCTTAACGCCTCAACAACTCCTACCGCAGTCAGGGTGGTTACAAGTGGGGCTGCCCCCATCAGGAACCTGTACCATGTTGTAACGCTTGAGTATGGCGCTATAAGTGGTGAGACCCCCGCCGTGAAGAGCGTCAGCACCGCCGTCCCAGCGTATGTCCTCCACCGTCTGGTCAGGGCGATCATGACAAACGGTAGTGTGAGACCGTACCCAGCCACGAGATATGAGAGTGCCTGGCTCTGCGCCTCCAGTCCAGTGCTGACCAGCCCTACCGGCAGGGCGCCGACCACCGTGCTGATGGTGTAGGGCCTCCTCCAGTACCAGATCTCGAGCAGGGCGTTGGCTACCGCCCCAACCGCACCGGCGATCATCCCGGGCGGCCACCCCCCATTCGCAGACCTATACAGTAGCGTGAGAGACAGCGTGAAACCTACGAGACCCGTGACCTCATGGCTCAGCCCGCATGCGGTGAGCAACGTCGCGGCGAGGATCACGCATCGCAGGCGTCTCGCTGGTTCAACGGTCTCGAGGGTCAGGACGGCTGCAAGCATCATCACCGCGCCGAGTAGCTGTCTATGGTACTGGTATGAGTGCATCAGGTTCAGTATGTAGAGTGAGGTCAGCGCGCCGGCCAGTAGCCCGGCCCTCCACCCTGTTCTGTATACCTTCATCGTCGCGAGTGCTGAGAGCCCCGCCATTATCGCGTAGGCGACGCTGGGGTAGATTTTGAAGACGGTCCACGCATCGCTCACGAGTGTGAATGGCGCCAGCACCATGTTCAGAAGTGGTGGGATGTTCCTCATTGAACCCATCCAGTAGTAGCTCGTGAAGGGGTTGAGCCTCTCCATGAAGTCCATGAGGTGAGCGGCGTGCTCCGGTGTGTCCCAACCTATCAGCCACTCCCACCAACGTACCTCAACGATGAATCTGAAGCAGAAGGCAAACAACCCCGATAGTGCCGCGATCACCCAAGCCCTCCCATCAAGCAGGGAGTTAAACCTTATCCACAGCCCCCCGAGTTTATTCCAAACCTCACACAACCTGGGCCTCTCCGAGAACTCCAGAGGTCCGCCGAGGAGGGCGTGGATAGTGGTTGATGCGGAAAGTATCGCGGAACCTGAGAGCACAAGCCCTGAGGCGAGGAAGCCCTCCATGGAGTAGTGCTCACCTACAAGGGCGCCGAAGTACCCGAATATGCTGTAGGAGTTGATGTACAGACTTAAGACCCTGCCGACAACCACCTGAACCCCGCCCGCAATGCTGACCACCAAGCTCGACGCGATGGACCGGCCTCGGTAAGTCTTGAGCTCGAGATATAGGGAGTAGAGTGAGAGGAGGACGGCCGCCCAAACCATGTAGTCGTAGGTGACCCTGCGTGTTGCGAACGGGTTGTGGAAGAGACCTCCATACACCATCAACGCAACACCCAGGTATGAGGCAACCGCGCTAATGAAGCCTCTTAATCTAGCGGAAGTCAATTCCCCAACCCTCGACGGATTTCTGACAACGCGTCCCTCAAGCCTTCACAGGTCTGGTCAGAGCTGGAGGGGATAGAGCTCAACACCAGCAGCCACATCCAACATATTATTGAGCCGAGATATAAACCTTAATAGTCCTCGAAGCATTCAGGTCGCCTCCCCTATGACCTGGTGGTCTACGATTTGGCGCCCTCCCCGCTACGGGGGTTCAGGAAGCGTTTTCTTAAGATGTTTTTAGGGAGAAGATCTACAGGCTTCAAGCCGTTTTTAATCCTAGGTGGTGAGCCTATACGTTGCGGGAGCTCTGGACGGTTATGGTGGTGGTGCTCCAAGTCGCCTGGGGATGACTTCCCAGCTGTGGATGTGAGCTCTGTGTCGCTGGGCTCGACAGTCAATCATGAACCCACGGGGATATCAAAAGTCTCTGGATATATAATCAACGAATATCTAGGGGCAGACAGCGTGTTAAGCCTCGTGAGGGGATTCATGAGTTAGCTCCTGATCGTCGTCACCCCCTCACTGCAGACGCTCCTACAGGCCATTACGTCAGGAGAGGACAGCTCCTTGCACGTCAGGCCGAGTGTGGCTCACGATAGCATTCGCCAGCTCACCCAACTTACCGACTTCCGCCTCCGGATCTCTGAGTGAGACGCAACCGACAACATCATACCCCCACTTACTCAGGAGCCCCCTCAGCCTGGATGAGTAATCCACACCTAGGTCTGCGGTGGTTATGCAGTACGTCCTTGCCCTGATTACGTTGCTGTACTTCACTATGAAGGCGGTTATTGGTGGTGGGGGACGTCCCCACCAGATGGGAGTCGCTATGACCACTGAATCATATCGCGTCGGATCAAAGTTCTCGACACCGCGAATCTCAACAATTACGTTGGCGAGAGTCTCATATAGGATCCTTGGGTTAGCGTGGAGAAACCCGCTAAAATACTCCCTCGCAGGGCTGACCGCAAACGAATCAACTGACACACCCCTCTCACGCAGAGTCTGCGAGAGGAGCTCCACCGCCCTCCTAGTCCTTCCGGTCTTGCTGTAGAAGACCGTGGCAACACGTAACGAACTCCTCATAAGCCCTCAAAATAGAGACGTTGGCGAGGGAGCTAATATACTTCAACAACACATGACCCGCGAGGATATTCGGCAGGAGCTGTGGTAACCTGTTCTATACTGTGATGAGGATTAAGAATCGTTACTACCTCATATAAGGTCATCCACGTGGGATCATGCAAGAATTTGATTAGGGTTGGTGGTGGGCCCGCGGGGACTCGAACCCCGGACCTCCGCCGTGTGAGGGCGGCGTCCTAACCAGGCTAGACGACGGGCCCCCTCAATAGAATCACCACTAACCTTTAAAGCTTTTAGCCCACTAGTTATCGCTCACCCAAGACTTCATGCATTGGATCGGGCGTGGATTGTAGCGCATAGGACCCATTTCCGTAGCGTTAGGTAAAGCTGCAACAGATGTTATTCAGCCATGATTCTAGGATTTGAGATCTGCTAAGACTTTACAACGCCCTTTACCTCACTGTAGGACACATATATCACTACAAGTTCGTCAATGGTCCCCAGGAACTAGGGGCTCGAGATTTAAGAGCGACTACTTAATTATTCTCTGGAAGTATTCTCTGACTGATCCCACAACCTCGTTTAAATCCAGTCTGTAGATATTAGGGGGACTGCCGTGCTTCCATGCGTATATGTATATATCCACGCTGTCCTCCTTAATCTTGTAGTAAAGCCTCAGCACCAAGTCGCAGGTGGATGTGATGAAGTTCTGAATTTTAGGTTCGACGTACGAGTGAGTGATTATCGTGAGCACGCCCATCGACTTGAGTAACTGAAGAGCATTAAATACTCCAGCGATGCTCGTTGCTAAATCCTCAGTAGCTAGCAGAGTGTACAACGCATTCACCCCGTGCAGGATCAAGGCATTCGGCTTATACGTTGTGATGAGGTTGGTTAAATGCAACCAGATCTCGCTGAGGGGCATTGAGTAGGGGTTTATGTGTTCAACAGTGATTAAGTGCTTCGACAAAAAGTTGTTGACCTCCACTTCATTAAACTTCAGCTCTTGAGTCACCATTCCCTTAAGCGTCTCCACAACGCGGTAAGGGGTTTCGGTGAAGGATATGATCAAAGCTCTTAAGTCGTACCTTAATGCGATATCGATCATGAAGTATAGTGGTGTGTATATCCTAGCGTCGGGCGGGTGTTGATAAACGACAACCCCGTCGACCGGCAGTTTTTCAATGAAACCCCTCAAAACCGGCGCCCTGACTTCGTAGTACTCAAGGCGTTTCCCTGGCTTCCTCTGCATCTGTGGGATGAGAACCTCTATACCCTTCCCTTCGACGATGTGGAACGGTATCTCGACGAACTGCAACGGCGACTCGCGAGCTTTCCTGATCTCGATAACCCTGCTTAACAGCCCTCTCTCCACCCTACGTTTTAAGATCAGGATGGCGTCAGCCACGAACTCTATCGCGCCCAGCTCTACCCTCTCCTCACCCACTGGGATCTCAGCTACCAACACTCCAAGCCCGCTCGTCACCTGAGGCAGGTTGTAGAAGTAGTTCTGAAGCCAAGCCCTCTTATCAACTCCCTCCATACCCTCCAGTAAAGTGTTGATTGGATCTATCACGACCACCTTAGGGCTCATGCCAGCCACGTAACTGTTGATGTGCTCGATTGCATACTCAAGACTCTTAATCACCGGCATCCTTAAGAAGGAATACAGGCCCTTAGCCTCGATTTCGTTGAAATCCATTCCAAGACTCCTCGCGACTCTGAGGAGCTTCTCCTTAGTTTCCTGAAATGATACGTAAAGACACTTATTCCCCCTTACAGCGTTTGAGTAACATATCACTGACGCAAGCGTTGTCTTACCGGTGCCTGGATGACCAGCCACTACCAGCAAGGTACCTGGACGGACGACCTCTTTAAGGGCTTCGTCGAGCCCCTCAACCCCGAGTCTGTACTGCTCCATGAATCTCCCTCAAAACTTACCCGCACTCTAACACTATGCTTCATTTTTTAAAAAAAAAGTCCTATATAAATGTTTTGCTTTGCCTGAAATCGCGGGGAACCCCGCAAAACTTTTAACTCTAGCTGTTACTAGCTCCAGCCTGGCGGATTTCCGAAAGCAAAAACTTAAATTGCTCCGAGGTCTACACCACTTAGTGATGAGTGGAGGTGCTGTGAGTGAGGATTCCTAAGTCCCTGAACACCTACTGTCCGCGGTGCAGGAAGCACACGCAGCATTCAGTAGCTATATATAAGGCGGGTAAGAGGAGGTCCCTCGCCGAGGGTCAGAGGAGGTACGATAGGAAGAATGAGGGCTACGGCAGTAAGAGGAAGCCAGAGCAGAAGAGGCTCGCCAAGACCACTAAGAAGGTGGTGCTCAAGCTTAAGTGCAGTGTATGCGGGTTCATTACCCATAGGAGGGGTGTGAGGCTTAAGAAGGCTGAGATGGGTGAGGTGGTCAGTAAGGCATGAGCGGGAAGAGAAGAATCCTAATACCGATGCCTAGAACCAAGTTCATCAAGATTAAGTGCCCTTCATGCGGTAACGAGCAGGCGGTCTTTGACTACGCTACATTCCCCGTCAGATGCCTCATCTGCGGAACTCAGATAGTGCAGCCGACTGGCGGTAAGGCTAGACTGCTGGGCGAGTCTGTCAAGATCCTGAGTTGAGGGCCAGGTGTTTTCCTTTGGTTAGGAAGAGACACCCAACGCCGTCTGTAGGGGAGTTGGTCATAGGGGCGGTGAACAAGATATTCGAATACGGTGCCTACCTGAAGCTCGACGAGTACGGCGGCATCGACGCCTACCTGCCCTGGTCCGAGGTGAGTTCCAAGTACGTCAAAGATATCCATGCGGTCCTCAAGGAGGGTCAGAAGGTAGTCGTTAAGGTCATCAGGGTGGATAGTAGGAAGAACCAGATCGACGTCTCCCTTAAGAGGGTCACCGACAGCGAGCAGAGGGGTAAGCTGATAGAGTTTAAGAGGGCTCAGAGGGCTGAGAAGATGTTGGAGGTCATGGCCCAGAGGCTGGGCAGGACGTTGGACGACGCCTACAGGGAGGTTGGGTGGAGGCTCGAGGACCACTACGGCGACGTGATGCTGGGCTTCGAGGAAGTGGCCACCAGGGGTGAGGAGGTTTTAAGGGAGCTGGACGTGCCTGAGGAGTGGATCCCAATCGTAGTGGAGGAGGTCAGGAAGCGCATAAAGCCTAAGGGCGTCAAGATACGTGGGGCGTTGACCATCACCAGCCTAGCGCCCGACGGTGTTGAGAGGATCAGGGAGGTCCTCACTTCACTGACCTCCTTCATTAAGGAGGCAGGGGATGTGGGTATCAGGGTCTACACGGTCGGAGCGCCGAGGTACGCCATAGAGGTGTCTGCGGAGGACTACAAGATCGCTGAGAAGGCCCTTGCGGAGGCCTTGAACAATGTTAAGAAGGTCGCTGCCAGGCATGGCGTTGAAGTTTCTTTCGAAAGGGAGAGACCTAAGTGAAGTTCCTCCTCAGGAAGTGCCCTAACTGCGGCAGGTACACGCTTAGAGAGTCATGCCCTGCATGCAACACGCGGACCGTGTGCCCCCATCCCCCGAGATTCTCGCCGATCGATAGGTACGTGGACTACAGGATAGCCGCGAAGTACGGCACTGGACGTGAGGATGGCTAGAGCGGGGATTCCTTCACGCCGAGCAGGTACGCCAAGTAGTTGGTGAGGGGATGCAGGAGCCCGGCTAGAGCCAAACCCACTGCGAAGTCCACGACGCCTAGCTCGCGGCCGACCAGCAGATCCGCTCGGGAGGCTTTGACCGCTATGAAGGCCGCGAGGAAGAAGGAGATCTGATCTAAGGGTATGAAGGGCTGGCCTGGGGCTAGACCTAGCCTCCTCTTGACGAAGGAGTTGAGGAGGTCGCCGCACATGGCGCCGAGGCCGGAGACTATGCCGTACATCAACCACACGGGCGCGGAGAAGTAGTAGCTGTAGGCCAGACCGACCAACGAGCCGGCAACAACGCCTGAGGCGAAGCCCTCCAGCGACTTATTATCTCCGAAAACCCTCCTACCGTCGATGAAGGTCCTCCCGAAGTCGATGGGACGGGAGTTCCTGAAGATGTACCTGCGTGTAATCAGCGGCATTGCGTTAGCCACCATAGCCGGCAGGTACATCATCACGATCCTGGCCAGGACGTCGAGCCAGCCGTACATCACTCCCACCTAGATAGGGTAGAACGTGATCTTTTAACATTTACACCCCAGATAGAATCCTTATTAGATTCGTTGAGTGATTAACGTGGTGGATGGGAGTTAGCGGGGACGTAGTGGGACGGTGTAGGGCTGGACGCGGGAGTGTTGCAGTATTTATCTGCGACCCTAGGTTGATGAACACCTTCAGGTCCTTAAGCGATTCGATCGAGTTGAACTTCACGATCCCTGAATCCCCTGAAGACCTGCCTAAGGGCGAAGTTCTGGTGGTTGACGATGAGTGCCTTCAGCTGTTGGAGAGGCAACACGTCCTGGAGGGGCTGAAGGTGATGAGGGTCAATGAGGGGAACATCCTGAGCAGGGTTCTCGAGCTGGTCGGCATTAGGAGGGTTAAGGCCCTGCTCGTGGGGGTCGACCTAGGGACTGCCGTCAACTACGTGATACTGGCTGACAACGTCCTCTTGGAGTACGGGGCTGTGGGGAGCGCTTCTGACCTTATGTGTTCCCTTCTCAGGGTCAGGGACGCGTTGAGACCGGAGAAAGTGTTCATTAAGGTAGGGGTCTCGCCGGCGGGACTTCATGAACGTTTCCTGGACGAACTCCTCGGACTTGTCGGCGGGTGTGACTACGTCCTAACGCTCGTGGACGAGCATAGGACAAACGTTGAGTGCCCAGTGAGCTACGTAGGCAGGAAGGCATTTAAGGGAATGGACTTCAAGGCCTGCATTAACATAGCTCTTAGGGAAGGCCTTAGAATAACCGTCTAATCATCTCCGCCAACGCGTTGAATTCGTCCACGTTCAGCTGGTAGACCCTCCTCTCACCCACCAGGGCTTTCAGCTCCTCGGCGGCGGGCGTTACGCCCGCTAGTCTGGTGGAACACTCTCTAAACACTTTAGACGCTTTCCTCCTCCTCTGGTTGAACAGACACTTGAGGAGTTCCTCGAACAGCTCGTCTCCGCGTGTCCACTCTCTACGCCTCTCAAGCAACACCAGCGCTGACCAGACTTTAGGCGGTGGGTGGAAGGACTCCGGACTTACGTAATCCACGATCGAGGGCTTCATGAAGCTCTGGACGAGTACTGTGACTCGCCCGTACTCCCTGCTTCCCGGGGATGCGATGAGTCTTTCACCCACCTCCTTCTGGAGGGTTATTAGTGCGTAGGGGATGTTTGACTTCACTATAGAGGCTATGAACGGCCCGGTTATTGAGTAGGGAGTGTTGGACACAACGGCATCCGCCCTCACGACCCTCTCTTTAACCATCTTAAGCCCGTCCCCCAGCAGATACTCCACCTTCGGCTCCTCCCGGACTAGCCTGCTGCCGTATCTTGAGAACCTGACATCCAGCTCGACCGCTACCAGGTGCTTCACAGCCCTAACGATGAATTTGGTGAGGAGGCCCGGGCCCGCGCCCACCTCGAGAACGGTGCTTACGCCCAGCCTCGAGAGGGACTCCATGAAAAGCGTCCCGAGCCTGCAGTCAGTCATTAAGTGCTGCCCGTACCTCCTCAGGAGGGGTGTACCTCTCTCGATATCGGATAGAATGTTCTTGAGCCACACACATGGGTCACCGGCGTCGAACCCCATTAAACCCAACCGATAGTTAAGACGTGAAATGCCTAAATAACGGCGGCATGTATAGTTCTTGAGTATGGCTTATGAATGGCGTAACCCACACTCTAGAGGCTGGAGAGATCGCCAGAGTCACAGGTCCTGCGAGAGTTGAGGTGATGAAGGGCAGGATACTGCTTGTGGGTAGCGAGTACGTTGGAGGCAGTGCCATGGTGATCCACGGTCTTAGGAGCTACTCAATCAAGGCTCTGGAGGAGTCGGAGCTCAGGGTCTTCCTGGGGGCAGGAGGCATCTTCGAGAGGGTGAGTCCGGCGGATGAGGTGATTGACGACTGGGTTGAGGTGGCGGACTGTGTCTGGAGGGATGTTGCCCGCGGTGACTTGGTTAAGGTCATGGTCATAGGGCCTCCAGAGTCCGGTAAGACCACGTTGACAGCCTTCATAACCAATTACCTGAGGTCTAAGGGGGTAAGGTGCTGTCTAATCGAGGGTGACGTAGGTCAGGAGGATCTGGCGGTGCCCACCGCCGTCGCCATGACCGTGGTTGACAGACCGTTCATATGGCAGAGGGAGCTGAGCTTTCAGGAGTTCAGGTTCGTCGGGTGTGCCAGTCCGCGCGGCTGTGAGTCCAGAGTCATAGCCGCCCTAGCCGATTTGATCAGCGCGGCTTCAAGCAAGGGATGCGGGGCCGTATTAGTGAATACTGACGGATGGGTTGACGGGAGGGATGCGTTGACGTACAAGCTGGAGTTGATCAGGTGGGTTAAGCCGACCCATCTCGTGGTGTTGGATGAGAGGATGGAGGGCTTGATGGACACCGCATTCCGGGGACTCCTTAAGGTTGTTGGTGCCAAGGCACCCGGCAAGGTTAGAGCCAGGAGTAGGGAAGAGAGGCGACAACTCAGGGCCGAGGCCTACAGGAAGTACTTCGCGAACGCCTCAGTGAGGAGCGTGCGTACAGACGGTGTTGGACTGATCAAGATTCCCCTCTTCAACTGCGGGCGGATTCCTGTAGATGTGCTGCTGAGCATCTACCCTGAGTTGACGGTGCTGGCTCCCTACATACTAAGGGCGTGTGCTGACGATAGGGACCTCACCCTGCTGGTCAGGGGATCGCCGAACCCCTCCCTAGTAGAGGGGATTAGGAACGATGTCTACGCTAAGTACGCGGTTAAGCTAACGCTCGTTGATAGGAAGGAGCTCACCGGGCATTTGGTGGGCATTGTGGGAGAGGGATTCAGGGATGTCGGCGTGGGTGTGGTGGAGGACGTGAGGTTCGACGAAGGCGGCGACGCTACGATCAAGCTGAGAACCCCCTACGAAGGGCCTATAATAGCTCTAGTAGGCAGTAATATTAGATTAGACGAGGGATTCAGGGATGCAAGGAGGACGGAGTAGCTTGTGGAGCTTAGAGGACGTCCTCAGCGAGTTGCGTTCGAGCGGTGACCTGGTTGAGGTTGGGAGACCGCTGAGCAACCTCTACGAGCCTACTAGGGTCCTCATGGAGGCGGAGAGTAGGGATAGAACTGTGTTGTTCGACGTGGCCGGCAAGCGCCTGAAGTGCGTCGGCAACTTGGTGGGGTCTAGACGCAGGGTCTACAAGTATCTAGGGGTCGGCGGCGACGTCGATGCGTACAGGAAACTGGTCGGCGCCTTAAGCGCTGAGAAAGAGGTCGGTGACTGGTTCACCGAGTACTCCTTCACAGAGCTCTACAG
Source organism: Zestosphaera sp. (assembly GCA_038727705.1). NCBI lineage: Archaea > Thermoproteati > Thermoproteota > Thermoprotei > Desulfurococcales > Desulfurococcaceae > Zestosphaera > Zestosphaera sp. The sequence goes on along the minus strand of JAVYVJ010000002.1, from coordinate 144,446 downwards.
ACCATACGGGGGCGACCACCACACGTTGCCTGCAATCAAGTTCTTCGAGAGGGATGGAGGGCTCTACATAGACTCTTCAGTAATTGTGGCTGAGACGCCTGAGGTCGACTCATACAACGCCTCGATACATAGACTCATGGTCATGGAGGAGGGGCTTGCAGTAAGACTGGTCCCGAGACATCTCTACAGGATCTACGAGCAGAACAGGCTTAGAGGATCTGAGACCCCGGTAGCGATAGCTGTCGGCACCCACCCGCTGGCGCTCCTAGTTTCGGCGCTCTCACCGCCCTACGGTGTTTTCGAGTTCTCCCTCGCATCGACCCTCGCGGGGTCGAGGGTGCCTATAGTCCGGACACCTAAGTACGGCCTGCCGGTGGTAGCCGGGACCTCTGTGGTGATTGAGGGGAGGATAAGTTTAAGGCTGGTTGATGAAGGACCTTTCGTGGACCTTCTGAACCTGTATGATGCCGTCAGGAAGCAGCCCTTAATAACCATTGACTCCATATACGTCCTTAAGGAGAACCCGTACTTCCACGTGATACTGCCTGGAGGCAGCGAGCACAAGACCCTCATGGGGTTTCCGCGTGAGGCGTTAATATGGGACTCAGTGAGGAGGGTTGTGCCCAGAGTCGTTAAGGTCAGGCTGACGGAGGGCGGTGGTCAGTGGCTCAACGCGGTTATATCGATTGAAAGGAATCACGACGGTGATGGCAAGAACGCGGCTTTAGCGGCCTTCGCCGGACACCCGAGCCTGAAGCACGTGGTCGTGGTGGACTCCGACGTCGACCCGGACAACCTGAGTGAGGTTGAGTGGGCCATCGCCACGAGGTTCCAGGCCTCCAGAGGCCTTCTGGTGGTGAGGGAGTCAAGAGGCTCCACGCTGGACCCGAGCTCGGACGACGGCCTGACGGATAAGGTGGCGATAGTGGCTACATACCCGCTCTCGAAGAGGTCGCTGTTTATGAGACCGGTACTTCCTGAGGGTTAGCACCATGTACTTGACTAAGGATGAGGAGGCTATACTCAACGGCGAGCGGGGCTATCCATACATGCTGGCTATGAGGGTAATAACCGCGGTCGGGGAGTCCCTGAATGCCGAGAGGCTAATACCGGTCGCTCACGTCCACGTCTCAGGGATCTCGTACTTCAACATAGGCGATGCGGGCCTGGAGTTCATAGAGTCGCTGGCTGCAAGCGACGCTAGATTTACCGCCTTCACGACGGCCAACCCGTACGCGGCCCTGATGGACACCTCCTACGGCAGGTTGCCTGGCGATGCAATTAGCAAGCAATCAAGGATCGTGAGCTCTCTGAGACGTATGGGAAGCGCTACGTTCACGTGCGCTCCTTACTACGTGAGGAAGCCGTCATACGGGGAGCACCTCGCCTGGGCTGAGTCGAATGCCGTGCTCTACGTCAACTCCCTCATAGGGGCTAGGAGCAATAGGGAGGGAGGCCCTCTAGCCCTTCTTGAAGGACTTGTCGGGAGGACTTACGCTGCTGGGGTTCACCTGGAGGAGGGTCGCCGTCCCTCATGCATCGTCTCAGTGAAGGCTCAGCTTGACTGGGGTTTGAAGACGCTGTCGCTCGTGGGTCTGAAGGTCGGTGAGCTGTGCCCTGACTCAATACCGTTTGTGAGGGGTCTTGAGGGAGTTCCGGAGGTTGGTGCTAAGGCTTTCCTAGCAGCTTTCGGCTCCACCTCCAACGCCCCCATGGTGATCTTTAACGAGCTAACCCCGGATAGCGAGGGGCTTCTAGCGGGCTCCGACTTGAGGGAGAGGATAACGGTTGATGCAGAGTTGCTGAGGGAGTCCGACGCTGAGGTGCGGGAAGTTTGCGAGGGCGGTGGGGTCCTCTACTTTATAGGCTGTCCTCACCTCTCGCAGAAGGAGCTGGCAGCTATAGTTGATTACGTCGTGCGTGAGGGAAAGTCTTTCGGAGGGAATGAGGAGGTCCCTGAGCTCTGGCTCGGTGTCGGTGAAGGCGTGCAACTCGACGAGGGTCTCGTCGATACGCTGAACAACATGGGTGTCAGACTCGCCAGGGGGATGTGCCCCGTCACCACCAGACTCGATTTGATGGGCGTTAAGTGCGTGGTGACGGACTCCGGTAAGGCCCTCCACTACATGCCTAAGCTGGCGGGGGTTAAGGTGGTTCTCAAGGAGCGTCACGAGATCCTCAAGGAGTTCCTTCACGGTGGTTGACGTGGTTTCTCTCCGTGTTGCTAAGGTGTTCGGCGCTGATAGTGTGTGCGGCGTGTTGATGGTCGCTGCCAAGCCCTTCTCCTTCCTGGGGGATGTGACGGTTGACTTGGCTGAGGTCAGGGGCGTTGGGAGGATTGCCGGGACCATCCTCCTAGCGCCGGCGGCCGTGGGCAGCACTGTGGGTCCTTACGTTCTCTACGCGCTGAGCAGGAGGGGACTAGCCCCTAAAGCGTTGGCCGTCAAATCAGTCGACCCCGCCCTGGTGGCCGGGTGCGTTCTCGCGGGGGTCTCCCTCTACAGGCTCCTCGACGAGGGAGCGGACTTCAACGCCCTGAAGGCATTGAGCGGCGCTAACGCGTGTATTGAGGGTGGGGTTCTCAACGCCCACTGGTGGGTGTCGTGGGGTACTTCATAGTTCTCGAAGGTCTGGACGGCTCTGGCAAGACCTCAGTATCTGTGAGGCTTGCCGAACTTCTGGAAAGGCAAGGGTTTAAGACCCTCTACACATACGAACCCTACAGCGAGGACTTCATAAGACTCATAAGCGATTACGGGAGGAGGCTAGGCGGTGTTATGGAGGCCTTCCTCATGGCGGCCGATCGCTACAACCACGTGGTCTCTGTGATCGAGCCCGCTTTGATGGAGGGCAGAGTGGTCGTCAGCGACAGGTACTACTACTCCTCCATAGCGTATCAGGGAGCTAAGGGGGTGAGTGTGGGGTGGATTAGAACCCTTAACGCCTTCGCACCTGAGCCAAGCGTGACCATATATCTAGACGTGGACCCCGAGCTCGGCCTGGCCAGGAAGAAGTCCTCCACCACCAAGATAAAATATCTTGAGGAGAACGCCTCATTCCTGAGGAGGGTTAGGGAGATCTACAGGAGGTTGGTTGCGGACGGGCTCATGATTGAGGTCGACGCCTCCAGGAGCCTGGAGGAGGTCGTCAGCAGTTGCAGGGACGTCATATGCGCGAGGCTCGGCATCCTCTGTGCTTGAGCTACGTGCAGACGTTCTGGAGAACCTTCTGGAAGTCCCTGATTAGGCTTTCCAGAATTCCCTGACTCACCACTCCCTCAGCCATCAGTCTGCGAAAGCCCTCTGAGTCCACCATTCTGCAACCGCTCCTCTCGGACCTGACTAGATCTACGTCCAGATCCACGTAGTACACCCTGCCAGAGTGGTGGATCTCCACCGGCGTGTTGAAGTTCACATAGACGCCTTTAAGCCTCCCGTCCCTGCTGAAGTACTTGTGGATTATGTGTGAGGAGCCTGCCCTCATGAACGTCAACGCAATGTCGCCGACCTCCTTACCTACGTCAAGCCCGTCATATGTTCCATGGGTCCTGAACACTCGCTTGAGCTGTAGGACGGGCCCGCCCTCGTTGAGCACCTTGTCGATGACGCCCCTCATGAATATCGTCTTGTCCCAGATCTTCTTGTGCTCCACCACCACCTCATCAGCCTCCCTCAACTCACTCAGGAGCCACTCATTAACTATCTCGACCTCCTCGCTCCCGGGCACCTTGGCTGAGAGGGCGTCGAGGAGCCCGACCAAGCTTCCATCCCTCTCACAACCTCTGAAGACGTGGTGCATGTGGATTGTTGGGCAGACCTCCTTCCTGACCTGGTCGAGGTATAGTTTTGAACTGTATGTGAGCTCGTAGAATCTTGCGGTCTCCCCCTCATACACCACCTTAAGTGGTGGCGCCCCTCGCACCTCCTCTAGGAGATCTCTGTACTTCTCCCTCAGCTCCTCCAGCTCAGCCATCACTTCAGAGAGGCTCGCCTCGTCGGAGTTACTCCTCCACCTGATGCTGTAGCCCTCACGCACGTGCTTAGACGATATCTCTATGAGCTGTGATATCCTCTCCTTACTCCTTATGAAGTGGCTGAAGGTGACGCTGGACCCCCTCCCAACTATCGCGTACTTCCCCACCACCCTGATGTTCTCAGAAACCACTATCTTCTCGGAGCTGTTAGTTATCAGCTTTATCGTCGTCACAAGGGTTTCCCTACCCTGCGTGCATTCCTTGTAGTCGACCAGTGTTGCCTTGCCCCACGGGCTCTGCACCACGCACTCTCTCCCCTCATGACCTAGGATGCGTGTCTTGAAGGTCGCGTAGAGCCCCGCCAGGGGTTTGAAGACCAGCATGTCGGGGATGCTCACCTCGAGTATGGAGGCGACCTCCTCCACAGCGTCCGGGAATCCTATAACTATCAGCTGTGAGGGGTTGTCGTTCTCGGTCTTGACGGTGACGTCCGCTGGAAGACCCCTGTTCTCACTCACTTTAAGCCTCGACGCTATCGACGGAGTCACGTCCACTAACTCCACGCCGTTGTCGTGCAGTATCTTGGATATGGCGGTTGAATAAATCCCCCTAACCCTAGCCCTCAGACCCACTGGGCAACACACCTGCCTGACTTCATCCTGCAGTAGCGTTGTTAGTCCTTAACGGTCGACAGGACCGCTATGACATTCCATATCGCCGTCCTAGCGTGCATCGGCATGTTGGGGTCCTGTGTGACCTCATCTAAAATACCTATGGCGTTAGCCGCTCTGACGCCGGGCGTCAGTGACGCGTCCTTCAGCATGTTCAGCGAGCTTATGGCGGCCCTCCTTATGTTCCTCGGTATGCTTGAGTCATTCACTATCTTCTCAAGCATGAGCATCGCCTGCTTCAGCCTTGCCTCATTCATGGTCTGTTTATCTCCGACCTGAGTCACTGTCTTCACCTCAGTCTAATATTCAAACAGCCTGGAGCTAAATAAATGTGAATGTACTGCCGGCTTTTCGGCGGAGCCATTCCTTGAACGGGAGGTTCACTAGTCTTGGAGGTTCGATTTCCTTCATTGCTTGATGATAGAACTGATGACCTTTACGTTTATGGGTTAATAAGCTTTAGTGCAGTATGGGACCGAAAAGTTTATATAGAACTGCTCAATGATGAGTTAATGGGGTTGAACATGTCGGTCTATGGTATACCTGTGGTAATCCTTAAGGAAGGGACTCAGAGGACCTACGGCCGTGAGGCTCTGAGGAACAACATAATAGCTGCTAGGGCTCTGGCCGAGATACTTAAGACGAGCTTAGGCCCTAGGGGCATGGATAAGATGTTGGTCGACTCATTCGGCGACGTCACCGTCACCAATGACGGTGCCGCCATAGTCAAGGAGATGGAGATACAACACCCGGCGGCTAAGCTGTTGGTTGAGGTGGCTAAGGCGACTGACGCCGAGGTCGGCGACGGAACTACCTCAGCCGTGGTTCTCGCTGGTGAGTTGCTGAGCAAGGCTGAGGCCCTGCTGGATCAGAACATACATCCGACGATAGTGATTGAGGGTTATAAGAAGGCCGCCAGCACCGCTCTGGAGCTGCTCGACGAGGTGGGGTATAGGGTGGGTATTCAGAACCTGGAGACCCCTGAGGGTCTGGAGGCCTCTAAACGTGAGTTAAGGAATGTGGTGTACTCGGTCCTCGCCTCGAAGTATGTGGCGACCCCGGACATAATCGACTACATGATAGACCTCAGCATCGAGGCGGCTCTGAAGGTGGCTGAGAGGAGGGGTGATGGGACCTACGATGTGAGGCTTGACAACGTCAAGATAGAGAAGAAGAAGGGCGCCTCCCTCGCCGAGACGAAGTTAGTCAGCGGTATAGTCCTGGATAAGGAGGTCGTTCATCCGGGCATGCCTAAGAGGGTTGAGAACGCTAGGATAGCCCTCCTCGATGCCCCGCTGGAGATCGAGAAGCCGGACATAACCGCTAAGATAAACATTACCTCGCCGGACCAGATAAAGACGTTCCTCGACGAGGAGACTAAGGTCCTTAAGGACATGGTTGAGAAGATCGCTGCCGCCGGCGCTAATGTCGTGGTGTGTCAGAAGGGCATTGACGACGTGGCGCAGCACTTCCTAGCCAAGAAAGGCATACTAGCAGTGAGGAGGGTGAAGAGATCAGACATGGAGAAGCTGGAGAGAGCGACCGGAGGCAGGATAGTGACGAGCATCAGGGACCTGACCCCGAACGACCTCGGCTACGCAGCCCTAGTGGAGGAGAGGAGGGTCGGTAACGAGAAGATGGTGTTTGTTGAGGGGTGCAAGAACCCGAAGGCCGTGACAATACTCATCAGAGGCTCGAGCGACATGATACTTGACGATACTGAGAGGTCCTTCAACGATGCACTGCACTCGATGCGCAACATACTTAGAGACCCTAAGATAGTGCCCGGCGGCGGTGCTGTGGAGCTTGAGCTGGCGTTGAGGCTGAGGAAGAAGGCCGAGGAGGTCAGCGGTAAGGAGCAACTCGCTATCCAGGCCTTCGCCGACGCGCTTGAGGAGATCGCCTCCATACTGGCTCAGTCGGCTGGCATGGACCCGCTGCAGACTATAATGGAGTTGAGGAGACTCCACAGTGAGGGTAAGGTCAACGCCGGTATAGAGGTGCTCGGCGGGAAGATAGTGGAGGACATGATGACCACCAAGATAATAGATCCGGTGGTGGTTAAGAAGCAGGTCATTAAAGCCGCTACCGAGGCAGCCACGGCGATACTCAAGACGGACGACGTCATAGCGGCCAGCCCGATGAAGAAGGAGGAGAAGGGTAAGGAAGGAGCTGAAATGCCTGAGGCAGGCAAGTTCGGCGGTCTCGACTAGGCTCTTCAAAGTGGGTAACGTTCGTTTTTAAATACTTTATTAATGTATTATTGATTCAGTAGGTGTGGTGAATGAGTGAGGGTTTCGTCGATTATCTGAAGTCATTAGAGCTGAGGACCAAGCCCTACAGGCTGACCAGGTATGAGAAGGCGCGTATAGTCGCTGCGAGGGCGCTACAGCTCAGTCTGGGTGCTGTACCCCTAATCGACATCAGGGGATTTCCTAAGGACCCTGTGGTGATCGCCATGGAGGAGTTGAGGAGGGGCCTCCTCCCGATAACCGTTGTTAGGAGACGTCCCACAGGTGAGGTTGAGCTAGTTCCTGTCAACAAGCTTGTTGAGGTTGAACACAAACTGTTCGGCCGTGTGTACGGCCTGGAAGCATCTAAGTAAGTGATGGTGTGATGAGTAGAGAGGAGCTTGAGTTCCTCGTCTCCAGACACTTCACGCATGCACTAACGTATGAAGACGAGAACCTTGTTGAGTTTTTGGTCGACCCTCTCCCGGGCCTCACAGTCGATGAGGCTTTCTCAGAAGTCTACAACGCGTTAGTCCCTAAAGGTTATTCGGTCGTGCTCTTCAGCAGTAAGGGCATGAGGTTCTTGAGGGTCTCAAAGAGGGCCTCAACACCTAGGGAGACGTTCAACCGCTTCATGATAATGCTCTTCGCCACAGTGGCCTCCGTAGCTGTTACAGGGTACTTCACCCTGTCCAACTACAACGCAACTGTTTCAGCGTTGAACAGGAGCTTCGGGGCGGGCGTGCCCTACATAGACCCCATCTTAGGCACTGCGGCATTCGTGGCTGGGGTTATGACCCCGCTGATGGGTCATGAGCTGAGTCATTACATAGCCAGCAGGCGTGCGGGGGTTCCCGTCACCTACCCACTCCCCATACCCGCACCCATAGTCTCTCCCGTCGGGACTTTCGGGGCTTTCATCAGATCCTACCACCCCCCTAAGGACGTGAAGAGCCTGGCTCTAGTAGGCATCTCAGGACCTCTTGCAGGCGTCCTCCTCTCCATAGTTCTCTATATATTCTCATACATCAGCTCGCCAACAATACCGGTTGAGGTTGCTCAGGCAGCCTTGGAGGCGGACCTTATCAGGGAGTTGGGCGTGGTGCCGTCGCTCACCCTCCTCATAGACCAATTACTTAAGGTTGAGGGCGTGGTACTCCTGAGCCCCATAGCCCTAGCAGCCTGGTTCCTCCTGCTAGTCCACTTCGCCAACCTAATGCCTATAGGGCAGCTTGACGGCGGTCACGTGATGAGGTCCTTAACCAACGTCAGAGCCCACTCAATCCTGTCGATGACCGTCATAACTGTTAGCATTATAACGTCCATAATCGTGCCCAACCTTATATGGCTGGGGATCTTCGCCGTCATAGCGCTCCTGATCTCCGGGAGAGGGCCCCACTACGGCGCAGCCAACACGCTCTCAAAGCTCAGCGGCAGAGACAAAGTACTGTACGGCACGACATACCTCATTCTACTCTTCCTAACCCTCCCGCTCCCGGTGGTTGTATAAGCTCCCGGACACCGGGGCGGGTGCTTACCTACCCACCCCCCACTGGCAAGGTTATGTCAACCGTGGCATCTTCATCTAAAATCGTTTTCATGTCGTAGATCCTCCTTCCATCAGCTAGGATTATCAGGTGCTTCGCGTACATCCTTAAAACCTCTCCCACTTCAGGGGGTAGGTTCTGAAGGACTTCCTCAAGATTGCATCCCCTCACATTGAGGACGGTGGTCCCTGCCTCCTCCCTCAACAGTCCGTGAAGCCTAACCACTACCACGCTCCCACCTCGGCAACCTATACCTCCTCTTCAAGGCGTCGGCCGCTTGATTCAACTCCAGCCTCTTCAGAGTCTCCTCGTACGGCAACCCTGACTCGTAGTCCCAACCCCTCTGACTGTAGTACTCCCTTAGCATGGGTTCTAGATTGCATGTGTGTCCTTTTGAGGGTCCTGTGGGCATCGGCTCTTCGGTGAAGCGTTGAGGGAGAGTTTCGGACTCCCTCCCCACCCCCTCCCTTAGGTTGAAGCACCTCTTAAGGTTGGCGATCCTCTCAGCGGTCAGCCTCAAGTACTTAACGTCGCTGAATTCCTTGATGCCGGTCAGAGGCGGCAGTAGCTTAGCTATGAAGTCGAAGTAGTACATGGGGGGCCACATAGTGCCGTACTTACACATTATTATCGAGTCCACGAGTGCAAAGAGGTCTTCCTGGTCCTTGACAACGACCCCTTTATACTTCTCGGTCAGCCTGTCGCATATAGCGTCAGTCATTACCGGGCCAAACCTCTCAGTAGCTATGTCCCTGTAGCCTAGCTCGTCAACCGTTGTCAGCGAGCGCAGGTGGTCAGCGCCCCTGACCGATATGGCCCAAGTGCAACCCACGGACTTGTGGGCCCTCGGATCCTGGGCGGACACTTCAAGACCCTTAACGTGAAGAGCGTAGTGTCGAGTGCGATGTCCAAGCACCTCCGAGGCCTTCCTAACCCCTTCGGCCAGCAAGTCGCCGATGCCTCTTCTCTCAGCTATCGCCTTAATGAGTTCGACGGCGGTCTCCGCATTCCCCCACACGGGCTCCAGGCCGTCTACATTCTTCTTCTCAACTAATCCCTTCTCGTAGCACTCGAACAGGAACGAGATCGCCTTACCCGTTGATATGGTGTCCAGACCGTAGAGATTGCAGAGAGTGTTCATGTATATTACCGCCTTGATGTCGTGTATTAGGAGGTTCGAACCCAGCGCGGCAACGCTCTCGTACTCAGGCCCGCCTGACATCGCTCCTGCGTAGACCCCATCGTCAACCCTCGTTATGTGCTTGCACATTATCATGCACGAAAAGCATGAACCTCTGGAGACCCTGTACTTCAGGAGTTCCTCACCGCTGATCTCCTCAGCACGCTCCCAGTAGCCCGTCCAGTGATTCTTAGTAGGCAATCTGCCGATGGCATTCATGGCCGTCACTAGGCAGGGAGTGCCGAACCGGCCCAGACTCGCCTGCGCTGGGAACGCCCAAGGCCCTTCAGTGTTCCTCCACAGGAAGTCCTCAAGAACCTCAATATATCTGTCCGGGTCGTGGACCACGACGTCCTTGCCTCCCCTGACCGCCACCGCCTTCAGCCTCTTGGAGCCCATCACTGCCCCCACGCCGGTCCTGCCGAATGCCCTGTAGTAGTCGACCATCACTGACGCGAACTTAACTAGCTTCTCCCCCGCAGGACCTATGCACATGACGTGGTAATCGCTACCGACCACCCCCCTGAGCTCGTCGGTGGTGTCCGCCGTGCTCAAGCCCCAGAGGTCGTGGGAGTCCCGCAGGACTACACTCCCGTCATCCACCACCAGCGTTACCGGTTTAGGCGATCTTCCGGTGATCACTAAGAAGTCGTAGCCAGCGTACTTGATCTGGGGGCCGAGGAAGCCGCCTGCATGTGACTCCCCCCAAGCCCCGGTGAGCGGGGACTTCGTGACGACCGCGAATCTCCCGGACGATGGTGAGAGCGCGCCGGTGGCGGGACCTGTCGCCACTATTAAGGGGTTCTCAGGGCTCAGAGGGTCAACCTCCTCGCTGATGAGGTTCCAGAGTAGGTGGGCGGCGAGCCCGTTCCCCCCTACGTACGCCTTGACTACGGATTCGGGCAACTCTTCCGTCCAGTACTTACCCCTCGTTAAGTCTACGTAGAGTATCCTGCCAGCATATCCCTTAAGAGACGACATTGAGCGCACCCCTCACACAGTACCTCACGCATTGAGGGATACCGCCGCACAGGTCACACTTGTGCGGCGTTCCGTCGACCACCTGGATTAGGCCTTCTGGGCATGTGTTGACGCATGTCAGGCATCTGCCACACCTGCTGTGGTCTATGATCACAACGCCATTCCCTCTGCGTATCGCTCCTGATGGACATGCGGCCATGCAGGCGCCGCACTGGCTGCACGTGACGGCTTTCTCGAGGCGGCCGAGCTTATGGTTGTAATGTATTCTCACCATGGACTTCCTTGGGTTGAATACCCTGAACTTCGTGAAGCTGCAGATTAGCTCGCATATAGAGCAGCCGGTGCAGAGCTCCGGCCTGACTGTCAGGCGCTTGCCCTGTAGGCCCACACCACAACCCTCCTCTCAGTCAGGCTCAACGCCTTTGAGGCGGTGAAGGTCACGAGAGCTAGGAGCATCAAACATGAAAAAGCTAACGGGGTGTCAAGCCTTGATGTCGAGGACAGTATTACGTATCCGAGGCCCTTATCTGAAGCCACCATCTCCGCGATCACTGTGCCCACGAAGGCGCTGGTCAGGCCCATGTGGAGCGAGCTCAGGAAGTACGGCATCGCCCTCGGTACGGCGACCTTAGTCAGTATCTGACCCTTAGTGGCCCCGAAGGAGAGGAGCATCTCCAGGAGCTCCCTCTCCACCGTCACCATCGCCGTGAGGGTGGGTACGAGGATTGGGAAGAACGCTATCAGGAAGGCCGTCAGCACCTTCGGCACTGAGCCGAGACCAAACCACAGTGCTAGGAGGGGCACTAGCGCCGCCCTGGGTATGGCGTTGAATCCTGCTATGAGCGGGTACACAGCATTCCTGAGGGAGCCGCTGTAGGCTAGGGGAAGGCTGAGGGCGAGTGAGAAGGCGGCAGCGAGCGCGAGTCCTAGCACGGCGTGGGTGAGGGTGTCGAGCAGGTTGTGGGTTAGGTACCAAGAGTACTTCGACGCGCTCAGCAGGATTACGGAGGGAGCTGGCAACACGTATTGAGGGACGCTCAGAAGGCGTACGCTCAGCTCCCAAACCGCACACACAGTCGTCATGGCTAGGAGCGAGCCCGGGACCCTTATCCTGTATCTGATGCCCACACTCAATCACCCAGCAGGCTCCTCACTTTCGCCACAAGCTCGTTGAAGGCTTCGCTGTACTGGAGCTCCAGCCCCCTGGGTCTAGTAAAGGGCACGCTGACCTCGGCCTTGATTGTGCCCGGCCTGCCGCCCACCACGACAACCCTGTCGGACAGTAGGACGGCCTCCCTGACGTCGTGCGTCACCAGCACTGCGGTGTACCCCTCGTATGAGATGATCTCCTGGGTTAGGATCCACATCTCCTCCCTAGTGATCGCGTCGAGCGCGCTGAAGGGCTCGTCCAGCAGGAGTAGGGAGGGTTTATGGATGAGTGCCCGGCAGAGTGCCGCCCTCTGCTGCATCCCCCCTGAGAGCTCCCACGGGTAGCTGCCTTCAAACCCCTTCAGACCGACTCTATCAAGGAGTTCGGCCGCCCTGCCGACGTACTTACCGATGTCCTCGCCGGCTATCTCTATCGGCAGTAGGACGTTCCTCAACACGTTCCTCCAGGGCAGGAGTAGGGGGGTCTGGAAGAGGACTCCCACACCTTTCGGTGGGCTGACGACCCTGCGTCCCTTGAAGATCACCTCCCCCTCAACAGGTTTGACGAGTCCGGCCATGGTCTTGAGTAGGGTTGTCTTGCCGCATCCACTCCTCCCCACGATGGCGACGACCTCGCCGGGCGTTACGTCTAGACTGACGTTCCTCACCGCCACCAGCTCGCCGCCGTTGTTGCCGTACTTGACTGTGACGTGATGAAGTCTCAGGAGCGCGTCCTTCATCAGCATCACATTGTCATGGAGTTCCGTATTCAAGCGGCGGGAGGTAGCTGAGGTCGACGATCTCGCCTAGCGAGGGCTTCCTGCCGAGTCCGAAGGTGCGTACAACCACGTCTATGCATCCCTCAATGGTTGCTTGGTCGACGTAGCCCAGCCCGTGCTTGTCCGTCACCCCCTTCACGTTGATGATCTCTAGGGCCATAATCAGCCTCGCCTTCTCAACGGTCTTGTTGAGGGTTGGGTCCCTCATCGTTAGTATCTCCACCGCGTCGTCGGGGTTCTGTATCGCGTACTTAATGCCCCTCACGACGGCCTTCAGGAACCTCCTCACGGCCTCCGGGTTACTCCTCAGGAAGTCCTCGTTAACGACTATGCCGTTCCCCAGCAGCGGCAGGTGGTCGCCGTACTTGAAGACCCTTACCTCGCCTTCAGGGATCTCTAACCCCAGCAGGTTGAGCACCACCGTATAGTAGAACCCCGTCACGGCGTCCACATCCCCCCTGGCGAGCATGGGTTCCCTAAGGGGGACGTCCATCGTGACCCACTCAACCTTATTCAGGTCCACGCCGACGGCGTTGGCGAGCGCTGGGAAGACCCTCCTCGCAGCATCGCCCGCCGGCGCCCCGAGTCTCCTCCCCTCAAGGTCCTTCAACGTCTGGATCCCAGTCCTCGCCAGCGTCACGACGCTCAGAGGTGACCTGACGTGGATGACCGCCACCAGCTTAACCTTAGCGTCAGGGTTCTTCGACTTGAACTCTATGAGGGAGTTGATGTCGCCGAACCCCGCGTCGAACATCCCGGCCGCAACATCGCTGATCACCTTAGCCGAGCCGTAACCCCTGTCAATCGTGACGGAAAGCCCCTCCTCAGCGAAGAACCCCTTATACAGAGCCACTAGGAACGGCGCCTGAGGGCCTTGATAAGCCCAGTCAAGAGTGAACCTCACATGCCCAACAACAGATTGAGTCCCAACAGGCTTCATGAACCATCCCAAACCAAAACCAACAACCAAACCCAGGGCGAGGAACTTAACGCCCGAAACACCTGTTAAACCCACACAACACACCCCCAAACACACACTCATTTAAACATATATATGTAAATTTATAAGCTTTATCTCCGCAAGTTCATAGCAAGAATTAACATAAACAAGTTAAATAAGAACAACCAACAGTAAGACGTAGTTACAACTAACACGTTAAACCAACACCTCATAACGAGCACGTTTGCGGGGCGTAATCCCTAAATAAACTGAGTCCTCATTCTCATGATTAACTGTTCTAGGGACCATTCTTCCAAAATCGGCGTTAAGGACTCTTTCAGCGCGTGTCGGACTGCGATGGGTGATGACTTTATATAGTTTCCGAACTTTACTCTATTCAGGCTTGAGATCGTTAACGTGAACTCAGACAATCTACTCATGGGGAAACATGCATAGAAGTAGTGGTGAATATTGGAATGTATCCTATATGGGTTTGATGCTACTTGGTAGTCCGTCGTGCCCAGCCTCTACGATACTCCTGGCGTATAAGATCTCTGCCTTCCCACTCCTAACCGGGTAGAAAGGAGATATACTTATACGCTTTGACGCAGGTCTCGAAGTTTTGAAGTAGCTAAAGGGAACCAGATATAATTTATAGGAAACAACTGTAATAGATTACAAAACACGGTTGGGGTGTGGGAGTGTGGGTGGGTTTAGTGTTGGTGTTTTGGGTGCTGGTAGGATAGGGTCTGCGATCATTAGGTCTGTTAGGTCCTGCATGCCTGATGTGGTTGTTTACGCTAGTGGGAGGAGTGATGAGACTCTTGCTAGGGTTTCAGGACTTGGTGCTAGGGTTTTCAGGGATAACGCCCGTGTGGTGGGTAACTCCGACTTAGTGGTTATAAGTGTTAAGCCGCATCACTTCCCGGAGCTCTACAGCCAGGTTCCGGAGGGCCTGTGGTCTGACAGGGTCGTTGTATCTATAATGGCCGGTGTCAAGCTGAGCACACTGGGTAAGGTCCTCAACGGGGCCGAGGTCTTCAGGGCTATGCCTAACATAAACGCTTTGGTTGGGAGGTCCACTACGGCCGTTACTGCGGGAGACGGTGTCAGCGACTCAGGCAGGGCCTTAGTTGAGAAGGTCCTCCAGTGCTTGGGCAGCGTTTACTGGGTTTCCGAGGAGTATATGGATGTGTGGACGAGCCTGATAGGCAGCGGCCCCGCGTTCATGGCCGAGGTGATAGACGGCCTCGTCCTGGGTGCCGTGGCCTCCGGAATGCCCAGGGACCTCGCGTACAGGGTGGTGCTGGACATGATCGAGGGAACCGCCAGACTGCTTAAGGAGTTGAAGGCCCACCCGGCTGAGATCAGGGACGAGGTGACGACCCCGGCAGGCGCCACGATAAGAGGGCTGAAGATACTTGAGACCGAGGGGATCAAGGCGGGGCTGATGGAGGTCGTCGAGTCCTCGTGCAGGAGGTCAAGGGAGATAGGGGAGGAGATGGATGAGATCGTGAGGAACAACGTGCACGGAAACCAGCCTGACCACAAGCCGTCTGGGGGTAGTGCTTAACAGCTACGACCGAAGGCCCACCATTCAGAGGCATTCCAAGCAGATCCCTGCACTGGCCCTCATCAACTGCAGGGTCTTCAGCCGCTTCAATTTCCCAAACCACCAACCACACCAGCAGGGGCGTAGCGAGCCAACCTAAAACAGGGGATAGCGGTGGAGGACTGGGTGAAATATAAAGGCGGTGGGCCGTAATCTCACTGAGAGGTTTGAGTGGGATGTGGCATACGTCACTTACTTCCCTACCTCCTACCGTGGATCTTCACGAAGACGTGTCGGCTCACTACCTCCACCACGGCGGTGACTCACCGCTCGGAGACTTCGGGGAGGACGTAGCGGGCCGTACAGCGGACATACCTAAGTACGGGAGGGCGAACGTCCGCGTCGTCTTCGCCGCGATGTTCCTCTGCACTGAGAGCTTCAGCCCGGAGGAGTCCAGCGCCCTCGAGAAGCTCTACGGTAGGTGGCTTCCGGCGATGAAGTACAGGGCACCTCAAGCTCTCCTCCTAGAGCACTTCTCAATCTACCACAGGATGGCCGAGGTCTACGGCGTTAAGATAGTGGAGAAGCTCTCTGACGTTGAGGGATGCCTGCGGGGTGAGGGCCTGTGTTTCCTCCTACATCTAGAGGGGGCGGAGCCGATTGACGATCCCTACGACCTAGTCCTCCTTAAGAAGCTTGGACTCAGGAGTTTGGGGTTGACTTGGAACTATCAGAACAAGTACGGATGCGGGTGTGCGGTCAGGAAGGACGTAGGGCTGACGGGCGAGGGCGAGGAGTTAGTCAGGACAGCCAATAAGCTCGGGATCGTAGTGGACTTAGCCCACGCCAGTGGGAGGACATCCTTAGACGTTCTCACAGTGAGCAGGAAGCCCGTGATCGTGAGTCACGCGAACGTCAGGAGGCTCGTGGATAAGTCGAGGAATGTCGGTGATGACGTGCTGGAAGCCCTTCACAGAAACGGAGGGGTGATCGGCATCTCAGCTATAGGACCCCTCACATCGGCTAAGCCTAAAGCAACGCTAGATGATGTCGTGGAGCACTTCACATACGTCCGTGAAACCTACGGAGTCCACATGCTCGCGGTAGGCACGGACTTTCTTGGACTGTTCGGACTGCCAGCACCTGAAGGCTTTGAAAGCATAGATAAGTTGCCGGCACTCTACGCTAGACTCATGGAGAGAGGGTTTTCAGAGGGGGACGTTAAGAAGATAGCGCATGAAAACATACTAAGAGTCCTCAAAGCAGTCTTCGAGGGATAAGCGTCAACACGCTCATCACAACCTAGACCCGCTCTTTTGACAGGCCGTGGCTTGCAGCACAACCCCCTACTATGAAGCATGCTTGAATAGTGATGAAGGTGTTGGTGGATGAATGCATGCGTGGACCGCTTACGTGATCATGCATGCTCATACAGCACTCTACGCAGTTCCACGGGGTTGTTCATGAACAGCTCAACCAACTCATCCACAGACTTGTCAACATTTATCTCCAGTTTCAAGGGATGGAGCAACATCCTTGCAATCACTCTAACCGCTGGCGATGAACCGTATATCCCCGCAATGATTTCCCTGAGGGTCTCGGGCTCGTCCAGCAGGAGTGTCACGCAGTCCCTCCCCGTGAGTTTAAGGCAGTACAAGTCCAGTAAGTAGAATAGCCCGGGAGCGACGTTCCTGGCGTAGCTTCTAATGCTATCCTGTACCTTGTTTCCCCTCAGCCTAGTCATCCTTTCACCCCCGCGCTGGCATCCTCCCTAACCATTTTAGCCAGTTCCTTAAGCTCCAAAGTCGCTTTCTCGGAATCCCTCTCAGTATAATCGAATATAGTTGGGTTCATCCCACGTCTCCATATATAGAATACGGGCTTCAAGTGAACGCCCTCACGCCTATAGTAGGCCCGGACGACTATGTCGGATAGGGCCTCGTTCATTCTGGTCCAATACGGATCGACTCTGGAGGCGTATCGTATTACAAGCTTACCCATGTTCTTAAGCCAAACGAGCTCGTTCATGAGCATTGCCCAATACTCCTCCTGCTCTCGAATAACCCCCTTAAGGGCGTCCACGCCGTGGTACACGACTATATCCGGATCAAGCCTCTCTATTAATTCCCTCGTTAAGGCCCGCATGTGCGACAGTGAGTAACTGGCTGGATTCACTGAATCAATGTAGAAGTGCTTGTCCAGCGCTTTCAATGTATAGTCCCTCTCCACGCCGAAATAGCTTTCAAACACCCGGGCGTAAGTATCCCTCACCTCGTCCGGCGAGTACCTGTAAGATATGTGGAGAACCCTCGCATCATTCGTAACGGCTAAGTCTACAACCGGTATGATGACCAAGGGCGTCCTTCCGTGTGGCGGGTTGCTGATGAACACGAGGTCACCTCTGTTAATGGGTCCGACGAGCTCTGGAATGGCGCTCAAGGTCGTTTTAAACGTCTCACCCTTACCTGCAATAACCCTCTCAAGCCTCGGAGGTATGTACACCTTAAGTCCTTTACCCTCAACAATCGAGAACGGAAACTCGACGATTGAGAGCGGTGCCCCACGTATCTTCCTGATCTCCAGCACGCGCGATAGCGAGCCGTACGTCACCCTGTGCTTCAAGTAGATTATGGCATCAGCAACGAACTCTACTGAACCAAGGTTCAGCGATTCCCTGCCCAGAGGTATCTCCGCAGAGACTATTAACAGTCCGTTTATGATGTTGACCAGCTGGTAGAAGAAGTTCAGTAGGACTGCCCTCTGAGCTTCCTTCGGCTCGCTTAGCTCGAGCGTGGGGTTTATGGAATCTATGACTACCACATCATAGGAGCCTCTGGTTAAGAGCTCCGTCATGACCTTCAACATCTCATCTACAGAAATCGTCGGTAACTTCACATAACTAAGGAGTCCCTTACTCTCGGCTTCAGACAAGTTTATACCTAATCTACTCATATTCCTGAAGAGCTTATCTTTATCCTCGTAGAAGGTCACGTATAGACACTTTTTCCCTCTCAAGGTATTGGCGTAGCAGATCTGAGAAGCGAGTGTGGTCTTACCGGCACCGGGATGACCAACAACTAGCACCATACTGCGAGGCAGTAGTCCCCCAATTAACGCATCTAACTCGCCACTGCCGGTGGTGAGGGAATAATCCATGCGTCACACCCCTAAATATATAATATAATAAATATAATATTAAATAATTTTAACATGTTATCTTGGCTTTTTGATGATTACATTATCTAAGCCTAGACCCTACCATACACCGCCTTTCAGTTCCTACACGCTATTTTATTGATTAGCCCCTAGAATATCCAGGGGTGCTCGTGAGTTCACGGTCTTTAGATCTGCCTGGACTTAGGCTTAAGCACTACGTCTTCGGGTCTAGGAGGTCCCCGCGAGTTTTGATTACGGCCGCTATACATGGCGATGAAGTTACGGGGGTCTACGTTGCTTACAAGCTGATTGAATATCTGAGACTGAGGGACGGTGTTGAGGGGGCTGTGACTGTAGTGCCTGTGGTTAATGTGTTGGGATTTAATGCCAGGACGAGGTTCAATCCGGTGGACTACGTAGACATGAACAGGGTCTTCCCTGAAGGGGCTGGCTCCACCGTCACTAGGAAGGTAGTCAAGTTCGTGTGGGAGCTTGCGTCCTCGTCCGACTACGTGCTGGATCTCCACTGCGCTGGCCTGAATTCATATCAGTATGTGCTTGCCCTCCACAGGGAATTCCCTAGAGTCAGGGAGTTCACCGACTTAATACCGTGGGACGTTGTCGTGGAGTCCGCCGGCACGCGCGGTCAGCTGTTCGTCGAGGCCGCGCACAGCGGCATACCTGCAGCAATTATAGAGACCGTTGGCGGCGACGGGTACTACAGTGAGGAGTGGGGGGAGACTCTCTTCAGAGTTGCCCTCGGGACTTTAGCAGGCCTCGGGGTGGTTAGTGGTAACGGTCCTGCCGCCCGCCCTACAGGGAAGACCTACTACGGCAAGCTAGTTCAAGTGAGGGCTTCAGCGGAGGGGTTCCCGAAACCCGCCGTAGAGCCGGGCGCACACATAAGGAAGGGCGATATCCTGACCTGGATCGGCGGAACTCCAGTACACTCGTCGGCAACGGGCAGGCTCATCCGCGTGGAGAGGGGTGTCTATGTATTCAGCGACGACGGTGTAGCCAGCATAGCACCTACTGAGGAAAACCAGCCCTTAAGGATCGAGGACCCTCTTCAAATGAGTTAAGGACCCCTACTTCGACGGGCGTCGCACGGTGCGATAACACAGCAATTTAAGCCTTGGAATGGGGAGTATCTTGGTGAGGGAAATGACGTCTCTGGGCGTGGTGTTGTACTGCACTTCAGAGCTCGAGAAGATCACTGCATTGGCGATAGATCTCTTCGCTGAGAAAGTGCTAAAGCAGGGTGATGCAACCGGGATTCTCTACGCGGCTCTGAAGAGCATATCCATGGAGAGCAACCTGCACGCGTCAGTCATTGAGATGCTCGGTAAGGCAGCGAAGGCGTATGAGCCTGTTGACAGCTGCGAGGAAGTGGTAGGGGGGGCCATGGCGTATGGTCAGCAATGCCATCCTCAATTTGAGGGGCGGTAAGACAGCCTCGTTAAAGGAGTTCATTGAGGGTCAGAAATGGGTTGAGGTAGCGATTGGGGAGGAAACGTACCAGCAACTAGCACTCCCCCTAATCAGGGAACACCTCAAAACACAGCCGGCCGGAATATCGCGAATAGTTGAGGCGTTGCTCGACAAGATAGTTAACGATGAGAGGATCCATGAAAAGATGTTGATTGAGGTTGAGCGCATGAGCGAGGCTTAGCGTCCTCAAACCGTGTTTGAGTCCCCCAACTCGCAAGACCTGCAGAACATTGCTTGCCTGAACGCGTCCCTAACACAGGCTTCAGGACTGCCTTGAACAACTCGAGCTTAAGGTGCTCAGTATTTAAGTGGTGTTCGGGAGTTACTGTAATTGGTATGATGCGTGTCAGATCCTTATCTAGATTTACGTGGTAGGTACGTCATGAGGGGCGTTGCGGTCTACCATCCAATAACGGTTGAGAGGGGGGAGAACGCACTACTCTACGATGTCAATGGCAGGGCTTACATAGACTTCACCAGCGGTATAGGGGTCACCTCCCTAGGTCACGCCAACCCAGAGTTAGTTAAGGCTGCTGAGGAACAGTTGAGGAAGTTGTGGCACGTGTGCTTCATGGTCGCCAACTACAGACCGTACGTTGAGCTGGCTGAGAAGCTGGCTAAGATAGCTCCGGGGCCCTCAGAGAAGCAGGTCCTCCTCCAGAACAGCGGCTCCGAAGCGACTGAGAACGCTATTAAGATTGCTAGGCAGGTCACCGGCAGGCCTGTGGTGGTCTCCTATGAGAACTCCTTCCACGGCAGGGGGACGTACGGGTACGCGTTAGCGACCACCGGAAAGCACAAGCCCTATAAGGTAGGGTTGGAGCCCCTCATACCCGGCGTCGAGTTCGTTCCGTACCCATACTGCTACAGATGTCCTCTAAAACACGAACACCCTGAGTGCGGTTTGGCATGCCTAGACTACATCGTTAAGTGGCTCACCCACGTGAGAACCCCTCCAGAGAGGGTGGCCGCCTTCATCATGGAGATGATTCAGGGGGAGGGTGGCTTCATAGTGCCGCCCCCAGATTACGTTAGGGAGTTGAAGAAATTCCTCGAGGCGCACGAGATACTGCTGATAGACGATGAAGTCCAGTCAGGCTGGGCGAGGACGGGCAGGTGGTGGGCTGTAGAACATTTCGGTGTCGAGCCTGACGTAATGATAACGGCTAAGGCGATGGCCAACGGGCTGCCGCTGTCCGCTGTGGTAGGTAGGAAAGAAATCATGGAAAGGACGTATCCGGGGAGTTTCGGAGGCACCTACGGGGGGAATCCAGTATCGTGTGCGGTGGCTCTTAAGGTGATAGAGATAATGATTAGGGATAAGCTGGTTGAGAGGGCTGAGAGGTTAGGCCGGGTCATTAGGAGGAGGTTGGATGAGATGCACGAGAGGTATGAGCTGGTGGGAGATGTGAGGGGTTTAGGGGTCATGTTGTCCATGGAGCTGGTTAGGAATCACAGGACTAAGGAGCCGGCCGTGGAGGAGACTTCGAAACTCATAAGCAAGGCCAGGGAGAAGGGGTTACTGCTCCTACGGGCTGGCCTACTCCTCAACGTGGTGAGGCTCCACCCGCCGCTGACGATTGAGGAGGAGCTACTGCATAAGGGTCTGGACATCCTGGAGGACTCCCTTAAGGAAGTAGTTACGGGATGAGGTAGCCTCGCTCATGACCCCAGGACGGACCACTGAAGTGGTGGTAGGGGATTACAGAGGACATCGACTATATGACGCAATCACAATAGTCGAGGTCTGCGAGAGCCGGATGAGCGTGCCTGGCTTAACTCGCTAACCAGTAGACACTTTTTACAATAAATATGTTAAAAATACTCAGACGCCTTTAGCCTAGTGTATTAAATTAAGTTCAAACATACTTGAAAAACATTTATTAACGTTCACCGCGACATAGACACGTGGATGTATATGTCCTTCGGGAGGCACGTCCTGGTCGCTTTAGGCAGGGAACCCGCGGACTTGGTCGTGATTAACGGGAACATCGTGAACGTGGTGACGAGGGAGGTATACCCCGGCGGGGTTGCCGTGGCCGACGGCAGGGTGGCGGCCGTAGGTGACGTCAACTACACTATAGGCAGCACTACCAGGGTCGTTGATGCAGAGGGCGCGTACCTAACGCCGGGTTTAATTGACGGGCACGTCCACGTGGAGACGAGCCTCATGACGTACAGGAGGTTCGCCGAGGCAGTGATGCCGCGTGGGACTACGGCGGTTGTGACGGACTTTCATGAAGTAGGCCTCGTGGCCGGTGTTAGAGGGATTAAAGCGATGATAGATGAGGCTAGGAAGACTCCGCTGAGGCTCTACTTCCTAGTCCCTGTTAAACTACCGTTCCATCCAGGACTTGAGACTGTTGGTGGTGAGCTAGGTCCTGACGATGTGGAGGAGCTCATTAAACTGCCGGAGGCAGTGGGTCTGAGCGAGATAGTCGCCACCAACCTCCTCCTAGGAGATCCAGACTACCTGGCAGCGGTTGAGGTGGGGAGGAGGCATGGGAAGACTCTGGAGGGTCACGCACCGATGCTCAAGGATCAAGCACTATCAGCATACACGGCCTTCGGAGTGAGGTCCGACCACGAGTCCTTCACGGCTGAGGAGGCGTTGCAGAGAGTGAGGAACGGGCTCAGACTAATGATGAGGGAGGGCTCAGTGGCTAAGAACCTGCACGAAACCGTCAGGGTCCTGATTGAGAAGCGTGTCGACCCGAGGTACGCCCTAATGATTACCGACGACGTGGATGCCCCGGATCTGTTGAATCAAGGACACCTCGACCACCTAATCAGGAGGGCTGTTGAGGAGGGCGTCGACCCACTGACCGCCCTCCAAATGGTCACCATAAACACAGCTGAGAGTTACAGGATCGACCACGAGGTAGGCCTGCTGGCCCCCGGCAGGCACGGTGACGTGTTGATAGTCGATGATCTGGAGAAATTCCGTGTGAGGACCGTGATAGCAGGTGGGGAGGTCGTAGCTCGTGACGGGAGGATGGTTAAGGAGGTGCCTCCAGTTGAGCGGGATCCCTCCCTCCACAACACGGTCAGGCTAGCCAGAAGGATCGAAGTAAACGACCTGATGTACAGGGTTGAGAGGGCGTCGGGGAGAGTGCGGATGATAGTTATGAGGGTGCCGCCGCACATACCGATTATCGAACACGATGAAGAGGTTATGGAGATAGTTGACGGCGTGGTATACCCCGATCCCAGAAGGGACGTTGCCCAGATATCCGTCGTGGAGAGGCACGGCAGGTCAGGAGGTATAGGCACGGCTTTCGTACGGGGCTTCAACATGAGGAGGGGCGCTATAGCATCGTCAATGGCTCACGATAACCACAACATAGTGGTTCTGGGGGTTAACCACGAGGACATGGCTCTCGCAGTAAACAGGATTGCGGAACTGCAGGGAGGGCAGGTAGTGATCGATGGTGGTGAGGTAGTTGCTGAGCTACCGCTGCCCATAGCTGGGTTGATGTCGGACGAGCCCCCTACGAAGGTGGCTGAGAAGGTTGAGGAGCTTAGGAGAGCCGCACAGGACCTCGGCATATCGATTTACCACCCGTTCATGTTCCTCATCTTCATACCCCTGGCCGCCATCCCCCTTTATGCAGTGACGGACAAGGGGTTCATAGACGTGCTGAAGCAGAAGATAGTGAGTCCAGTGCTTCAATACCTGTGAAGTTCAAGCCTGCTCACTCCGAAAGGTTTGAAGAGTTAAAAACAAAACTTTTTCACACATACCTCAGAGCGGGCAGTATGAGAGCTTGTGCATGTATGGACAGTGTGCGCAGCTGGGCGTGTTCCCCCAGCAGTCGGCTTCATTAGTTGACGTGAACCCACACCCCTCCATGAAGGGACACTCCAAGCATGAGGGGAGGTGGTTGAAGTGAAGTCTGAAGAGCATCTCCGAATACCTACCCCTCCAGATATTCAGAAGGCTTACCTCCCCGAGCCTGCCGAGCAACACCTCCCTCAATTCTCTGGTGACTCCGAGGACTCTAGTCCTCCATGACCTCGAGTAGTAGAGGCAGGGTGCTACCCATCCGTCACACCTCACGAAGAGGGCTCTGTTGCTTGCGAAAGGGCAGCTCCTAGCGAACTTCGGGGTCGTCCCTGCGTGTGTGAAGCGAACCCCTGCCCCTAAGATCCTTGGAGCGGCGTCGCTCAGCATCTTGTTGAATTCCTCCCTGCACTCACCGTCGTTGAGGCAGTCGAGCTCCCCCGGTCCTCCGGGGTACGGTATGTAGTAGTTGAAGTGTAGCTCCCTCACGCCCAGCTCCCTAGCGTGCTTGATCGCCTCCTTCACTCCCTTGACGCTGGATTTCGTGACCGTGTAGATGGCCTTGATCACAGGCTTCTCAGCCCTCCTGAGGATTCTCTGCATCCTAAGTTGCTTAACGCCCTGTAGTGCGTCTCGATTCAACTCAGATTGGTTGATGCTTACGAACACCTCATCCACACCCAGCCTCACTAACTCCTCAGACAGCTCGTCAAGCCTGGAGCCGTTGGTGTTAATCGCTACGGATAACCCCCTACCCTTTGCCTCGTCTATCATCTCAAGGATGTTGGGGTGCACTGTGGGTTCACCCCACCCTGAGAACACGACTCTCCCAATACCTGCATTGATGGCTGAGTCGAGCACGTGGGTGTATAGCCTCAAGTCCATGTAACAGGTTCTGAAGTCCTTGATGGAAAACCTGAAACAGTGCGGACAGATGTAGTTGCAAGCTGTAGTGATCTCTATCATCAGCTCTCTAGGGTGGGAATCCCCCCTCAGGGCTATGATCCAGTCGACCGTCCTCATTCTAGGCCTAACTCTTTCAGCTTCTCTTTAGTCGGCACCCCGTTCCTGTCCCATCCCTTTATCTCGTAGATTATGTCGAGGAGTTTGTCCTGATCCACCACGGCGCCATCGCCTGGCTCCCTGCTGAACCTCTCAGGCAGGTAGTCGTCCTTCCTGCTGAAGCCCTCCCTAACGTTGAAGAGTCTCTCAAGGTTTATGACCCTCTCACTCGCCTTAAGGAGGTCTTTCATCGTGAAATCGTAGCCTGCGGCGTGGTTGAGGAGCTTGGTCCACGTCTCGGCCCTGACCGCGAGCGTTATGACTGTGAAGAGGCATACGCCGAGCAGGTTGGTGGTCATCGAGTACTCCTCCAGCGGCTTGACCCAGGACTTGAACTCCTCCTTGAAGGGGTCGGGCCTCTCGGTGATGCCGAACTCCTCGCTCAGGTACCCGAAAGCGTCCACTATCGATGCCCAAGGCCTCAGGTGGTCAGCCCCTCTCGGGGAGACCATGTGGGACCAGGCCTCACCCTTACTCGTCCTGACCTCGTCGGCAGCCATCTCGAGACCCTTCACGTGCATGACGTAGTACATCGCGTCCTTACCTAGGATCTGGGCGGCTTTAAGGGAGCCCTCGCCGAGCAGGGTTGCGAAATCCCCCTTCCTCGTTCCAATCCTTCTGACTAGCTCCACCACGGCCTCGCCGTTGCCGAAAGTGAGCTCAAGCCCGTCAGCCTTAGCCTTGTCTATTACCCCCGCCTCATACCACTCCATCGCTGTGGCTATCACCTGGCCGGTGGATATTACATCTAGGCCGAGCTCGTTGGCGAGGTGGTTTGCGGCTGTAACGTAGTAGAGGTCCTTAACTCCCGTCTTAGCTCCGAACGCCGCGAGCGACTCGTATTCGGGGCCGCCGCTCTCAACACCCTTGAACACCCCCTCAGGGATTACTGTGTGCCTTCCGCACGCTATAGGGCAGTTGAAGCATGCATAGGGCCTCACTGAGAGCCTCTCGTGATAAGGTTTGTAACCTAGATGGTCGTTGAATTCAGGCATCTTACTCCTCCTCCAGTTGTAGAACGGCACCAGTGCTGTGGCGTTCATGGCGTCGAAGAATGAAGGTGTCCCGTACTTCCTCAGCTCGTCCCTGACGAAGGGTTCCTCAAGCAACTCACTCAACGCCTTCCTGACGGCCTCCCTGAAGCTAGGTTGGTCAGCCAGCCCGGTTTTGAAGCGTGTTCCGTACACCGCAAGCGCCTTCAAGTTTTTGGAGCCCATCACAGCCCCACCGCCGCCTCGACCCGCAGCCCTATGACCGTCCACCATAATCGCCGCGAACTTGACCAGCTTCTCCCCAGCAACTCCTATAGCCGCCACCTGAATGTCTCTGTTGTTGTGACGCTTCCTTATCTCCTTCTGGACCTCCCTGGGCGAGCGTCCCATGAAGTCCCTGGCGTCGAGGAACTCGACCCTGTCGTCGTGTATGTATATGTACGTGGGCCTCCCAGCCATGCCGTGGACCACGACCATGTCGTAGCCGCTCCTCTTGATCTGCGGTGCTAAGTAACCGCCGACGTTTGATGCAAATATGGTGCCGGTTAGGGGGGACTTAAACATGACCACGGTCCTGCCGCATGTTGGGGCGCCAGTATCGGTTAGGGGACCCGTTATGAACAGAAGCTTGTTCTCACCGGACATCGGATCAACGCGGGGTCTCAGATTGTCGTAGAGATACTTCGCTCCGAAGCCCTCGCCACCGACGTAGAGTTTGTACCAATCCTCAGGGACAGGCTCCTCCCAGGTCCTTTCAGTTGATAGATCAACGTGCAGTATCCTACCAGGAGAACATGGTGGAGGCATAATTAAATTACCTCAAGTAGTTACCGGTAACGTAGCTTATAAATTTCGTTGGGCGGTCGAGTTAAACCGTCCCACTCACCACGTAGAATAGCGGATGAGGCTCCACCTCCTCAACCCCCTTAATGCTGCTCATCCACTTCTTGTTGCGCACGGCCAGCTTACTTAACAGGTGTTGGAACTCATAATTCAACTGGGCTTTGGTGATCGGTATCTTCGCTTGTGGCAATGGATCATACGTCACTATCTTACTTAATGAGAAATTATACCCTCTGCTCGACGCTTCGTTGCGGACGTGGAGCAGGTAGGTCCGTTTCCCGTCCTAGGTCTTTGTAGGTTTTCCTAGGGTGGGTTGTGCCTCTTGCTCCACGTTTCACCGTGGCCACTAGCCACTCTACGTGGGGGTCATGGGCACCCTTCGAGCCCGACAGCACGAGACTCACATCTAGTCTCATCTCTCTGGGAAGCTTGAGACACCGCCCTCATCACTTCTCAGGCACTCCTACACCAACACAAAACCCTACAAAAACTTAACACATCAAAACAGCTGTCAATCCCTATGTACAGTAAGGGGTTCTCAGTCCTTTTGAATCTCTCAAGCTGTGGGCGATGTCTGTACCCCTTAGTGAGGCCTTGTAGCACCTTCTGAGCAAGCAGTCCCTCCCTCCATAAGGCGAGTAATCCAACCCTATCAAGGTGCTTCGGGTGGAGAGACCAGAGCTTCATTAAAGACCCCTCGATGGGCGGGTTAAGGGTCCGATGTATGCCTTACGTAGGGTTGGAGCCCCCTCACTGAGGAGATCCGTCACCCTCACAAATTGTCGCCTCCTGGCGATTCAGTCACTACGCAGCCCGACAGTACTTCCAGACGTATATCGGGGCGAACGATGTTATCGATACTAGTTCCGGTATCGCAACCCCCTTAGGGATTCTGTAGGTGTAGTGGACGTACCAGGATACGATCGTTATGACTAGGAGCGTCAGTGAGGCGATCTTGATTGGAGATCTTTCGCGGACGACGGCGATTACGAGGAAGGCGGCAAGGCCGACAAAGAACATGACCGAGACAACGAAGTGCAGGAACCCGTAGACCTCATCGAAGACCCCCACCAAGATCAGGGAGAACCCAGAGTACATCAACGTTGCGTTATAAGCTCTGCCGACGCGAGGACTCCTTAAGGCGACTGTGAAGGCGAGTAGGCCCCCAGCAACTAGGCCGAGGTTGAAGAGGGGAGCCACACCACTCCTGACGGCATGGCCTAAATCACTCAACGCGTTGTTGAACAGACTGAACCAAGGGGAGAGCGAGATGGCTAGGCCGATTAACAACAGAGGGACAAGGACTGAGAGTAAAACAAGCACCCTCAGAGCGGACACCACCATGACAATATGTTCGGGAAACCTAAAATATGATTCATTCCTTCGAAGGCGTTAGCCTCGCAAGCCCTTATTAACTCCCTAACTATTGTGGATGTGGTGTCGTGTTTTGAATGAAGAGAAAGGTAAGAAGAAGCTGCCCTTTCCAATGTTCCTGTTCATAGGGATGGGGATCGGGTTCATGTTAATACCTATAAGCCCGTTCGCGTTCATCGCCTCATTGTTTGTAGGTATGGGACTTGGGTTCCTACTCAGCGAGATCATCGTCGTTGAGGAGAAGAGAATCAGGGCAGAGTTTCCGGTGAGGATGGGCGGAATAGCATCTATGTTGATAGGACTGGTGTTCATAGCTGGAGGGCTTCTCTCAATAATAGCCCCGAAGTTACTGGAGCAGTACGCAACCGTCTTCATAGGGTTGGGCTTTATAGTTACTGGATTATTCATCTTCCTCTACGGCCTCGAACTACTCAAGCTACACTCCCCATCCTAAAGGACTAGAGTTTCAGCCCTAGCTTATACTGGACTCAGCAATGCGTGGGTTCGTTCAACAACCTCCATAGTTCATAGGAAGCATCCACAGAGTTCTGGGGTGGAGGTTATGAGTTTTATTCATAATGATGCGTGTTGCGGCTGGTGACACATAACTGTGTTGGTCTGAGCCTTGTGGTTTATATTGTCACGTTTGAATTAATCCTGGTGTTGGCGCATGCCTCTCGTTATTAGAGGAGGTCGTGTGTACACCGTAACTAAAGGCATTATCGAGGAGGGTATTATCGTCGTCAGCGATGACGGGAAGATCAGCGCTGTGGGAAGGGTTGGAGAGGTCCTGATCCCGCCTGGCTCGGACGTTATCGATGCCGCAGGGAAGCACGTTATTCCAGGGATTGTGGACGCCCACACCCACATGGGGGTTGATGAGGAGGCCGTAGGCTGGGAGGGCAACGACACCAACGAGACTGCGGAGCCCGCGACCCCCCATCTGAGGGCTTTAGACGCTGTCAAGTACGATGACGTGGCTTTCCAGGAGGCCCTGGAGGCCGGCATAACCGCGGTCGGCGTGCTCCCCGGCAGCGCTAACCCCATTGGGGGTTTGGGGGTCGCCCTGAAGTGCTATGGGAGGAATAGGCTGGAGATGGTGATTAAGGAGCCAATAGGTCTTAAGATGGCTTTCGGGGAGAACCCGAAGAGGGTTCACGGCGTCGAGAATAAGAGGTCCCCCGCCACCAGGATGGCCATAGCAGGGGTGATTAGGGAGTGGCTGGTTAAGGCTAGGAACTACTCCAGGAAGAAGGAGCTCTTCAAGGATCAACCGGAGAAAATGCCCGACGTCGACCTAAGACTTGAGGCGCTGGAGCTGGCCCTCAGAGGGTTAATACCCGTCAGAGCCCACGCCCACATAGCTGACGACATGCTTACAGCCATATCCATAGCTAAGGAGTTCGGCCTGAAGATAGTCATGGACCACGCCACGGAGGGGCACAGAATACCCGAAGTCCTGTTCAGGGAGGGGTTACCAGCGGTGGTGGGGCCCTTAGCGACTGCTAAGAGGAAGGTGGAGCTTAGGAACAGGACCATGGAGACCCCGGCCGTGCTGATCAGGCACGGGGTCAAGACCGCCATAACTACAGACCACCCTGTAGTCCCGATAAAGCTACTACCGGTTCAGGTGGCTCTGGCCATGCGGGAGGGACTCACCCTCGAAGAGGCTTTGAGAACCGTGACAATCAACGCAGCGGAAATACTTGGTGTGTCGGACAGGATAGGGAGCATAGAGGAGGGTAAGGACGGCGACTTAGTCATACTCAGTAGCCATCCCTTCGCCATGGAGGCTCGAGTACTGCACACCATAGTGAACGGCAGGATCGTGTACTCAGCTGGTGAGGAGAGGAGGTAGGGCTTAACCCCCAACCCGAGTTTCTTCGTGTTCATCGTGCTCGAAGAACCTACGACGAACCTTTCACAGCGGTCATGGTTGCCACAGCAACTATAACCCCAGCCCCCAGATACTGGATCGGATGCAGAACCTCATTGAGTAAAATCCGCGAGAGGATCAGCGAGACAACGGGTTCAAGCGTGGTTATGAGGCCGGCGTGAACCGGGCTCACGTGCTTGAGTCCCTCGTAGAACAGTATGACCGCCACGCTCATACAGGCCACCCCACCATACAGGACGTACGGCATTGAGTCAGTGCTGACTGCGAAGCCGTCCAACAACATCACAATCACGGTAAGCACGACGGCCGCCGAGATGGTGGGCTGAATAACCACCTCATCCCTGCTGTAGCCCCTCGCATACAGAGCCCCAGGAATTAGCAACATTACGGAGTAGGTTAGCGCCAGCAAGAACCCGACCACAAACCCGGCGGCCGATGTCAGGCTGAGGGCGGGGTTCGTGGCTACGAACGCCCCTAAGAACACGAGAGAAGACGCTACGACGTCCCACACGTCAGGCAGCGCCCGGTACCGGGCCGAGTTGATGAAGGTGACTATGAGTGGGGCCATATATATCAGCGAGGAGGTCAGGCCGACACCGTTCAGCGAGATGGATGCTGCGTACAGAAGTCTGAATGAAGTCACTACCAGCGCCCCGTAGGCAACGAGCAACGGCTTGAACCTTCTGATGCCTCTCCTAAGTGTCAGGGTCAGGAAGCAAGAGCTAACTAAGATCATCAGGTGTGAGACCTGCAGGTACGTCAAACCGGAAGCTTTAGAGAAAGCGATGGCAACCCCGGTAGTTCCCCATAAAGCCGCGGCCGCCGCAACGTAGAGTCCTCCTAGCCTCCCCACCTTCAACCACCGACCGATTAATGTGACGCCGGCCGTTAATTAACGGTCAGCGGTCATGCCAAGTACAATATAAAACTTGTGTTGCTAGGTTTGGAATGGATGGTGTGTTCGACCCTGAGCGGGGGCCTAGTCTTCGAGCTGTTCACACACGGACTGGATCCAGATGCTGTAAGGGAAGCGAAGAACGTGCTACGACTCTTCAGCCCTGAGGAGGTCAAGACAAGAAGCGTTGATGAAATACCTAGGGATTACCTCAACCGGCTAAGGAGCCAGTATGATGGGTTCCTAGTGGCGAAGTGGCTAGCTACTTTAAGGCTGGTAAGCGGTTCAATAGTGGTAGGAGTCCTGAACGTCGACGCTTACGTGGAGCCGTTGAACTTCATCTTTGGTCTAGCGTTGCCGGCCCTCAACACCGCTACAGTGTACGTGACCAGGCTAAGGTCCTGGGCTTCCAGGGACCTGTTCTTAGCCAGGGTTAGGAAGGAGGTCGTTCACGAGTTAGGCCACGTGTTCGGGCTGGAGCACTGCAGGGAAAGGAGGTGTGTGATGAGCTTCAGTAACAGCCTAGCCGAGGTCGATAGGAAGGACTACAGGATGTGCGGGCTTCACTACACCGAGTTAAGGAGGAGAGTTCCTAATGTAGGTGGGGAGCTACGACTTCCGCCCTAACGGCTTTCCTCACTGGCTTTTGTGCGGCTGGCTGAGACCCTC
Source organism: Zestosphaera sp. (assembly GCA_038727705.1). Taxonomy (NCBI): domain Archaea; kingdom Thermoproteati; phylum Thermoproteota; class Thermoprotei; order Desulfurococcales; family Desulfurococcaceae; genus Zestosphaera; species Zestosphaera sp. Next base: position 113,280 of record JAVYVJ010000002.1, on the reverse strand, counting down.
TGACGGGCTCACGCGATCCGGACCACCTCAATCTCCGGCTTATAGTCTTTCAGCTCCCCTGAGAGTTTAGAGACCAGCCTGGTTACGTCCACGGCCCTTATTGGCAGCTTAGCCGGCACTAGACTCACTATGACTTCAGCCCTCTGAGGATCTATCACCCTCAGGATGGTACCCTCCGCCTCAACCCTGAAGAGCATATCACCAACTATTTCACTTATCGTGGACGTGAGCCTACTGCAGTCGAAGTTACCGGTGCTCGCCAGCCCGTGGATCACGCTGAGTCCAATCCTGAGGACTATGTGCGGTTGCCTGGCTCTGTAGACGGAGTTTGATAGCACGGTGTTCGGAACGTATATCTTGTTCCCGAAGACGTCCTCAAGGGTTGTGTTGAAGGGCGAGATCTCAACGATCCTGCAGGTTATGGGTTTATCAATGCCTGGGAGGAAGATCTCTACCCACGGATTCCTCCTCAACTTCATGAGCTGGATGTTTATGTACGCTGAAAACTCCCTAACTTCATTATAGAAGAGCAGCAGCGACAGTACCGCTATGACGAACACCACGACGTACGGGACTAGCGAGGCCGTCAGAATGCCTACAACCCCTATGAGGATCATCACGACTATCGCTATGTCCACTATCCTCGTGACCAATGCCTTCGTGCCCGCGGATATGACGCCCCTCCTAGAAATGCCTGAAATCACCCATGAGAACACGAACCTAATCGCTAGGGCGACCCCTACTAGGATGATTATGCTCAGCATCTCCTGGATTGAGAACGGTATGGGGATCAAGAAGTCTGCCTGGGGGCCATTGGCCATGCCCTTAACTCACCCTTTGAAGGTCTCTGTTATCACGTTGATGTCAGAGGTCTTAGCTAATACGTAGAGGAGCTGACCCTCCCTAACCACCTCATCCTTGCCGGGTATGCGGAGTTTCATGCCGTCGAACATGAAGAGCACCTTGACGTCCTCAGGTAGCTGAAGCTCCTCAATCCTCTTGTTAACAACCTTATCGGTGCCTGAGACCGTAAGGCAGTAAACCTTGTAATCGTCGACTTCGCCGAGAAGCTTGGGTTGCAGGAGCGTCTGCAGGTACGTCTTGATGAAGTTGCCCACTATAGCTGGGACTATAAAGGGAATCCCTAAATCCAGCCTCGAGATAACCTCGCCAACCCTCACGTCCCTAACCCTAGCCAGCCTTATGGCGGAGCCATAATGCCTTGCTAGAGTCAGCACGAACACGTTAACCTCCTCACGATCCGTCAACGCCAAGACGGCGTCGAACTCGTTGAGAGGGACTAGAGATGATATCTGAGTCTCGTAGAGCGATATGTCTCTGGCATCACCCCTAATCACCACGACGTCGAACGACTTACTCAACTCCTCAGCAGTCTCAGGATCCTGCTCAACAACCATTACCTCATTCTTCTTCAACTCCCTCTCGACGTCGAACGCCTTAAGCAATTCCTGGGTCACAGCTCCACCGCCTATGATTAGAATCCTCATCACTTCACCAAAATATACCTTAGGTTAGGAAGCCTTAAATAATGCCTTAAAGACTGGGGACTCAGCCGATTGAACGGCTGTCCCAGCTACGAGGTAATAAGTCTTACCCATGTCCTCCCCCTTCTTATGTACCTCTTCCTGACATCCCTATAGGAGTCCATAACTTCATTCAGGAATTCTTCTTCAGCGTATAGTATCTTCCCATCCTCAAGCACCTCCAGGATGAACGTACTCCCCTCCCTCGGGTTCTTCGGGAGGTCGTCAGCGACGACTAGGAGATCGATGTCGCTGTCGTCCGTGTAGTCGCCACGCGTCCTTGACCCGAAGAGGGCCACGAGTTTCAGGGTGTAGCGTCTATACTTATCAATTAGGTCGCTCAGCATGCTTCAGCACCCACTCCACAATCCTCCCTCGTGTAGTGTAGTCTTGAGGTGCACCTTCATCATATACGTCCGGATACCTTGACGGTATGTAGTGTTTATCAAGGTTCAGCAAACACTGCCTAACCCCCTCTGGGATCTCAAGTCCCGTCTCGAGAGCTAGAAACAGGAGGAAATGTCCTCTCCTTTCTTTTGGAGATAATTAAGCAGCCCTCTCAAAGCCTTTTCAGCCGCCTGATGCGATTCATAACAGACCTCCTCATGCAGGCCCTCCCTATAATTAGCTAAGGCCGAAGCCATGTTCCTCTCAGACTGCCTCAACCAATCCCGGTACCTGGGGACCACCGGACGACCTCTCTCCATAAACGGTCTTGTTCAGCACATGTTATTCTGTTATTAAGACAAATAAGTTATGGCTGCAAGAACCTGTGCTCGACCCTCAATACTTGAGGGATGAACTAGGTGACGCCATTCTAACGCCTTACGCGTTATAAATTAAGTGGCTATGAAAGATATCTCAAGGATGAGGTTGGAGAGCAGGGATTACGTCCTGATTGTAGCGGAGAAGCCTAAGGCAGCTGACAAGATAGCTACGGCGCTGAAGCTGTCGGGTAGGAGAGTGTTTAAGGGTGTTAGAGTGTGGGAGGGTTTCTTCAACGGACGCAGGGTTCTAGTGGCCCCGGCAGTGGGGCACATGTTCTCCCTAGACACTGAGGAGGGCGGCTTCCCCGTCTTCAACTATCAGTGGGTTCCTAGGTGGGCTGTCGAAAGGGGGAGTAGGTACTCCCGTAGGTATTATGAGGTCCTGAAGTCCCTGGCGCGGGGGGCTTGCGAGTACGTTAACGCCTGCGACTACGATATAGAGGGTTCCGTGATAGGGTACCTGATAATCAGGAACTTCGGTGATTTAAGCAGGACCAAGAGGGCTAAGTTCTCCTCACTGACTGTTGAGGAGTTAAGCAACGCGTTCAGGAACCTGCAGCCCCTTGACACCGAGATGGTTGAGGCCGGCTTATGTAGGCATGAGCTGGACTGGATATGGGGCATTAACGTAAGCAGGGCGCTGATGACCTTCTACAAGAAGGTGTTCGGCGGGTTCAGAGTCTTAAGTGCTGGGAGAGTTCAAACACCAACGCTCATGGAGGTCCTGCGGAGACATGTTGAGAGGGAGACGTTCGTGCCTACCCTCAAGTTCTCCGTCTCAGTAACCATCGATGCGAAGGGGAGTAAGGTCACGCTGTCAAGCGATTTCGGCATGGACTTGAGCGAGGGTGAGGCGAGGGGGGTAGCCACATCCATTAGGAAGGCCGGCAAGTTACGTGTGGTTGACGTGAGGTCTGAGGTCGAGCGTTTGAGACCGCTCCCCCCGTTCAACCTGCCGGACCTTCAGTACGAGGCCTACAGGGTCGCGAAGATCTCGCCGGCCGAGGTGTTGAGGATTGCTGAGGCGTTGTATCTAGATCAGCTCATTAGCTACCCACGCACCAACTCGCAGAAGTTGCCTAAGACTCTCAATCACAGACAGGTGTTGAGGGGTCTTGCCTCAATGCCACCCTACAGAGATTACGCTCTAGAGCTACTAGGGAGGACACGCTTAACACCTGTTGAGGGCTTCAAGGAGGATCCGGCACACCCGGCGATACATCCGACGGGCTACACCCCTAAAGATCCCCTTAAAGGCTGGACCAGGATCGTCTACGACATGATAGTCAAGCGTTACCTGGCCACACTGAGCGATGATGCTGTGTTGAGGGGGTCCACCTACACTCTGAAGGTCCTGAGCTACGAGTTCACCCTGAGCGTGCAGGAGCTGGTGAGGAGTGGATGGTTGAGGATATACGACTATAGGAAGGTCAATTCCTCAGGAGCTCTGAACCTGAAGATCGGGGACGAAGTGCCGGTGCTGGAGGTCAAGGTCCTTAAGACGTACAGCAGGCCACCGCCTAGATACACTAAGTCCTCACTGCTTGAGTGGATGGAGAAGTCCGGCATAGGTACGGAAGCCACGAGGGCCGAGATTATAGAGACCCTGTTCAGGAGGGGGTATTTGAAGCAGGTTGCGTCAGGGGTGGACATCACGGACTTAGGTATCATGGTCTCGCTCGCGTCGGGCAACCTATTCTCAGAACTCTCGAGCGTACAGCTAACCCGGAAAGTTGAGGAGAAGCTTGGCAAGATAATAGAGGGTAGGTTCAGCAGGTCAGGCGTGATAGGCGAGGTAGTGTCGATGCTGAGGCCCAGGCTGCTCAACGTCAAGCAATTGCTGGAGGACGGGCTACCGGCAGGTGAGTTAAGAAGGTTAGCAGGTCTGAACACTGCCGAAAGCGATTCCTGTATGCTCTGCAAACGACTTGGCGAGTCCACGCATGAAGGCCTGAGGTTATGTAGATTCCACAGCCAGGCATACCTAAACCTAATAGAGTGTTTTAAAGACTGGAGACGGAAGAGCGGCGTCGGATTCACTGAATTCCTGGAGAGGGTGGTGATGCTTAAATCTAGCGGCAAGTACGCTAGGGAGGTAGCTCAGCTACTGCTCAGGGAGTCCAGCGGATCTCTGGAATCCCTAGAGCGGCCTCGTCCTCCCTCTCACGATGAGGGTTAAGTACCCTATGCCAGGCACCTTGACGACCGATGAACCTATGCTTAAGACCTTGCCTACAATCCGCTCCTTAGGTATGCAACCGTCTGGAATTGGGTTATTATCGCCCTTAATGAGGAGGCAATCAGGGTGGACTTCGATGACCCTGTGTATCACGTATCCCCCGCGTCCCGCGTAAATGACCACGTCGCCCACTCCAATATCACTGTCCTTATAAACGACGACCACGTCACCGGTCCAGAGTAGGGGCTCCATCGACCTTCCCTCGACAACCGCGAAGGTGAACATCCCTGATAACGAGAGTAGAAGAAGGGTCAAAAGCAGGGAAGCCAGGACTAGGTCTAAAATGCGGCTTAACCTTAACTTCATCACTACTCCTCCAATATGTCCGAGATATCAACCTCGATGACCTTACCCTCTCTCCGCTCAGGAGGTCTGCCTTCACCCTTCCCGCCCTTCCTCCCGCCCTCCTTGAAGGACACCTCACCCTCAGGACCTACCTTAATACTCGACACCCTGCCCTTCCATCCGTAGCCGCAGGAGGAGCACTTAAAGGTCCCTAAGACCGTTATCGTTATCCTGCCGTACGCATCCGGCAACGGACTCACGACCTGCCAGGTCTTCTCCGGCTGCACCTCAGCCCCACACCTAGGGCACTTAGCCATCACGAGCACCTAAAATAATGAGGATGTGTTCATGCTTATATCTTTATCGGCGCCTAATAACCCGGCACGGACCACCATGCTTTCGTCTCGATGGTTTTACGCTTCAAACCTGCTTTCATACTCCACCTTAACCCCCTCGCCCTCCCTGACGATCCAGGCCCCTCTCACTAAGTCTCTAACCCTGCTGACTACCTCGTGACCTACCTGCGGTGTGTCGATTAACGCGAACATAGAGCCTCCCAGCCCTGCCCCCGAGATCTTAACTCCCAGAGCTCCACCCTCTAGGGCTTTCTCCCTTATTAACTCCAACTGAGGGAGGCTGACGTCGTATAGGTCTCTCAGTAGGGCGTGCTGGTAGTTTATTACTCCCCCTAGGAGCTTCAGCATGTTGTTGCTGGTCTTGGAAGCCACTTCCAGACACTCACGGCACTCCCTAACGAGGAAGTCCCCTACCTCGCTCATAACGGATTCGGAAGCGTTCTCCAGAAGTTTTAAGGCGAGGTTTGTTGAGGTGTTCATCTTCAGGGTGAAGAGGATCCTCCTCCTTGACACGCTGCTCACCCTCTCGACATGCGGTCTGAGCTCTTCTAGGGTGAGTCTCTGCCAGTCTGTCTCATAGACGTCTTCACTCAGCCGTCTCCTCAATTCTTGCGGGAGGTCTGGTCTGGAGAGGATTTCCCTGATTCCTTTACTGAGTTCACTTATCCTCACTGGATGGACTTCCCTAGTAGAGTGTCTGATTCCCGAGTCTAGAACAACGAATGAGAGCCCCAGACCTCTGAAGGTCCTCGTGTTGAACGAGGGCTTCGTCTCTACCAAGGTCACGCCACCCATGGTGGAGCCGTACTGATCCAGCCTACCGCAGGGAATTCCCACCACGTCGTGCTCGCTACGGTACGCCAGCTCAGCTATTTCGTGAAGGCTCAGTGAATGATTGAACAGCCTGGTCAATGAGGCAATGGCCGCCACCTGCAGCGCTGCACTGCTGGCGAGGCCCGAAGCCATCGGCACGTCGCTGTCGATAAGCATGTGGAAGTTGCTCATCCTTACCCCCGTCTCCCTCAAGGACATCACGACAGATCTGATGTAATCACCGAAGAACCCCCTCCCCCTCAACCTAACCTCCTCAAAGTTGAAGGAGTCAATGCAATCACCCGACTCAACGCAGATATTAAGCGACACAACCCTTGAACTCCCACCACTCCTGGCTACAGCCACATAAGCCCTTCTATCTATGGCTACCGACACGACCGGGAGGCCTTTGTAGTCTTGATGCGTGTTCAGGAAGTCCAACCGTCCGGGGGCTGAGGCGATCACCTCCGGCTCCAGGTTAAATAACTCCCTGAACCTCCTCTTCACGAGCGACACTTTAGAAGCACTTGCCAATAATACCACCTACCATTCCAACACCCTCCCTACAGGCATCCCTCAACTCCTCCGCTCTCTCCTCCGGAGCTCCGTCATATGTGAAGACCCAGAACCCCTGCTCTATCCCGGCTGCGTACTTCAACCTCCCTCTATCCCTATAGGGTTGGTAGAATTCCACGTGGAAGTGATAGGCGTGGCTGCCCTTAGACGGATGGTCGTGGAAAACCATAATATATGGCGCATCCCTGCCAAGCAACTCAGTGTAGGTTGCCGTCACTGCCCGCAGGACGTCTGCGAGGAACCTCACGCTGGAGGCGTCAAGGTCTCTCAGACTCCTCACGTGACCCCTCGGGCAGACGTGGATTTCGTAAGGCCACATAGCGTAGTACGGTAGTAGCGCCGTGAATTGCTCGTTCTCGTACACGACCCTGGCTCCAGCCCGCCTCTCATAATCAAGGATATCGCACAGAAGACAACCACCACCAATCCTGCGGTACTCCTCGAAGGCGTTTAGCTCCGCCTGAATCCTGGGCGGCGTGAAGGGAAGGGCGTAGATCTGAGAGTGGGGGTGAGTAAGTGAGACACCTACCTCCCTACCCTTATTCTTGAATACCGCTACATACTCAACGTACTCCAGTCTGGACAATCTAGCGCTCTCACTCCTGTAGGTCTCAACCACCTCAGCAACGTGTTCGAGACTCAGCGTGTGAAAATCCCCTTCATGCTCAGGCGTCTCGACAACCACTAATGAGGCGCCCTGTGCCTCTCTGGCTTCATACGCCCTAAACACGGGCTTCAAGGGGTGGGGAGGCTCAGGCACGAGGGCTGGGTACTTATTGGACAGAACAGTGACCTTCCATCGATCAAGGTGTCCCAGCTCCGGGGCACCCGGGCAGAACGGACATGCAACACCACCCTCCACCCCCTTGTCCGGCCTCCACGGTCTGGTAGCTCTGTGTGGTGACACGACAACCCACTGCTTAATCAAGGGATTCCACCGCAACTCATGCAAACAACCCACACCCACACGGAATCAATGCTCCCGTCCATAATATAATTCATTGTCGCCGTGAAGAGGGTGTGGTGACGCTTCCCCCAGGGGGTTGGACTGCGCGGCTCCATGAGGTCCGCTGTGCCGGAGGCGTTAGCAATTAAACTCTCTTTCTGTGAGTCATTCTTTTAAACACTATCTCTAAGCCTGAGATGAGGTGATGCAGGTGAGTGGGAAGAAGTTGGCGGTTGCGGTGCTGGTGATAGCTGTAGTCGCAGTCGTTTCGACCGGCATCTACATGGTTAGTGCGAGAACGTTCCGTAGCAACGGCGCTGAGTCCACGACCATCACTGCAGGCTATCCACCACCTCCTCTGAAGAACCAAAGCAACGTCAAACAAGGGCTCTTCTGGCATGGTAAAGGATTTGTGGAGGTAAGTCCGGAGTACAACTCAACCGTAATTAAAGTCCTAGAGTCTAGTGAAGAGGCCTCAGAGCTGTTGAGGGAAGGCTATCGCGTGGTGGCGATTAAACCGATTATAAAGGCATACGTAAGCGGGGACGGGTCAGTGGTCTTCAATGCATTGCAGTCTATAGTCATCCTCAGAAAGGACGACGCAGTGCGAACGTTCCTAGTAGATATATCCAGCAACACTGCAACACCGCTGAATGAAAGAACTCCATGCAAGTGTGTGCAGTCCGTAAGGCGTTAAAACCAACCTCACACAACTTTTTATTTTCCAGTCGCCCCCACCCTGACGACGTGTAGGGATGTCTGGATCCCCAACCTAAAGATGGGTTCCCAGCGCTTCAGCAGCTCCCTAATCCCCCCATCAGTCTAGCCATACGGCCAGCAGGAAACCCTAGACACAGAATTAATTAGGTCCTGCGGATGTTCACGCGCCCTGCTCTACCAAAGCAATCACGAGCGAAAGCCGCCGCGAGTTAAGGCCAGTTTCCAACACGACAATGTCTTACCTTGATGATGTTAGCGGTCAACAGAATTACCGCGAGCGACAGCATTAACACGCCCACTAACAGTATTGTTAAAAGCCAACTGACAGGGAGCATTATTGCTAAACGCCTCAGCGTACTGTCGCTTGTTCTCCTGGCAAGCTCCCTTAATGGGTGGATGAGCAACAGCAGTCCTATGAGGGTGCTGATCCACGGTATGATCAGCAGTGTTAAGTAGGATCGGCTGATTATCGACATCAAGACCTTAATGTTGGCGTTCCAGTCCGGCAGGTGTAGGGCGAATCCCGCTGAGAACGTGAGCAAGGCTATTAGCGTACTTAACATGGATAAGGTTACTCGACTTCTCCACGGCAGGGCGATTTTCATGAACTGCATGTAGAATGCTAAGAGGCCGACTGCCGTCATAGCTACAGAGAGAAGGAACGCGGTCAGTCCAGGCACGATCATAAGCCATAAGCCAAGCAGGACGAGTAGGAGGCCGGTCTGCATTAACGCTACGTCTACTCCGTACTTGTTTGAGTTTGTTTTGAGCAAGTGCGCTAAATACGTGAGTGCACCAGCATATAGTAACGTTGCGTAAATACCGTGTAGAATGTGGTTAAGGTATGGCGTCGTAAAGAATGTTGACTTGCGCTGGATATAGTGGCATCATTTCACTGTAGAGCGGTGCATCGTAAAAAGTGTGAAGAAGCCATCCAACAACCCCCGCCACGACGTAGCCCTTCACACCGAAGGACTTGACTACAAGCGCTAGGCTCTCGTAGATGGACTTAAGCCGTCTGTCAATAAAGTACATAATAACGCCCACAAGTAATCCGCCAGGAATGGATGCAAGGACTGTGTGAAGGTAGCCGTGAAGAGGGTAACGCGGTAAGACTCCAGTTAACACTAGTAAGGGTTCCAAATCAACAACTATGCTTGCGACTACGAGCGTTGGCCAGTGAACCCTCCGCCAAAGGATACGGCCTAAAGCGAGTGCAGGTCCTAAATGATACAGCGTAAATGGCATATATACCACACGTTTTCCTACTAAATTTAGCTGCGTTAATTACATTATAACTCCACAACGTTTTACAATGTCTATAGCTCATATCACGTGGGGGTTGTAGGGTTTGGGTTTGGAGGTGTCTGATGGTGTTAGGTGGTTGCTCTTCGTGTACGCTACTAAGGTTAAGGGTGTGAGGTACGGTGAGCTAGGCATAACTCCCGCTATGGGCAACATGATTAAGAACGGGAGGCGTAGGGTGAGTGATGAGGTGCTGGAGAGGCTGCTAGCTAGGCTGACGGCTAAGGATCTGCTGGACGTGGTGAAAGCTTTAAAAGTCAGCGACGAATCTATTGAGGGGGCCCGTCGTCTAGCCTGGTTAGGACGCCGCCCTGACACGGCGGAGGTCCGGGGTTCGAGTCCCCGCGGGCCCACTCCTCAAGCTTCTTGCAAGGGCCTATGTAGATGAATTTCTTCTTGCCGTTTAGGTACACGACTTTGTAGAGGTAGTATTTCCCCTTAACCTTCATCACGGTGTAGAATACTTTTTTATCACCTACTAATTATTACCTACTCAGATTTTTATGTGTTGATGTCAGGTGAGGTTATAACGTGTTCATTAAAACATATTAGTTTCTTCATGAGTATTTCTAGTAGAGACTCTATGGTGGTTATCTTTGGGTGGTCTCCTTAGGAGGGCGCTGGCAAGACTCGCGCACGCGTACGACTTGTGGCACTCAGAACTCTACTTAATAGTAGCTGACGAGAAAGACCTCAAGAGAGCGAGAAAGCTGGTCGAGCCGAGACTGAGTGGTGCTTTCACGAAGATCAAGAACAAGCTCACAATACTAAGCCCCACCACCCTGGCTAGAATACATGAGTGCCTAAGCGAGGAGGGACTAGACGAGGTTGTAAGGCGGTTGTCTAGGAGGTGAAGCGAGGTAGCGTACGCGAGAACAGAGTACGATGTTCAGCAGAGGATCCTCACCATACTGGAGGACTTCGCTAAGAGGAGCCTGAAGTTCAGTGGAGTCTCAATTGCGCGTGTAGTGTTGAACTACGAGGTTGAGTACTATGGACACAAGCGCTACCCAGACATAGCGGTGTTTGTAGAGGGTGAGAAACCGCTACTGCTAATCGAGACCAAGAAGAAGTATGAGAAAGGGAGTACCTACAGAGCCGAGCGTAAGTTTCACGTAACCTCCGAGGAGGTGCTAGGGCAGGTCTTCAGCTATGCCGCTATACTGAAGTCTAAGAACATTTATGTGCCGTTCGTCGCTACCGCCAACGATAGGCAAATAGCTGTCTTCCAGGTGCCTGAAGACATAGACAAGCACGTCAATTGGGAAGCTATACGCGAGCGCGACTACGGTAGAGTTCTCGGGGTAGGCTACATCTACGGCACTCTAAGACCGAACTACATGCTGATGCATAAGCCCATAAGGTTCAGCAATGAGTTCTTCGCAGAGTTGCTGGATAAGCTCGCAGGTCTTTATGTCGAGAAGTACAGGCTAGAGGAGGTCAAGCAAGAGCTCTCGTGGATTCTTATAGAAGACCTGAGAGGCTTCGTAGACACGTTATCTCCGTTTGTCCTGGACGCCATAGCTCCTGGCGGTAGGTACAGTAGTCGATGGGAGCAGAGAGTTGAGTCTTACGCTCAGGCGAAGGGCTATAGACCAGCTCCAGAGCAGTTAGCCCGCGAGATGGTGTATGTTCTCCTGAACAAAATAGTCTTCTATAAGGTGCTGGAGAGGCACTACAAGGGTTTGCCGAAGCTAGAGTCTCTTTACTCGAAGGGCTACGTGAGGAGTGTTAACGAATACCTCAATAGACTGAGAGACTTATTCAAAAAGGCTATCGAGATAACGAATGACTTCGAACCAGTATTCAAGACGGGTATATACGATGAAATCGAGTGCGTTGAGAGTAATGAGGTCCTTAGCCTCCTGGACTGGCTGATTACGCTAATTGAGCAGTACAGGATAGAGAAGCTTGGAGACGTCGTTGGCTACATATACGAGGAGCTGATACCGCCTGAAGAGAGACATCAGCTCGGTCAGTTCTACACGCCTAAGCCAATAGCAGAGCTAATAGTGAAGTGGTGTATCAGAAGTCCTGACAACAAGGTGCTGGACCCAGGCTGTGGTTCCGGAACATTCCTAGTTGAAGCTTACAAGAAGTTGGCAGAGCTCAAGCTTAAGAAAAAATATGAAGAAATGAGGTTTGTATCTGGCGATGTGCACAAGCAGATACTAGACCAGCTGTACGGGGTCGACATAAACGAGTTCCCAGCACACGTCACGGCGATGAACTTAGCTATGAGAAATCCAAAGGAGCCCAGCAACATAACCAACATTGTCGTGGAGGACTACTTCGCCATAGCTCCAGGGCAAAAGAGGCTTACACCATACAAGGTGAAAACAGCAGAGGGGGAGAAACCAGTCGAGATAGCCTTCGAAGACTTCGACGCTGTCGTGGGCAATCCTCCCTACACCAGGTGGACTGAGATTCCAGGTAAAACTCAGAATCTGATACTGAGACTGAAATGCCGATGCCACAGAAACACCATATCTGAGTACGAACTAAGCCCCCAGGTTTCTCGAGGAGTTGAGCCCGGAATCTACGTCTACTGGATCATGCACAGCGCGGGCTTCCTGAAGGATGGTGGAAGACTAGGCATGATTATCTCGGACAGCTGGCTTCAAACAGACTACGGTGTGAACTTCGGTAACTTCCTGCTGGACCACTTCAAGATCAAAGCCTTAATCGATATCTCATCCAGAGTATTCCCTGTACCATTGATCGGCACCTGCATACTGCTACTCGAGAAGTCCACTAACCAGAAGGAGCGCGAGGATAACAAAGTCGTCTTCATGTACCTAGATCTGGGCGAGAGCAGGGAGCTTGCAGTCAACGAAGTCTTAGACGCCATCGAGAACCCCGAGAAGTACAAGAACAAGTACTACATCAGGGTCTTAAGACAGGGGAATATAACGAGAGACAAGAAGTGGATAAACCTCCTTTTCGATGCAAGCACCATACTAGACGAGCTGAGGAAAAGAACCATTAAAATGGGAGAGCTGTTTGAGGCTGGCCGAGGTAACACGATCTGGTCGATATGGGCTATTAAGCACGGTAAAAGACCCGATTTAGGTGCTAATGAGTTCTTCTACATGGACGAGGGTCGGGTTAAGCAGTATGGCTTATGGGAATACGCTTATCCAGCCCTGGTGAGTGCAAGATTCACCAGGTGGTTTACCTTCACCAAGGATGATTGGGAACAGTTAAAGCAGAGTGGTTCTAAGTGCTACGTGTTCATGTGCCATGAACAAAGGAGGAAGCTCTCGGAGAACGTTAAGAGGTATATTGAGTGGGGGGAGACCTGGTGCACCACGACAATTAGGGGAACTAGAGGTGGTGGAAAAATATGTAGTCAGGCCCAGGCTTGCCAGGAAAGGGAGAAGAGGAAAGACCTCTTCTACGGGTGGTACGACCTCGGAGGCGTTAAGGAATCGCCGATATTCACGCCGTATTATGCGCGATACTATCATAGGTTCACGTTAATGGAGTTTCAAGTGATGCTAGATGCGGACTTTATAGCGTTTATACCAAAGGAGAACATATCGGTGGATAGGTTGAAAGCTCTCCTAGTTTACTTAAACTCGAGCTTCGTTAAACTCTACATAGAATCTATGGGGAGAACACCTGGTGCTGTTGGACCGATAGCTCTTGAGGTTAGTCAAGCCGAGGAGATGCCGACTTTAGATGTTAGGAGGCTTAGTGAGGATGACCTGGAGCTTCTGTCTTCTCTCTTCGATAAGCTAGAGGCTGAGGCTCGTAGACTCGGTGGTGCCGATAAGCGTGAGAACGTTGAGAAGCTCTGGGACACCGTAATCAAGGAAATAGATGAAGTGGTTGCGGGGATACTCGAGTTGCCACAGGAGGTAGCTGAAGCCGCGAAGACCCTCTCTAAAACCATGATGGAGAGGAGGTTACAGAGAGCCGAGGAAGCCAGACCAGGAGCTCTCAAAGGAGAGGAGGCATCGGAAATCGGGTTACCCAAGAAGACGGCGAAAAAGAAGGAAAAAGCACCTGGGGGAAAACACGTAACGCTGGATAAGTTCACGAAGAAGTAGACTCGGGAAATTGGAAAATGGTTACATATTGCTTTAGCTTTCGTTTTGCTTCTTAAGAGTAAATCTAGCAGATGTCAGCCCCGTGCTCGAGTAGAGCCTTGATTAAGCTATGCGTGTTTCACTTACGTAAGAGCTAAACTTCTCAGTGGTAGTTCGTGATATACGCTCTCATCTCTTATCTCTTAACACTTGAGCATCAATAACTGTGAATGGTGTAGTCAACCAGTATAACTAGAAAGAAAAAAGAAAAGCTAGGAGAGGGTAGTTTATTTTTCATCAGGCTCGACTATCCTCCTTCCTTCAAATCAGTAGATTACTCCTGCGATTACCCAGCGAGTTATCGTGCTTATGAGGATGAGGAGCAGAGTACCTTATAACCTAGTACAGAGGTTGTTCTTCCAGAGGGTGCCTACGAGGTTAAATACACCTTCATCTGCGGAGAGTGCAGTTGCGAGGACTCATTCAAGATTACGTCCCCTAAGTCTCTACCAACGGGTCCCAAGAGGCCCAGCACACTGAAGCTCGGGTAGCCTTATGAGTGACTTGTTCGCGAAGATTAGGAGGGTTTTCGGGGATTACGCCGTAGATAAGAGCTACTCCAGGTTGCTGAGATTTCTAAGCTTCCTGGGTTCGTTGCCGAGTACACGGGCAGGATATACGCTGCCTGACCCCTCCCTGACTCCCCCTAGCCAGCCACCTGGCCCGCCCGTAGGAGGGACTCGCCCCTGTTCTTTTTTCTTTTGTGGGTTAGGGTGTTGCGGGCGCCTTCCAGTTCCTCCCTGTTTGGGTGTCAGGCGCCTGTACCCTCCTGTCACTCGCTAATCAGGTCACGGGGGAGATGAGGGGGGTCTCCCCCTCCACTACTCAGGTAGAGTCTGGCTTACTTACGGGTGAACTGGGGAGGTGATCACGCGTGAACAGGGAGTCCTGTTACGTGCCTGTTTGAGTGAGTCGTCTCTCTTAACGTAATCGAGACTCTACGTAAACAGCAGAAAATTTCAGCTGAAGACTCGGCATCGGGTCGTAAACACCGTTAAGAAGGGGGAGGGGAGTCAGGACTACTTCCTGCTTTTGAGGATGACTAAGGCCGCGACTGCTAACGCAATAGACGCTATTGCGAGCATCGCTTCGCCTGGGAGGGATTGCGGTCCTGCCGTGCTCGTCTCTGCAGGCGTCCGTGTTCCAGGCTCCACTTCTTTGGAGAGGTATATACTCAGTGTTGAGCTTTCCTGCGTTAGCTTGTAAGCGATCCTCGCCAAAACCACGTCAGCCGTTGTTTGGTCAATCCTTTCAATTGTTGCGGGCCTCCCGTCAACGGTGGCCAAGCTGACCACCATGTTGAGTTGCTTAGGAATCGCGAGGATCGCGTACCCTGCACCCCCCACCTCTCCCTCCACCACGAGCCTTAGCTCGCTCGGTAGCTTGGATTTATCTAATTCCTTAACGCTCGTGTTCGTCGTTATTATGATCTCCACGGGCTCAGGGCTTAATAACTTGATGGTGTAGGTGTACACCTTCGACTGTTCAATCTGGGAGACGTAGCCGTAGGGAGCTAACCTCCACGCCGCCATGATCGACGAGTTCACCGCCACGAACACGAAGACGTCCGCATCCATAAACACTGAACCGCCTAAACCAACCTTATACATCGGAGTGTAATTCCCCAACAGTTCCGCCAACCCGTGCACCCCCCTATCGTCTACTGTGACGAGGTAGAGCGCTAGCCTGGAGCCGTTGACGCGGTGGTCACGCCCCGACAGAACCACCCCCTCACCCACCTTACCAACCGATGATATGAGTGCGTAGTTGGCGAATGGAACGGGCTCCAGATCCAGGAGGGCTCCCTCAACAATCCCTGCGTTCCTCAAGGACCTCTCCACGTTCGGGTTGCCCACGCGCACCCAGGAAACCGCCAGCCTTGCGGGCTGGTCCTTCACCACGTTCACTAACCCTCCAAGCCTGAAGACCAGCAATCCCCTTTTAGGTGGGTAGCCTCCGTCCCACCCGCTTAACGGAGTGAACAAGAGAGTGCCGTTCGCCAGGTAGAGTCTCCCCGAACCGCCGTCATAGTAATCCACGTTTATGTCGTTCGTGTAGAGCACTGCCTCACCCACGTACTTAGCACTGACCCTCCGACCGTCCACGTAGAGCGGGACCTCACTCAACCCCGCCCCACTCCAATCAATCGAGGCATTGCCGTAGAGGTAGGCGCTGAACACCTTCCCCTGATATGTGAGGTGGTCGGGCAGGGTTGCCGCAGTAGCTGTAGGCATTACGTAGTAGAACGGGGGCACGGTCTGAGCCCTTTCCTCAGTGGAGAACCACATGACGTACGGTTTAACTATGTTTGTACCGTCACTGCCTCTAATCCTCTGCGTTAGCTCGATGACGTACGTGCTACCGTACTCAAGGTGGTAGTTTGGATAGATGAGCAGCACGGTGTTGTTTCGGCTCAGCCTGTACCTGAAGTACTCCAGGAAAGGCCTTCCAACACCGTTCAGGCGGACAGCTATGGAGTCATCGTGAGGTGGTAGGGACGCCTCAGATATGGACTTATCGAAGACCACCGATATACTGTCCGTAGCCCTATACACCCCGCCTTGAGGCAGCTCCGAGATCACTTCAGGCACGTTGAAGTAGTCGAGGACAACGCCGCCTAAGTGCACGCCGCCGTGATCTAGCCTCCAGACCCTGGTCCCGAAGTACGTGTCAAGGAAGTTCTGCCATGGGGGCTCTCCGCAGAAGTTTATGATGTTGGATGACAGCAGGGTGGACTCAGCGATCCCCACGAAATGCGTCCATAGGTTAACCCTCTCACCGGACTTGTAGTCTATGTAGGTGTTGTTGAGCACGACCCTCCTGCTCCCGTTCACTATCTCGTCATACCCTAGACTCCAGAATATCTCCGCCCACTCCACTATCTGAGCGATGAACGGTATGGACTTCAGCACGGCCTTCCCCGCGGCGGACGTTACGAACTCAGCCCCGTAGTCGGTGATCAGGTCGAGTAACACGTCCTCAACACGCCCCTCCACGAAGCGGGTGGCCAGCTCGGGCAAGCCCTCACCGCCGCTTAAGTAGAAGAGCGTCACGAAGTCTTGGTCTGACACGATCTTGTCTAAGCTACTAGCCTGCTCGACGCCGACGTCCAGCTTAATCCTGTACTTCCCCCCGCCTGCGAAGCTCACAGGAGCTATGTTGAAGCCTCCCATATAGCCAACATCGAAGTATATGTCAGCCACACCCCCCATGTCCGGCACGAAGGACATGATGTGATACGCTGAAATGCTGCTCGTGTGAGACGCCGGACAACCCCTAGTTCCACAAGACAGCGCCGCAACCCTCAACTCATTGCCTACAGCGCCTGCGGTGGTCATGTAGGTGGTGCCGTAGGTACCGCCCTCATCCCTCTGAGCCCAGTAGAGCGTCGTCATGTTCAAAGGTTCCACCCACGACCTCGCGGTGTCTAGCTTGGGGAACCCGCGCTCCGAGTGAAGCTCCAACTCAACGGAGTCCAGGTACGTGGTCTCCGGGAGTATGTAGTACACCACATGCAGGCCCCTCGCCGTGCCCTTCCCGTCATTCTCGTAGCCTATTCTACTGTACCCGACGAGGTATCTCCTGAACCCAGCCGACGGATCGGGGACCGCTGCAACATCACCGTAGACAATGACCTTAACCCAGTCGCTGTTAACATCGCCTGAGGAATCCATGTATAGAACGAGCTTCACAGCATTGGCCACGTCCCCCACATGGAAGCTGTACCTAGAGCTGCTAACACCCTCGAAGGAAGTCTCCCACGCGGAGGACCCGCCAGCACGACCGTAGGCCGAGGTCCTGCAGAATGCTACGATGATGGATGAAGTCAAGCTAAGGAATGTGAGGATTAGGAGGAGCAAGCATAAAGTTAATCCCCTCAACATAATCCTGACCATATCACTACTGTAATATACCTTAATAAAGAATTACGCACGTCGCTGACAGGCACGTGCTTAATCCGGCATCACCGAACGCCGTGGCGAGCGCCCACAGCCAGGGAGTCCTCTCAGCAAGTGGGGCCCCATGAGTCAGGTGGGAAGGCAATATAGCGTGTCTCAGCGGATCTAAAAACACTGCGGCAAATTCTCTTTCCCAATAAACCGACTTTTAAATCCATTCATGCCCTACTTACTTAAGCCGTGTGGCCGCCTCTTTATACACCGGGTCGAGGAACTCATAGCTGCCTATTATGCTGAGCTTTTCCAGCTTGTCGATGATCCTTGAGAGGGTGGACTTCGGCATCGCGACGCCGCTGTGTTCTAAAACGTAGTCCCTCACAGCACTCCAGCTCTTGCAACCGGAGGCTATGGCCTTCAATGCCATTTTTTCACGCGGGCCCAGCTTCTCGAGTTCCTCACGTGAAAGCTGAATCGCCATCTCCTTTAAACTTCTGAGGTCTCGGAAACCATCAACGTACCTCCTACCGAACAATACAAGCCATCCGACAACCCCATCGAAGAACTCCACGGACTCCTCGACTACTTCCTCAGGGGGCTCCACCCCTTCCTCCCTAAAACCCCTCACGAGGAACTCCACGGACTCCTCCCGCGTGAACCTCCTCACCACGACCTCATGCAAGTGCCTGCCGTACAGCGGGGATGAGGGATCCCCCGCCTTAAGGAAGTCTCTGAGCATCCCCATCTCAGAGCCAGCTACGATGAAAACTATGTTCTCTAGGTTATCGTATGCGTACGCTAGAGCACCTCTGATCTCTGCCGAGAGCGGTGGCCTAGCCGTCTGGACCTCGTCCAGAGCCACGACGAACTTCTCTTTTTTCTTATTAAGCTCTTCGAGTAGCCCAATAAAGCTAATCGAGTCCCTCCCCCTCCATTTTATCTCAACCGAGAACCCAGAGACGCTTATGCCACGGATCCCCTCTAAGAATTTCTTTATTCTGCGTGAGGACTCGTTAAGGGCGTCCGATACCCTGAACTCAAGGTCACTTCTCCTATATACCCCACGTACATCGATATACACTCCACTTACTTCATTGAGAAACGTCTTTAATAAGCTCGTCTTCCCAACACGTCTTATCCCCATGAGGACTGTTAAGGGATAGCCACGCTCTAGAGCTCTATGGAGCACGTCGAGCTCTTCTTCCCTGTCGAAGAGCTCACTCCTTAAGGACTTCGGTCTCAGGTCGAAGAGGCCCAAGGTTCCGCACCAGAACTAAGTTCCGCACCAGAACTAATAAATCGTTATTCCCGAGAATAAGTGAAGATGTAGTGCTGATATTTCATTGAAGATGGTTCTAATGACTGGGGGGCGTGATCCTCAACACGCAATGGAACTCCAGATAATCAGGTAATTTTAGGAATGGTATTGGGCGGCCGCCGGCGATCTTGGAGGCTTGGCGCTACGGGGTTATGGGCCGCCATAGCGCTCTCTGAAGCAGTTGGTGGGGGTGACTCCCTACGTGTGGGTTGGGAAGGGTGGGTGGAGTCTGTGATGAGGTTAGTCGGATGTGAGGACGTACTTCCTTAGGAATATCTCAACCTCCTTCCTCAGGGGGTGTTGTCCTCCAACGTACGTCTCACAGAAGGACAAGAGGCCTGAGAGTCTTATGGTCTCGATTCTTGCTTCCTCATATAGCGTGACCAGCCTGAAGTGGAGGGAGGCAGCTCTCGATGAGAGATCCAGCAGGAGCCTCCTAAGAGCGGCCTCCTCACAGTCCATGGGAGTTGGCCTCAATACATTTCTTAAACACTCCCTGCAGTTCGTAGATCCTGGCCAAATCCTTCTCAACCATTGTTATCCTCTCCTCAAGAGCCTTAATTAAGATCCTCACTTTCTCAACCCTCTCCTCAAGATCGCGAGCCTCCTGATCCTGCACGTAGCTGTCCCCTAAGGTGTGAGGGGTACTTAAATTTAAATTTACATGGCTGGGAACCTCATGCCCTGAGGAGCGGGCTTCCAGCTATGGGCGGGCCTCCTGAATCTAAGGGTGAACGGTATTTCACTTCAGCTCAGCGTGACCCGCTCAGTTTTGACCTGTACAGCTCCACCTCCCTCTCAGCCATGCTTAAGTAGGTCAAGACACTCTCGCTACTCGTAGAGCCTTTAACGGGTCTTAACAGCACTGCGTCCTCATAGCTTAGATTTATTCCGTACTTAGCTCTGACCGCCTCATAGAGTTCAACAGCTTCTCTCGAGTTCCTCACGAGTTCGGCCATCTCCTCATAGACCTCCCTGTAGGGCCTTCCTGACCTAATAGTTATTAACTCGGCCAGCTCTGACGCAAGCACTGGGTAATTCCTCAGATCCCTCATAACCGATTCACTGTTGACTTCCAGCTTCTCAACCACGTCCGTGAGGATCTCTACAGTCTCCGCTGTGTTCTGGAGAACCTTGAACACGTGCTTGTCTATTCTTGGAGGTCTAGGCTGTAGCCTGAGGGGAGGCCCTTCAGTACCGATAGAGATGCGACGAGGTGTCCTGTTGCTTCAGCCGCCCTCGTCCTCACGACCTCCAAGGTCACGGGGTTCTTCTTGTGGGGCATGATACTGCTTGTGGCCAGGTGCTCGCTTGGCAACCTGACGTAATTCAGTTGTGGCATGGAGTAAATTATCAGGTCCTCAACAATCCTTGAGAGGAAGGTAAGTAGCGACGTGTCGAGGGCCATAGTCAGCGTTATAAAGTCCCTGCCGCCTGAGGCGTTGAGCGTGTTGTAGACCACCCCGCCGAATAGGTTGGAGGCCACTCTCTCCCTGATGATGGGGGTCATAACCCCCCAACCCCTGTACCACTGCAGAGGTCAACCAGCCTAAGCTCTCTCCTCCCGCCCACGAGCTCCTTAAACCACGTGTGCTCAATGACTCTCTTGAACTCGGAGACCGTGTCTTGATACCTCCTAGAACCTTCAGGCGTGGAGGGGTCCTCAACCCAGGGAAACACCCTGTACAGCCTCTCTAAGTACTCACTCCTCGGCAAAAATCACCAATAGTAATGCATATCAGATCTTAAAACTTGAATCTCTTTCAGTTACCTCATTGTAATCGATGAGGGGATCTCTGAGGAGATCCCTCCGCTATGCAACGTTTGCATATCTCCTAGTAACACACGCTCACTGACTGATAGGAGTCCCGCGTTTTTAACTCCTGCCGCTATTATTACTTGTGCGGGGCGGGAGCTTGATCGGGAGGATATTGTCTTTCCCACGCTTCAGGTTAACGTCTCTGCCCACGCCAATGGAGGAAGCTCCTAAACTGGGTAGGAAGCTCAGCGTGGAGCTGTGGGTTAAGAGGGACGACGTCATGGAGCTCGTCATGGGGGGCAATAAGGTCAGGAAGCTGGAGTTCATACTGGCTCACGCACTGTCATGCGGGCGCGACGTACTCGTGACAATGGGTGCGTACCACTCAAACCACGCGAGGCTGACGGTCGCGGCTGCCAGGAGGGCTGGCCTGGACGCCTACGTGGTGCTGTACAGGCACCTGCCAGACATCCCTCCGGAAATGCAGGGCAATATACTGCTGGAGCGCCTGCTTGACGGGAAGATAGTCTATGCTGAGTCCGCGAAGGAGGCCGAGGAACTCATGGGTAAGGTGGCCAGAGACCTTGAGGCCGAGGGCAGGCGTCCGTACGTGATCCCGGCAGGCGGAGCCAGTGAGTACGGCGTGCTGGGGTACGCTCTAGCCGCTCTGGAGATCGTTCAGCAGTCCCTTGAGAGGGGGTTCAGGCCGGACTACATCGTACACGCGTCCGGCACGGCCGCAACGCAGGCAGGACTCGTCCTCGGGCTGAAGCTCCTAGGCATGGATGACGTCAGGGTTATAGGTATATCTAGCGGCCGCAGGGCGAGCGTCATTGCTGAGCACGGAGTGGAGCTGGTCAGGTCCGCAGGCAGGCTACTGAACGTAGACTTGCACATCTCGGCAGACGACTTCACAGTCTACGATCAGTACACGTTCGGGGGGTACGGCGTCATAACTAGGGAGGTCGTTGAGACGATGAGGACTGTGGGGTCGTTGGAGGGGCTTCTGCTGGATCCAGTGTACACAGCTAAAGGCATGTACGGACTCATGGACCTAGTTAACAGGGGAGAGATCAAAGGGAAGGTAGTGTTCATACACACAGGAGGAACTCCGATAGTATTCCAATATGCTGACGTAGTCTCAGCATTCATGTGAGTAAGAGGCCCTGAGCACCTCCCACACACCCCACAGAGTTTCCCCACCCAATATAATTCCCGCAGTGCCGTAATTTTACTTGGAGGAGTGTTTGCGTGGAGCGTTTGAAGGTAGCCTTCATAGGCGCGGGCAGCGCCGTCTGGTCTAACAGCATTGTGAGAGACATCCTAATCAAGGAAGAGTTAAGGAACGCGGTGGACATATGGCTTATGGACGTGTCGCCGTGGAGGCTTGACGTCATCTACAACTTCTCGAGGAGGTACGCGGAGGAGCTAGGGGTTAAAGCCGGGGTTTACAGGACAGCGGACATCAGGGAGGCGGTCAAGGATGCGGACTTCGTCGTGAACTCAGCCATGGCCGGCGGGCACGACTACTACGAGTTGATGAGGGAAGTCTCGGAGAGGCACGGGTATTACCGCGGCGTGAACAGCGTGGAGTGGAACTACGTCTCCGACTATCACACGATATGGGGGTACTACCAGTTCAAGCTCTTTACCGAGATCCTGAGGAATGTGGAGGAGCTGGCCCCCGACGCGTGGCTCATAAACGTGGCCAACCCCGTCTTCGAACTCACCACACTGGCCGGTAGGGTGAGCAAGGTCAGAACCGTCGGGCTTTGCCACGGTCATCTGGGTTACTTGAGGTCGGCGGTCCTCGCCCTCGGCATGAGGCTTGCTAGGAAGAGGCTCGCGGTTAATGTGGTTCCTGAATGCGGGGCCGGCGACCTAAAGTGCTACGCAACGGTGGCAGGCCTGATAGACTGGAGGGAGCTCGAGGTCGAGATCGCTGGGTTCAACCACCTAGTGTGGCTGACGAAGTTCAAATACGAAGGGGAGGACGCCTACGAGTACCTCGGTGACTGGGTGAGGGAGGACTCCGAGGCGTACTGGAGGGCTTGGAGAGAGAGTGTTGACGACCCGTTTGAGGTGGACCTAGCGCCGGCGGCGATAGACATGTACACTACCTACGGCCTCCTCCCAGTAGGGGATGCAGTCAGAGCCGGTACGTGGAAGTACCATTGGGATCTAAAGACCAAGCAGTACTGGTACGGCCCCTACGGAGGCCCGGACTCGGAGGTGGGGTGGGCCATGTACACAGCCGACCTGAAGAGGCGCCTGCGTGAGCTGGCCGTCAACGTGCTCGACTGGAGCACCCCCCTAACACGTAGGTACCCGCCGGTGACCAGCGGTGAGTCAGTCGTGGAGATCATCGAGGCCATCGCGACAGGGGTTCCTAAGGATCACTACCACCTCCACATACCCGTACCCGGAGCGCCACCGATACCGGTGCCCATACAGGTCAACACGTTAAACAAGGACGTAATGTTTGGTGTGCCCAGCGACGTCACCGTCGAAGTGCCGGCCGTAGTTGACGGGAAGGGTGTTCACGGGAAGCCCGTGACGACCCTCCCTACCAAAATAATGAAGTACGCGATGATGCCCAGACTTATGAGGGCTGAGTGGGCTTTAGAGGCGTTCCGAACCGGCGGCAGAGACCACCTCCTCAACTGGCTGATAGTGGATGTGAGGACCAAGAGCACCAAGCAGGTCGAGGAGGCGATAGACGCCCTGCTTAAGCTGCCGGGGAATGAGGAGATGGCTAAGCACTTCAGCTGAGTCCTCAACACCCGCGCCCCGAACCCCGCGGAGTCAACGATGTCGAGGGAAAATCACACCTTCAGCATGAGATAAGCCATTACCCTGGCGTCCGCGAGCATGTTATCTACCTTCGCGTACTCGTTCGGCATGTGGGCCGTCTCATCCACCGTGGACCACACTGCGGCCGGCACGCCGATCCTCCTGAAGAAAGCCGCCACAGTCCCTCCCCCAATTCCGCCAACTCTTGGCTCGATCCCTCTGAGAGTCCTTAATGCCTCAACCAGCGCCTTGACGATCGGGGAGTCCGGCGGGGTTGGCGGGGCGGCGTCAGACCTCCTAATGACCTCTACCTCGAGCTGCGGGTAGGTGTCCCCACCGCTCCTCCTCCCATACACTGTCCTAAGTACGTGGAACACGTCATCCATATCCTTCAGCAGGTCGTCTACACTGTACTCCGGCAGGATCCTGCAGTCAAACACCACCTCATGCTCTCCCGGGATTATGTTGGGGGACCCACAAGGGTTCTTAACCATCGTCGGCTCGCACGTAGTCATTGGCGGGTCGAACAGCGGATCCACCCTACCGTACTTCTCCCTCACGAGCCTGTCCAGCAGCACTATATACTCAGCCGCAACCCTCTGTGAGTTCAAGCCCCTGTGCGGCATGCTGCCGTGTGCCTGAAGCCCCTTAAACCTGAGTCTGGCCCAGAGGCTGGACTTCTCAGCAACCTCTATGAAGCCTCCGTCGCTCTCACCAGCGTCCGGCACCAACGCCACATCGCTCGACCCGAATAGCTCCGGATGGTTTCTGATGAGGTACTCGATGCCGTGCTTAGAGCCGGCCTCCTCGTCGCTGACCAGCGCCAGCGCTACCGTCCTCCTAGGTTTGACCCCCTCCTCCAGCAGGGCCTTAGCCGCCATCAGTGAGGCAACCATAGACTGCCCGTTGTCCTCGCTGCCCCTGCCATAGATCTTGGAATCCCTGACGATCGGCTCGAAGGGCTTCGTAACGACCCACGCGTTCAAATCCCCTGGAGGCACTACGTCCAGATGTGTGAGGATCCAAAGCTTGTCCTCCACCTCCCCCCTTATGTAGGCCACTATGTTCGGCCGGACGCCGTTCTTGGAGCGGGCGTCCGGCACGTTAATCACCCTCACGTCACTGAAGCCCCACGACCTGATCTCCTCCAGGAGGAACGCGGCCTTATCGTACTCGCCCTCCCCGCCAAAGGAGGGGTTAACGGCAGGCCTTCGAACGATCTCGGACAGGAGGTTAACAGCGTAATCCTGAAGTGAGTCCACCCTGCTTAGAACACGCTTCAGCGGTGAATCCATCACGTACGCACCTACAGACATCCTACCGTATTCAGCATAAAAAAGCTTGCTTCCTCCTTCACCCATTCGAGGTGACTATATATTGGGGTTCCACGTAAGGTATACTTGGTGTGCCTTATTGAGGCTTCCTGACCGCTTCCTATTCGGGTTCAGTGAGGCCGGGTTTCAGTTTGAGATGGGTTTTCCAGGCCTTGAGGATGCCCACAGTGATTGGTGGGTGTGGGTTCACGATCCCGACAACATCGCTTCAGGAGTCGTTAGCGGGCATTTACCTGAGGACGGGCCAGGTTATCTCCGGCTGTATAGGTCGGACCACGAGATTGCGAGGGGGCTCGGCGCCAACGCTTTAAGGCTGGGCGTGGAGTGGAGCCGCCTCTTCCCTGAATCCACCCGTGACGTCCCAGCGAGTGTTGAGAAGGATGAGGAGGGGGGTGTGACCAGAGTTGACTTGAGTGAGGGAGGTGTGAAGGCCCTGCTCGAGAAGGTGAATATGAGTGCTGTTGAGCGGTATAGGATGCTGTTCAGGGACTGGGTTGAGAGGGGCGGTAAGCTGATACTGAACCTAAATCACTTCACCCTCCCACTGTGGCTCCACAACCCCGTGGAGTTCAGGAGGGACCCCGTCACAGCCTTGTCCGGCTGGCTGAACGAGAACATAATCCCCGAGTTCGTCAAGTACGCGTATGCAGTAGCTCGCCTTTTCGACGAGTACGTCGACATGTGGAGCACCATGAATGAACCTAACGTCGTGGCCACTGCCGGATACCTGAACGTCAGGTCAGGGTTCCCGCCCGGCATCCCGAGCATGAACTACGTATTCCAAGCGCTTAGGAACGAGGTCGTGGCTCACGCACGTGCGTACGATATACTGAAGGAGGTGTCCGGAAAGCCTGTCGGAGTCATACAGAATTTCATGTGCTTCGAGCCCTCCAGCATGGACAGGCCTGAGGACGCCTCGGCGGCCGAAACCGCCAGTACTATGTACAATTACCTGTTCCTGGACTCGGTCACGAAGGGTGAGTCGATGCTGGCGAGCTCCGACTCGCTAAGAGGAAGGGTGGATTGGATAGGCGTGAACTACTACACGAGAATGGTGGTCTCCGGCGTTAAGGGCGCCTTCACGGGTTGGACTTACGTACCCGGCTACGGCTTCATCTGCCAGCCAGGCGGGGTCAGCAGGGACGGGAGACCCTGCAGCGACTTCGGGTGGGAGGTCTACCCTGAGGGTCTGGAGAGAGTGCTTGCAGAGGCTTACGAGAGGTACAAGCTACCCCTAATAGTGAGTGAGAACGGGGTGGCTGACGCGACCGACAGGCTGAGGCCCTCATACCTGCTGACCCACCTAATCAGTACGGCGAAAGCCATTGAGAGAGGCGCTGACGTGAGGGGTTACCTACATTGGGCCTTAACAGATAATTACGAGTGGGCCTCAGGCTTCAACATGAGGTTCGGCCTCGTTAAAGTGGACTTCGGGTCTAAGAGGAGATACCTAAGACCCAGCGCGCTCCTCTACAGGGAGATCGCCTCTAGGAAGGAGATACCTGAGGAGCTGCTGTTCGTGTAGCGATTCCACATCGAGAATGATTAGAGATGTGGGTGTGGTGTGTTTGATGGATCCGCCATCCCTCTACGCCGTTGACAGGTTCCGTATTGGGTACGTGTACATGTGGATGCTATGGAGACCCGCCCACCACGAGGGTGGTGGGCCGGTTAAGGAGGTCCTCGGGCCCGGAACCTTACTTGATTGCGGGGTGGTTGCATGAGTGGACGAGGGGTAGTCATATTCTTCCTCGTGGCCTCGTTAATGATGCTGTATGCTGATGAAAACCTCGTCGCCCCAATGTTGACCAGGCTTAGGGAGGACGGCATGATCATCGGCGGGGAGGCTGAGTGGTACATCTATGCTGGGATGGTGGGGACTATACCCGTTCTGGCCGGCATCGCCACGACGTTTCTGTGGGGTTACTTGGCCGACAGGCTGAGCAGGAGGATCCTCTTCGCGGTGGCTGTTCTGGCCGGTGAGATCCCCTGCTTCCTCACGGGCTTCGTGAGGAACTACTACGAACTCCTCCTGTTGAGGGCCCTCACGGGAATAGGCATAAACGGCGCCGCACCGGTGGCTAGGGCGCTCGTGTCCGACCTGTACCCCCCGCACGAGAGGGGGAAGGGGTACGCATTATACAACTTCAGCACGGGCTTCGGGGTGTTGGTAGGCATGATGATGGCTGGGACGGCCCTCTCGATGAGGGTCAGCTGGAGGGTGCCCTTCATGCTTGCGGCAGCCCCGAACTTCGTGCTCGCACCTCTGTTCCTCATCCTAATCAAGGAGATCGGGGTGGGGTATGCGGAACCGGAGCTTAAGAGAATGTACGACTCTGGGCTGGGGTACAGGTACAGGATTAGGTTGAGGGAGTTCGTCCTAGCACTTGCTTCAACACCGACCCTTATATTCATTTACCTGCAGGGGGTTCCGGGCACATTCCCGTGGGGCGCCATACCCTACTGGGCCCCCACGTTCTTCCAGGAGAGGTGGGGTCTTTCTGAGGCTACCTCCACACTCATAGTTTTCGCCGCTGGATTAGGCATGATGGTAGGCTACTTCGCCGGTGGGTTACTCTCTGACAGGTTGCTTAGGCTGGGGTTCGAAAACGGGAGGTTAGTCGTAGCCTTCACGGGAGTGTTGCTGGGCACTCTAACGATGGTGGCGTTGCTGTCATACCCCTACCCCTACGGCAATGAATCGTTGAATGCGCTGCTTCCAGTGGTGGTTCTCGGGCTGGTTGGAATGGTTTTCGTCACTTGGGCAGCCCCCAACGTGCCGGCAGTCTTAAGCGAGGTCTCCCTACCGGAGCATAGAGGGACTATCTTCGGCCTGTTCAACATAACTGATAACATAGGGTCGGCGTTCGGCCCCACCATAGCGAGCCTCTTAATGACGTTCTTCCTCAGCACCGGGATCCCGGAACCTAACAACATGCTGTACGGGATGATCGCAATAAGCCTGTTCTGGGTGCCGTGCGCCCTCCTCTGGCTCCCGGCGCTCAAAACGTACGTTAAGGACAAGACCAAGATCAAGGAGATCCTTGCTAAGAGAAGTGTTGGACTACCTTAACTAGCCTCAGATCCGCCAAGGCAACGCACTCGCCACAGCGATTAAGGGGTGAGATGAAGATTGAGTTGCGTTCATGTTTGAAGCGTCTTCTCAAGGAGGTTCTCAGCGACCGCGTGGTCCTCTAGTCCATGTTGGCTTTAAAGCAGCATATTTATTGAGGCTTTATCGTAATATTATAGTGGTGGTTCAATGAGCTTCATCCCACCCTTCATCCTCAGGAGGCTGTACGTTAAGGGAAGCCTGACCAACGTTGAGAGCGGCTTTCAATTCACTCTAACTAACTCGTTAGGCGATGCAACGCTCGTCAAGCCCCTGAGCTTAGCCGTTGACGAACAGCCCCTCGACCCTGCAAGGGTGAAGCTCCTGTCCGAGGGGAAGGTCATTCCTAACTCCGAGATATCCGAGACGAATCCGGTCGACTTCCGCGTTAACTCCTCCGCCACGATCGTAGTGGAGGGATTAAGGCTCCAGCCAGGCGAGCACAGGATAGTCATCTCAAGCTCTGCTAGGGGGTACGGGGATATAAGGTTCGAGATTAAGGACGTCGTCAAGTAGTCCTAGGGACTAATGCAGGGGTCAGTGCTCATCAGCTGAAGCCCTCGCATTCCAGGCTGGGCGGACCGACTGCTTAGAGGATCCCATACTGAGGATGCGACAAACCACCTCCCATCGACCGCCTCAACCACTCTAATTTACTTAAATCACGCAACTTAGTAAGGTTGGGTCTCCATAACATCATGTGGTGTTTGGGTTCCAGAAGGACCTAACCCCCCAATAAGGATTCTGGATGGGGTCCGCAGTTAGCATGTTGAATTTGAAAGAATATAAAAACCGCTTCCTAGGGTGGGGGCTTACCTCCTTATTAGGTAGGTCAGCGGGTGGTCTGATGCTGGCGGGGTCATCAGCATCTGGTAGACGGCTGGCGGGTACCTTAGGTTAACGGTCTTCAGTCGATTGAGGGTTGCCTGTAGCTCCTCCACCCTCATACCCAGCCAGAGCTCGTCGTCCTGCGCTTCAGCTATAGCCCTCGCACCGCCGCAGGGCAACGTCAGCCACGGAGTCCTGCCCTTCGCGGTGGTGGCTACTATTTCGCAGGCCGCGTGCCCGTTGAAGTCCGACGCGGGCTTGACGCCGGTGCTGTCGAAATACCCTACGAGGAGTAGATATGCTTGGGTTGAGTTGGCCACTAGCAACACACCGTCTGGGTCCAGCCTCAGCTTGTTGAATTGCTTGAGGGGTGCGAAGACTCCTGACTTATACTTTCCTGCGGGGAGGGCGTGGACCCCCTCCACGAGCTTCTTGAAGAGCTCCTCACTGTACGCGAAGCCCTTAACCCACCTCATCATCAGATCCTCTGAGGGGGTCTTGAAGCCCAAGATGTATGTTCCTACAACGCACGCGTCAACATTATCGCCGTTAACGCCTACAGTCATGCCATATACAGCCGCCAGTTTAATGACTTGGCATAGGGCCAAGTTCTTACTCAGGTAGGGAACCCCCTTAATGACGTCCTCGGAGAGTTTGAACCCGACCGGATCCCCCTTAAGTCTTAGCAGGTTTACGGCCTCGTTATGCAGTGCTTCATAATCCATTAACCTTTACACCTACACATACTTAACAAGCCAGCGAATATAAGGGTTCACCGCGTTGCCGTTCCCATCCTAGATTGTTGTAGGTCTTGGTAGCATACGCTCCGAAGTCGCTTTTAACGCCTGACCCAACTTATACCTGGTAGGTGTTTTGGGCATGCCTGGTGGTAGGGCTTTCGTGTCAGTGGATTTAGAGGGCCTGCCTTACGTCGTGAGCAGGCTTCACCTGACCCCCGGTAAGACTCTTTGGGAAGAGGCTAGGAGGGTTGTTACCAGAGTGGTCGTGAAGGCGTGTGAGGTGCTGAGGGGAAGCGGGTTTGAGGAGGTTGTTGTGGCCGACAGCCACGGGGACATGGTTAACATTGAGGTGGGGGAGCTCCCAGAATACGTGACCATAGTCAGGGGCTATCCGAGACCCACTTCAATGGTCGCTGGTGCCGAGGGTAGTGACGTGGCCCTGATGCTCGGGTATCACGCAGGCTACGGAACCCCTAGAGCCACTTTCGATCACACATACAGCGGGGCGGTCATCAGGTCCGTGGAGTTCAATGGGATCAGGTCCAGTGAGTACCTCATCAACGCTTCGGCGCTGGGTCATCTAGGCATACCGGTCATATTCCTAGCGGGCGATGAGAAGCTGGGTGAGGAGGTAGCGAGGTACACGCCCTGGGTCACGTTCGTCCCGCTGAAGAAGTCCCTCAGCAGGTACTCAGCAGCCAGCCCGTCCCTAACCAAGATACTTCAGGAGCTTGAATCCGGTCTTAAGAGGGCGGCGAGGGCCTACGCCGAGGGCTTGGTGAGGCCCCTTAACGTGGGGACGCCCGTTAAGGTCAGGCTGGTGCTTCACGAGAGCGGGTTCGCGGATGTAGCTGAGTACCTGCCGTTGGTTAGGAGGGTTGACGGCGTGACGGTGGAGTACGAGGCCAAAGATCCTGTGGAGGCTTACAGGATCTTGGAGTTGCTGGTTATGGCGTCGCACGGACTGAGGCTTGCCGTCGAGAAGTGACATTAATCTAACCTAGGGAGAGATAAAAAACTTCCTCACGCTCTTTCCTGACCGCGGGTTAGAATCAGGTTCCTGTGAAGAGTCTTACAAAGAACATCGGGATCTCAGGAATCATTATACCCACTATCGTAGTTGCCACCATTATTAGCAGGAACGGTGGGGTTGACTTATAGATGTCCTCCATCGATACATCGGGTCTTGCCCCCTTGAAGAGGAACATGGACATACCCACAGGCGGGGATATGAACCCCGTTAACAGGATGGTGCAGAATATGATCCCCCACCAGACAGGGTTGTAGCCAAGAGCTACTATGGCCGGTGCTAGTATGGGCCCCGCTATCATGGCTATAGAGGTCGTGTCGATAAACATGCCCAAGATAAACACCAATGCCAGAGCGACTATTAGTGCGGATATCCTGGCCTCAGGTAATGAGGTCATGAAGTCCACCACCATCCTCCTGCCGCCGATGCCGCTGAAGACGGATCCAAAGGCAAGGCCGCCGGAGGCTATCCAGCACACCATCGCGGTGAGCCTAGTGGTGGTGATCAGCGAGTTGGTTAGCGCCTTCCTGTTCAGCTTCCTCCTAGCGACCGCGTACATCAACGTCAGCAACGCGCCAACGCCGGCAGCCTCAGTCGGCGTAGCCATCCCGCTGTATATCGAGCCTAAAGTCCCAACTATGATTACAGTCGGGCCTATGAGTCCCTTAGTGGCTTGTAGCTTCTCCTTCAACGTGTACTTCACCTCAAGCACCGGCACCTCGTCCTTGTGGAGGTGGGACCATATGAGTACGTACGCTATGCCTAGCAGGGTCATCACTATGCCCATGCCTAGACCGCCGGCGAACAACTTGCCCACCGAGACCCCTGTCATCGTTCCGTAGATCACCATGTTAAGGCTAGGAGGTATTAGCTGGGGCAAAGACCCGGCGAACACGATCGTGCCTATCGAGACCCTCCGCGGGTAGTTGTACTTCTCCATCATGGGGTAGACAAGCATTGCGAGGGTTACCATGCCCGCCGCCGCTACACCGGACATGGCACCTATAGCGGCCCCCAGGATCACGGAGATGACCAGGAGCGAGCCCCTTATCCCTCCTAACCATTTGTACAGAGCTTCATACCTCTCATCGACCAACTCGCACTCCTCAAGCAATGCAGACATTAGGATGAACGGGATTATTGAGACGAGTGCCCAGTTGTTCATGGTGCTCCATATGCCCTGGAAGATTATGTCGAGGCTCGTCAACCCCCACGCAGCCAGCCCGAACACAATGGCGGTTATGAATAGAGCGAAGGCTACAGGTATGTTTAAAGCGAGCAGTACGACTAGGAATAGGAACATGAAGATTGGGAGCGGTATTTCCATCGTACATCACCTACTTCCTCTTCCGCACGGTCTTCACGAGGAGTGAAGACGCCTGAAGTACGGCTAAAATTAGGGCAAAAACTAGGATCCACTTATACCACCAGATGGGCGGGGCGAAGACCGGCATGGTTGAGCCCATCTCCCACATCAATGTCGACCTCCAGGATAGGACGACGGTGTTGGGCAGTATAGCGATGCAGCAGGCAATTATGGAGAGCAGGGAAAGTATATCAAGCGCGTGTTTGGCCTTAGGGGGGAGGTGCATGTACACTATGTCCATGCTTATGTGCCCCTTCGTAAGGAGCGTATATCCGAAACCGAAAAGGAAGACGATGCCCAGAATCCAGTTGGATATGAAGAAGACCCGCACGTCGGGCTCCCGTAGAAAATACCTGCAGATAACTCCGTAGGTGACCAGAAACGTCAGCACTAAGGCTAGGTATCCGTTCAAAAAAGCTAGCTTTGTGCTTAGCTTGTCAACCAGGTTAGCCATTATATCAGTCCCTCAGCCCGCAACGCGTTCTCGAGGGCTCTAGCTCATTCCGCATATCCTAAGTCGTTCCAAGCCTTAGCTAGCCTCACTATAAAGTCTTTCGCGTCGGCATGTTGCTTGGCGAGCCCTACGTATATGTCCATGCTTACACTTATAATCTTCTTACACTCCTCGGGGGAGAGCACAGTGATCTCAGCCCCTGCATTCTCCCAGAGTTGCCTCCCTCTTAGTTCAGCCATGGAGTATGTGCGCTCGATCCCCCACGTGTAGGCGGCCTTAGCAGCACCCTTAACTATCTCCTTCAGGTCGTCGGGCAGGTTGTTCCAGGAGTTGGGGTTGAGTATGAGTATGCTGTCAGGGTACGCCCCAGAATGTAACGAGTACCCAGGCGGTGCCTCAAGAACATACTTAGCTACCTCGTGATAGCCCAGTATGTAGTCAGCCTCGTAATCACCCCACTCGAGAGCGTCTATAG
The DNA here is from genome assembly GCA_038727705.1 of Zestosphaera sp. Taxonomy (NCBI): domain Archaea; kingdom Thermoproteati; phylum Thermoproteota; class Thermoprotei; order Desulfurococcales; family Desulfurococcaceae; genus Zestosphaera; species Zestosphaera sp. The sequence continues at coordinate 80,530 of JAVYVJ010000002.1, read as the reverse complement.
TGCCCAACTGCAATGCCTGGTAAATCTCGCCCGCCGTCAGAGTGACGACCTTCGCCCCCAGCTTCTCGTAGATCTTGGCTGAGAGGCCTGCCGTCCTTATTATCTTGCCCTTGATATCGTCGAGAGTCCTTATTGGCACCCTGCTCACAAGCACCTCCGAGGGAACTATGTCGAGAGGTCCGACCAGCAGCACGCCGCGGGCCTCGATGTGCTTCCTTAAGATGTCCTGTAGCACGGTATATGTACAGGGCGTCGTCCGGCGTTCTCTGAGGTCCTGGAATACTGGCGCCCAACGCCATGACTGGGTCCTCAGCCACCCAGTACCCGAGGAATATGGCAGCCGCGTCAATTGTGCCCCTCGAAACCATGTCGAAGGTCTGAGGGACGGGGAAGAGCTCCCCGCCAGGATAAAGCTCTATAATCAGCCTCCCATTGGACATGTTCTTCACTAGATTCACGAAGTACTCTCCACGTCAAACCTCGGCTCGCCCGACGGGAACGCAGACACCATACGCCACTTGTAGACCGTTGAGGGAGTGCCCTGGGTCGCTGTCGTTGTGACCGTCGCAGTTTTCGTGGCCGTTACAGTCACTGTGGCAACCCCGGATGGCGGGGCTTGGGGGGCCGTTGCCGAACCAGCGAAGTAACCGGCAATACCTGCAACAACAATTAAGACTACTAAGACAATGCTCAACATGTTTGGCCTCTGAGACATTGATTATTCAACACAGAGATTTCAGGCTGAAATATAAAAGCCTTATTCTTGAAACAGTTTTTAACTCAAAATTCATGGAATAGTTAAGACTATTCAACACAGGTATGGAATACACATAATTTACTGCAACAAACCGTCATTAATCGAATTTCAATCTTCAACTTGGGGCATGACATGCGTCATCAATTCAATCCGGACTGTGTGGTGAGGCTTGACGCCTGCACGTTCTAGGTCGAATATTTAAACGGCCCCCATGACTTGTAGTGGTGGTTGTGATTTGACACGTGAGTTGAGGGTCGGGATACTTCAGTTCGGCGCTACGGCGAACAAAGAGGGTAACGTGGAGAAGGTGGGCAGGCTACTCAGGAGGGTTTCCGCTGATATAGTCGTTCTGCCTGAATACGCCGCGTTCAACATAGTCAGGTTGAGGCCGGAGGAGGCGTACGGGATGGCTGACGGCCTTGAAGGCGATTTCATCGCGTTCTTCAGGGGGCTGGCCCGCGAACACTCAACCTACTTCGTAACCACGACCTTCGAGAAGAGTCCTGAACCACCTAAGGTCTACAACACCGCAGTAATGATAGATCCGAGGGGTGAGGTAGTTGCCACGTACAGGAAGACGCACCTCTTCGACGCATACGGATACCGTGAGTCGGACTACATAATGCACGGCGACAGACCCTCACCAGTCGTGGACATCGGCAAGGCTAAGGTCGCCATGGCTATATGCTTCGATATAAGGTTCCCAGAACTCTTTCGAATCTACTCGACTGGCGGGGCTGACCTCATAACGATCTCCTCAGCATGGTTCAAGGGGCCTTTGAAGGAGGAGACCCTGTCCTTCCTGGCTAGGGCGAGGGCTCATGAGAACACGGTCTACGTGGCGGTGTCAGTACAGTACGGGGAGGACTACACCGGGAGGTCGGGACTGATAGATCCCTGGGGGACTCAGGTGCTTGACCTAGGGGTGGGGGAGAAGTACGTTGAGATCGACATAGACATGGATCTAGTGAATGAAGTCAGGCATCGACTCCCGTTACTGCAGTTAAGGAGATCCAACATGTACTGTGCAGGTCTATGCAAGAACGCTGAACGTTAGTCGCTAAGCTACCTCCGCATATAAACCCTGCAAGCACTTTTGCGAGACCTTCAAAACCTACCCCAGCAGGTCTGTATTTATCGCATCAAAAGCCATTAGATATGGTGGATGCTTAATAGTGTGTTTAGCGAGTATTGTAAGGGCTGGCTAATGAGTAGCGATATAACGTACTGTGAGATGTGTGGTAAGCCGATGAGGAAGAGGGAGGCTAACGTAGTGTACGTTGAGGGTGTGAGGCTTGTTTTATGTTCCTCGTGCCACGCTAAAGTAGGCAGGAGAGCCGTCGCTAACGAGGTTAGGGAGGTCACTCAGGAGGCCCGGAGAACAGAGCCCAGCAGAGCGAAGTCCGTAGCGCAACCCCCCTCCTCGAGGAGGGCGGGCGTTACGGGGGGTAAGCTGATAGAGGAATATGAAGTCGTCCCCGACTACCATGAGAGGGTTAGGAGGGCTAGGGAGATGCTCGGCTGGACTCAGAAGGTTCTAGCCGAGGCGGTCAAGGAGAGTGAGAACGTCATCAAGAGAATAGAGTCCGGACGCCTGGTACCCTCGCTGGAGCTGGCACGTAAGCTGGAGAAAACGCTCAAAACACAGCTGCTTGAGCCTGTTGCCGACAAGGGGGTGGAGGGGGTGAAGAGCGTCAAAAATGTTGAGAGGAGCCTCACCATCGGCGACGTGATGATTTTAAGAAAGAAGGGAGAGAAGGAGTGATTGATGGTTCGGAGGGCTTTACTGATCTCCAGAGAGGCCGACATGAGTGAGGCCATCTCACTTGCTGAGACCCTACATCTCAACGTCCTGAGGAAGTTCGAGCTACGCAATAACTACAGACCCGACAGGAACTACTTCCTCAACCCACGGCTACTGAATGAGGTTAAGGAGTTCCTTAACTCCGACTCGGGCAGCGCTGATGCGGTCTACATATATGAGGTCCTCCACCCTAGGCAGGTGGTGAACCTGACGAGGGAGCTGAGGCTCGAAGTCAAGGACAAGATACTGACAGTGCTTGAAATATTCGCGGAGCACGCCGGCTCTAGGGAGGCTAAGCTCCAGATAGAGATGGCTGAGATATCGCATCAGCTACCTATAGTCAAGGAATGGATAAGGAAGGCTAAGCTGGGGGAGCTTCCCGGCTTCATGGGACCTGGTGAGTACGCTACCGAGACCTACTACAACCACATGAGGAGGAGGCTCACTAAGATCAAGAGGGAGTTGAACGAGCTGAGGGTCAGGAGGGGTAGGGAGAGGGGCTTGAGGACCTCCAAGGGGTTCCCGCAAGTGGCGATCTCCGGCTACGCCAACGCTGGGAAGACCACCCTCTTCAACGCTTTGACCGGGTTAAGGAAGCCCGTAGGACCTGAGATGTTCACTACTGTGTCCCCTAAGGTTGGGGCGGCTAACGTGAACGGGTTGAGGGTTATGTTTGTCGATACGGTAGGCTTTGTGAGGGACTTACCGCACGAGGTCATCGAGGCCTTCTACGCGACGCTAGAGGAGATATCCCACTCAGACTTCACGATACTCATGATCGATTCGTCCGAGGCTCTAGACGTGATTAGAGGGAAGATGGAAGCGTCCCTGGACATACTGACGCGGGTTGGCTACTTCGGAAAGCCCCTCATAGTCGCTCTAAATAAAACGGACTTATGCGGTGACGTTAGGGCTGTAGAGGAGATGGTCAGGGACTACCTGGCGGCCAGGTACCTGTGGGAGTGGCGTGTCGTCCGGGTCTCGGCCCTCAGGGGGGAGGGGTTGGAGGAGTTGAGGCAGACCGTGCATGAACTACTCACACACAGAACTGTTGGGAGGACTTACATTAGGTTGCACTGACATGCTATAGGTGTTCCCCGTTTGATGGGTGCGGTCTTGAAGGGACGCAGGGTCTGCGTCCTGAGGGTGGGGCACAGGCCCGAGAGAGATAAAAGGGTCACCACGCACGTGGCGCTGACCGCCAGAGCTTTCGGCGCCTCCTGTTTCATACTAGGCGATGTTGAGGATCTGCAGGTTGGCGAGAGTGTTAGGAAGGTCTGTGAGAGGTGGGGGTGCGGTTCCTTCACCTACGTGTTAGGGGTTCCCAGCGTTGAGTATGCGACTAAGTGGAGGGATTCCGGAGGTGTGGTTGCCCACCTGACCATGTACGGTCTCCACATAAACGATGTGATAGACTCGATCAGGTCCTCAGGTAAGGATATCCTAGTGGTGGTCGGCGCCTCAAAGGTCCCGAGGGTATTCTACGAGCTGGCGGACTTCAACGTGGCTGTCGGGCACCAGCCGCACTCCGAGGTGGCCGCTTTAGCCATCTTCCTTGACAGGCTCTTCGATGGGAGGGAGCTTCACCTTATTTTCTCCGATGCTAAGTATTATATAGAGCCGACGGACCGAGGTAAGAAGGTGGTCAAGGTTGAGTAAGGTTGGAAAGATGGAGAAGCTTGCCAGGTTTATTGAGGAGTACGTCGGCGAGAGCGGGAAGGTGGTCTTCGAGGTTTTAGTGAAGCGTAGTAAGGAGTTGACCGACGCGGACATAATAACTGAGACAGGGCTCGGTGATCAGGAGGTCAGAAGGATTCTCTACGAACTCCACTCCCTCGGCATAGTCGCCTACAAGAGGAGGCAGAGCCCTGAGGACGGGAGGTTCATATACCATTGGTTCATAGATGCGGGCAGACTCAATCAAGTCCTCCTCCAGAGGAAGAGGGAAGTCCTAGGCAAGCTGAGGACGAGGCTTGACTATGAGAGGAGCCACACCTTCTTCACATGCGATAACGACGGAGTGAGGCTCACGTTCGACGAGGCATATGAGAATGACTTCAAATGCCCTAAGTGCGGTTCCGAGTTAAGAGCCGAGGATAACGCTGTAGTGAAGGACTACCTGGAGAACACCATATCGAGGCTGGAAGAGGAAATACTTAATGAGGAGAAGGAGATTACTGGCTGACCTCTTCGCCGGTGGAGGGGGCTTCACCAGAGGCTTCCACGAGGTCGGCTTCGAATCCGTTCTAGCGGTAGAGGTCGACGACGCAGCCGCCAGGACTTACGTCGCGAACTTCCCAAGAGCACTGACAGTTGTTGAGGACATACGCAGTCTCGAATGCGGTAGCATACGCGCCTTAATTGGACGCCGTAGGGTGGAGGTTGTTATAGGGTCGCCGCCGTGCGAGCCTTTCACAGGATCTAATCCAGAGAGAATGGAAGACCCGCTGGACAGGCTTTACAGGGATGAGGAGGGGCGGCTGGTTCTGGAGTTCATCAGGGTCCTCGAGTGCTTGGACCCCGACTATTTCGTCATGGAGAACGTCCCGGCCATACTTGAAGGTGATTTGAGGGGTGCGTTGAGGGATGAGTTCGGTAGGGCGGGTTACAGCGTACACTTTAACTTACTCAGAGCTGAAGACTATGAAACCCCCTCACGTAGGCTCAGGGTCTTCATATCAAACCTGAGGCTGGAGCCGCCTAGGGCAGGTAGGACGAGGACCGTGTGGGAGACCCTCTCAGACCTTCCCGAACCCTCGCACGACCCGGTAATACCCAATCATGAGCCTCCCCCGAACCTCAGTAAGTCTAAGTTGAAGAGGTCATCCAGGCTTAAGTGGGGCGGCTCTATGGTTATGTATGAGGGTGCTGGAGGGCGTGCGTTACCTAACCTCATAAGACTGCATCCGCATAGAGTGGCTCCTACGGTGTTGGGGGCCTCTAGATTCATACATCCCTACGAGAACAGGTTGCTGACGGTGAGGGAGCAGGCCAGGCTGATGGGCTTTGCCGACGACCATGTGTTCATGGGGGGTAGGGAGCAGCAGTACAATCAGGTTGGTGAAGCCGTGCCCCCGCCGCTGGCCAGGGTTATAGCTTTAGAGATCCTTAAACATATTGGTGAGCTGTAGTGGGTCTGGAGCTGGTGGTGGTGCTGAACAACGTCTCCTCGCCTCAGAGACTGACGGATGTGGCTAAGTTGGTGTACGGTTTGAGCGGGCTGAAGGCCGGCTTAGTCGTGACTAGGGTCTCTGGGATGGCTGCTCAGTCAGGGGTGCCTGAGGTGAGTAAGTACGCCTTCAGGAGGGGGAGGCCTTTCCTCGTCCTGCCGTCGTTGCAGGATGCCCTCGACATGCTGAGGCCTGACAGGGTCTTAGTTCTCGCCAAGACCGAGGTCTCCAAGGATGTAGGGGAAGTGGTGAGCAGGTTGGAGGGCAGGGTCGCAGTACTGGTCAACGGCAGTGATTCGCCGCCGACTAAAGCCGAGCTTGCTCTGGGAGAGCACGTGACTGTGGCCGGGTTCGATGAGTCTCTACCCCCTCAGGCAGCGCTGGCTGTAGTGCTGTATCTGATCACGTCCAAGCGGGCGGAAAACATTTAAGCATTGAGTGAAAGTAGGTAGGTGGAGCCGGGTCGTCTAGCGGCCAAGGATGCGGGGCTTTGGACCTGAGGAGGAACCCCCGTGACCGGGGTTCGAATCCCCGCCCGGCTACCACACCCTTAAATCTAATCCAAACATGTTTTAGGGGGTGTCGTTCGGTTGGAGTGTCGGGCTTCAAGTCCTGAGGCCCTTCACCCGAAGGGCATTAAGGAGGTCTTCACATGCATTCACGAACCTAAGGAGGTGGTGTTTCTGGGGGATCTACACAAACACGTGGCACTCGTCAAAGAGGTGCTCAGCGACCACTTAGGCTTAAAGGATTTGAGTGCGGTGTTCAGCGAGAACGAGGCCATAGGTTCTGACTACGTCCTCTACACGTACAGGTTGTTCAGCAGTGGAGGGTACGTCGGCTCGTGCAGGTTCGTGGTCCTGGGGAGCAAACTAATTAAGTCTCTATGCACTATTAGTCGGTGAGGGCTGAGGTTATGCGAGGCGGTGAGGGTCTCCCTCCGGGTCAGAAGGCTATACCTAACTTCATAATCTACAGGATACTAGGACAGCCTGATGTGGATGTAGTGAAGTGGAGGCTAAGGGTTGGTGGTGAGGTGAGCTCACCCACAACCTACACGTACGAGGAGTTGCTTGAGATGTCCAGCATGTCCTACGTCTCCGACTTCCACTGCGTCACGGGCTGGTCGGTCAGGAACGTGGCTTGGGAGGGCATCCCGCTGAGGAGGCTGATCAGCGAGGTCAACCCTTCCAAGGAGGTTTCCTGGGTCTTCGTAAGGAGTCTCGACAACTACACTACCGTAATACCCTATAGCGATTTCAACGACGAGAGAGCTATCCTAGCTCTCAAGGTCAACGGGAGACCCCTAAGTGTGGAGCAGGGCTTTCCAGCTAGAATCTTCATACCCCACCTATATGGGTGGAAGAGCGCTAAGTGGGTTACTGAAATCATCTTCACACGAGAGTATAAGGACGGATACTGGGAAGCACTAGGATATCATGAGAGAGGCAACGCATGGAGTGAGGAGAGGTTTAAGAGCTAGCAACGCTCGAACGCATTCACAAGGCATAGTTAGATAATTGTGACGTTGCATGACATAACTTAAGATCTAAATATGTCTATTAAATCTAGAGTGTTTATTAATTTTTGAGTACAATTTATTATGGTGTCTTAACATGAAAAACTTCAGTGAATTGATATACAGTCCTGAGAGGGCGTCGGGCGAGGCCATAACGAAGGTCGAGACTCACACGCCGAAAATTGAAGCGCCTGAAGTCGTTAAGGCAAACGAGCCTTTTGAGGTCAGAGTGTTTGTAGGTCCCCACCCCAACGTCGTGGAGCACTCGATAAGACGGGTTGAGCTTTACTTCTACGAGGAAGGCAGGCCCTTCAATCCTGTGAGGCTGGCAGCAGTTGAGCTAGAGCCCGTCTACAGCGAACCGGACATCAGGTTCAAAGTTAAGGTCAGGAAGGGCGGCGTCATATACGCCGTAGAGTATTGTAACCTGCACGGTCTGTGGGAGGCTAGGAAAGAGGTAAGGTTGTCAGACTAGGTTTTTAGTAATTTCCCGTGCCCATAAAACGCAGAGTAACCAAATAAACCGGATAAGGTAATACCTGGTAAACGGCCTTCACCCGAATTCACGCGGTTTTGCTGAAAACAGGTATTCCTAACCCTTCATTTCTCCTCCAGGTTCTCAGGGCCGCAGTCCCTAACCCGCATGCCATTGAGCCCAGCCCGCTACAGTGATGGGGATCGCTACTGTAAGCCCTTTAGATCTCGATTCCGAGAACTATGTTGGCCATCTTGCCGATAGTGTAGGTTGCTGCAGCCGCTGTCAGTCCTAACGTGATTAGCTCGACTACCTTGCGTCTGATACGCAGACCGCCTAAAACCGATATTATGAACCCGGTCACGCTCAACACGAGGGCGGCGCTGATGAGCGATAAGACTGTTGAGAAGGGCGGGGGGACTGAAGCAATGTAAGGTAACAATGGTACTGCGGAACCTATTAAGTAGGAGACCCCAGTGTAGAGCCCGGCCCTCGCTGGCTCCTCCAAAGCCTCCTCGCTCTGTCCTAGCTCGCTCTCAATCAGCAGTGATGAGAGTAGTCTGGGGTCCCTCAGCGACTCAGCTACTATCATATCGCTCAACTCTCTGGTGAAGCCCTTCCTGATTAAGTACTCCCTTAGCTCCTCGGCGCTGAGCTCAGGCTCCGCCTCAGCACTGACCCTTACGTTCCTCGCCACCTCGTTCTTGATCTGGACGTTGGACTTAGTGCTGACGTAGGCACCGATGCCCATTGAGAGTGCCCCTCCAACAGCTACTAGCAACCCTCCAACAGCTACGTAGAGTGAGGAGGTGAAAGTGCCTGAGAGTCCGGCGGATACTGAGAGGACCTCCACCAGACCGTCATTCATCCCTAGAACCACCTCCCTAACGTGCTCTAACAAACCCCTGAACCTGGACTCGATTTTCTTGAAGTTGCTTTCATGGATTAGTTCGTCCTTTATCACCATTCTTAAGACGAGTCTCTCCGACTCACTCAGGGGTCCTGAGTTGATGAATTCCATGTAGTTCCTCACCGCGTTGAATTCATCATGCTCCAGCAACTTGATCGTGAAGCCTGTGCCGAACAACATGTGTGTGAGTTTGAGCAGGGCCGCCTTCAGCCGGAGCTTCGTTACGTTCACGGCTGGTGTGTGTCCCCTCCTGCTCAGGAAGTCCTTCCAGAAGCTCGCATGCGTCGCCTCCATCAAGGCCAAATCACTTAACTTCCTTCTCACGTCGGCATCACTGACTCGGCTGGCTAAGTACTCGTAGACGATCCTAGCCAGTTCCTCATCCTCCAGAAAGCTGTGTACTTTACTGAGTAAGGAGTCACTCATTTAGAGCTGACCCCGGCTTGGGCGAGCACCTCCTTCACCATCGCCCTCAGCTTGATTAGATCCTCACTCGTCGGCGTGCTGTTCACCGCCAGCTCTCCCTTCACCACTAGCTTAGAGCCTGAGAGGATCTTCTTAATTTCCCTTGCGGCGGCATCACTCCAGCCGTATGCCGTTATCAGGTAGACAGGTTTAATCACGTTCAGTTTGTCCACGACCAGATTCAGCAGGTGCTTGGTTAGGGGGAAGAGGCCGCCATCATACGTCGAGGTCGCCACAACGAAAGCATCAGCGTCAAGCAGTTCCCCAAGGAAGTCTGCCACGCTGTCCCTCTGCGTTGACGTGAACCTAAACACTTCAACCCTAACACCCCCGCCCTCAAAACACTTCAGGAAATCCTCGACCAGCTTCCCGACGTAGCCGTACATTGAGGTGTAGAGCAACACGACCTTACCGCCTTCAGCTCTGCCCTCAGACCAGGAGCGATATAGCTCCACGACCTTCCTGACGATGTCAGCGCCTGAGAGCACCGCCCCATGCGACGGGGCCACTAGATCCACGCCTAGCCCGAGGGACCCAAGCTTGTCCAGAGCTTTAACCACGTTCTCCCTATAATGCCCCACTATGTTTGCGAAGTACTTGCGCATAGACCGAACGTACTCGGTTTTAAGGTTTTCAACGCTGCTTACCACATACGGCGCCGTTGAGTAGGCGCCGAAGGCATCGCACGTCATCAAAGCGTTGGAATTCTCGACATAGGTGAACATAGTCTCAGGCCAGTGGAGCCACGGCGTATGGATGAACTTGAGCTTAGTGTCGCCCAGCCTAACCTCCTCACCATCTCTGACCTCACGGAATCTGACGTTAATGTTGAGGAGTGCCTTAATCAGTCTTGAGGTGAGGGGATGTCCTAGCACCTCAGCTCTAAAGCCCTCCACTCCGGCCAGATCCTTCAGGGAGCCGCTGTGGTCGGGTTCCATGTGGTGGACTACAACGTACCTTATGTCTCTGAAGTCGACAACGCTCTTCAACGCCTCCAGGTACTCCCTGGAGAAGCCGGATTTGACAGTATCGAAGATGACCTCGCCCTCGTCGGTGTGCAGTACGTAGGAATTGTAGGACACTCCCTCAGGTATCTCCCACATAGCCTCAAAGTACCTCACCTCGGTGTCAGTAACTCTTATGAGGTCTAAGTTCTTCATCACCTTATGAATTGCCACGTGACTCATGAATCACACCTAATCTTAAATTATGAGCTTCTCTTATATTTGGAAAAATTTAAGGTCGAGGGTTTGCAGCGATGTTGCTTTAATTTACCTCTTTTCCTCGGCAACCCTCCTTAGGAAGGACCTTGCCTCGCTGGCATCCTCGTGAGGCACTTCCTTATAGCAGAACCACCAGTCGAAGCAACTGTACTTCTTGAGCCTCTCAGGTATGTCGACCATGGTGGATGGCGGCGGCACTATCGCCTTCTCACCTATGAGTTCGTTGTTAGGCCAGTTGGCGGGCATTGCAACACGGTTCTGAGTGTGGACCTGCAACGCTTTAACTATCCTGAGTATCTCGTCCATGTTTCTGCCTAGCTCCAGCGGGTAGTAGAGGATTACCCTTATGATCCCCTCCGGATCCACTATGAACACAGCCCTCACAGTCGCCGTCGACGACTGCGCATGAAGTAGCCCGAGCTTCTCAGCCACCTGGCCCCTCGGGTCAGCTATTATAGGGAACGGCACTTCATAACCCAGCTTCTCCTTAATCCACTCAACCCACTTAATGTGACTGTAGTTGCTGTCTATGCTCAGACCTATTAACTCCGTATTGAGCCTCCTGAAGTCCTCATACCTGACTGTAAACGCCACGAACTCGGTTGTGCACACTGGCGTAAAGTCTGCTGGATGACTGAAGAGGATGAACCACTTGCCCTTATACTCGTCAGGAAGAACCTTCTTACCGTAGTTGGTAACTACCTCAATTTTAGGGAAGGGTTCGCCTATCAAGGGTATCAATCCAGGCATTTATTTCACCATATAATATAATGATATTAAGGTATTTAAGTTTTTCACTAGCAATAATGACTTTAACTTTTGAATTACTATAGGTTTTATGTATATTATAAATTATAACTGTTAGCACAAATTTCATGAAGAGGTGTTAAAATCAAACAGTCTTGATTAGTTTAAGCACGCAAATCGTTGATTGTATGGGTCGTTTCACTGAGATAGTACCAACCGGGCTCAACCGTGTAGTATATCCTCTTCCTCCTCTTACCCTTGTTCTCTGTTTTCAGAAGCACGAACCTCCCTATCTCCGCGGTGTTCCTGACGTGCGGCCCTCCGTCTGCCTGTATGTCTACTCCTTCAATCTCAACTATCCTGAGGTTTTTGACTTCTGGGGGTGTTCTGGCAGCTAGTTTGACGATGCCGGGAATCCTCATGGCCTCATCCCTGCTGAGCCAGTATATCTTGACCTCCACCCCCCGCTTGATTATCTCGTTGACCTTCCCCGCGGCAGTGCTGAAGATCTCCCTCTCATCACCCTGTATGTCGTAGTCCTCCTTCGCCTTATCCGGCTCGACGTCCCCTCCCGTAACTAGAGATCCGTAGTCACTGTACATCACCGCGGAGAGTATGTGCGCCGCTGTGTGGAGTCTCATCAATCTGTACCTCCTCTCCCAGTTGATCTCACCGGTGACGGAGGTTCCGGGGCTCAGGCCTTCAGTAGTGTCTAAGATGTGTATGACCTCCCCCGAGCTCTTGTCCACCACCACGTCCCTGACCTCGTACCTTCTCTGACTCGAGTACAGCCAGCCCGTGTCGTTAGCCACGCCGCCGGAGGTCGGGTGGAATGCCGTCCTGTCGAGGACTACGCCCTCACGCGTTACTTCGATGACGGTGGCTTCAAACCTCCTTAAGTAGCTGTCCCTCTGGAAGAGCAGTTCCGTAACCACTTAAACCACCAAATGTATCTCCCTCGCAGGATTAATTAAGAAGTTACTCAGCACCCCTTAGGGGCTGGCTGTTTTAAATACCGTTGGGCTTAGTTAATTCTCCGGGGCCTGGTAAGATGGCATCAGAGGAGCTCGCGGCCAGGGTCAGGGCTTACATAGACATGGTTGAGAATGCTCTGAAGAGGCTGGTCCTCAAGTCCGGCGGCAGAGAGGTCGGTGAGATCGTCGGTCTAGCTGGCCTGTACCTGAAGGACGCTAAGCACTACTTCAGCGTCGGCGACTACGTGACCTCACTTTCCTGCATTGCATACAGTGAGGGCCTGATAGACGCGTTGAGGATGTTAGGAAGCGTTGAGGTTGAGTGGACCAGGAGCCGCCCATCCAGAGTGCTGATCGGCGGCACTTTCGACATACTCCATCCAGGACACCTCCACTACATGCGTGAAGCGTCTGGGAGGGGTCTGGTGTTCGCCGTGGTCGCCAGGGACTCGGTCGTCAGGAGGGTTAAGGGGAGGGATCCGCTGTTCGACGAGAGGTCCAGGCTCGAGCTAGTCTCCTCCGTCAAGCACGTCTACAGCGCCTTACTGGGGGATGAGGAGGACTTTATGAAGCCCGTGACTATCATTAAGCCGGACGTGATTCTGCTGGGAGCGGATCAGCCGGTTGACGAAACGACCCTCATCAAGAGGGGGGAGGAGTTAGGCCTTAAGTTTACAGTGGAGAGGTTGAGGAAAAGGGTTGAAGGCCCCCTCATGTCCACCTCAAGCATAGTTAAGGGGATCCTTCAGAGATACTGCGTCAATCAAATTCAGTAATGTTTCAGTGGTTGCCCGTATCCATTGGCTGAAATATTCTGGGTACTTCGGTTACTTCGGTTCCTCTGGCACTGTCCCCCACCTGCGGCTACAGAGCCTTCGGCGGGGAGTGGTTCACAGAGCTCCGCCCCTCGCCAACGGCTCACCAGCTCACAGACTCCGAGTAATCTCTAATGTTGCCAAGATATACAAAGCTTGATTCAGACAGACAGCATCAGCATGCATGTCCGTAACAAGATACCTAGGTCTAGAGCCGAAATCACTAGAGGTAGTCCAGGTATCCAAAAGAACCAGAAACAACACAACCAGCAAATATCGTAGATCTTTCCCAGGTTTTGAGCGACCTCGGGTTTCTGGGATCTGCAGTGGCCTATAGGAAGGGATTCAGGGAGGACAAACGTCCTGGCTGGAGATGGGTTGGAGGGCTACCTCTTTCTGAGGCCTGTCCTCCTGGCTGCAATGTGCCCGACCTTCCTGCCGGGCGGTGCGTTCCTGGACACAGTGGACGGGTGAGACTTCCTCTGGTGGTGGCCTCCGCCGAACTTGTGGCTGACTGCATTCATGGCAACTCCCCTCACTTTAGGCCACTTGCGTGCCTTCACCTTCCACTTATGGTAGGAAGCGCCAGCCTTAAGCAGAGGTTTCTCAGGTCTTCCCGCACCCGCAGTAACTCCTACAGTTGCTCTCGCTGTGCTGAGCACGCTCTTCTGCCTCTTGCTAGGAAGGAGGAGTATAGTGTAGGCACCGGATTTTCCAAGGACTATTGCATAACTCCCCGCCTGCCTCGCTAGCTTGCCGCCGTCGCCGGGCCTGAGCTCTACGTTGTAGACCTTCGACCCCTCAGGTATCTTCCCCAGCGGTAGGGTGCAACCCAGGCTTGCCGGGGCATCAGGACCTATGAATACCTCCTGCCCTACATACATGCCTTCCGAAGCGGGTATGTAGTACTCACCGCCGCCCTCCAGCCTCACTCGAGCTAGGGGGACCCACCTCCCAGGGTCATGCACTAGTTCAGTGACTACTCCTCTGTAAGTCACGTCGGAGGGCGGAGGGTACTTAGCTTCAGCGACTCTAGTGTGTGCAGGGCTCCTGAAGTTCTGCCCTCCGCGGCCAGCCCTCTGCTGAAGAGTCTTCTTACCCACTCACACCACCACTTAAATAAGTCCTAACTTAGTAGCTACTTCGCTCGCCTTATACTCCGGCTTGAGCTTAACGTATGCTTTCTTCTCCCCCTCCATAGTTATGGCTGTACGCACTTCCTCGACCTTAACGCTGAACAGCTTCTCAATAGCCTCACGGATCTGGTGTTTAGTTGCCTTCAGCTCCACTATGAAAACCAGAGTGTTTTCCCTCTCAACTAATGTGAGCGCTTTCTCAGTTGCCAGCGCCCTCTTTATGATGGGGATGCTCATACCGTAATCACCTCGAACCTCTTCTTAAGCTCGTCAACGGCTGACTTAGTATATACAGTCAGCCTCCCAGGACTCCCTCCCGGAGCCAGGTGGAGTACGCTCAGCATCTTAACTGAAACTACGTCAACGCCGGGCAAGTTCCTGAAGGCCCTGTAGGTGCTCACGTCATCCTCGTGCGTTACAATGAGGACGGACCTGGGTGTCACGTACCCCCTGCCCCTCATCTTGCCCTTACCGGCTCTGATTCTGGTTCTCTCACCGGCTCTCATGACGTCCGCTATAACGCCTATGCTCGCTAGCACCTTCCTTGCTTCACCAGTCTTGGAGACTTTGAGCGCGCTGTCCTCAACAATGACTGGGAGGACCTCCCTGCCGAAGACGTGTCCCCTCTGCCTAACTAATTGCGGTACGCTGGTCGCCGCTATGGCTGACGCCAGTGCCCTCAACTTCTCCTTCCTGTTGATATCCTCCCTAAGGATCTTCTCGACCTTAGGTGGGTGGGCTGGCCTACCCCCTCTAGTCATCGGGGCTATCACAGCACGCCCGTTATCGAGCCTTGGAACTCTGGCGGAGCTGTGGCCTATCCCCCACGACTCACCAACTCTCCTCTTCCCTGCTAGGGGGTCCCTCCCCTTAGGCTGGAGCCTGGCTGTAAAGGCCGCTAGGAAAGCCCTCCTTATTAAGTCCTTCCTGATCGGGAGTGAGAAAATGGGGGGAAGAGTCAACTCACCGATCACCTCACCGCCAGCGCTGAGTACCGGAACCTTCCTCTCCACCGCCTCAAATACCACTATCCTGTCTGCCACAATCCATCACCTAGCTCTAAATCTTACTGTCGAGACTTATATAGACTACCTTCGGCGCTTTCCCAGGCGCCCACTTGGGCGGTCTCACAGGCCATCTGAGGATCAGAGGTCTTCTGGGGGTTCCCTGCACGGAGCCCGCCACAACGACGTAGTCCGTTTTAACGAGGCCGTAGTGTGGGAAGCCACTGACGGGCGTTACTTTACTCCCGTCCTCACCGATCATCAGGATCCTCTTATTGTACTCCGTCCTCCTGTGGAAGCCCATCTGGCCTGGCTGAGGGACCGTGCTCACGGTCCCGTAGGCGGGGCTCCTGGCGCCTATCCTCCTGTACCCCTTTCTGTGTTTGTGCCACTTGGGAAGCTCCCTGACGCCGAACCTCTTGACGACCCCCTGGAAGCCCTTCCCCTTAGTAACTCCTATGACGTCTATGAACTGCCCTGCATTAAATACGTCCGCTATCCTCACAGGCCTACCGAGCAACTCCAGCGCGTAACTCAGCTGAGTCTCCAGGTCACCACCGCCCAGCCTAACCTCAATCACGTCAGGCACCTTCTTACTCAGGCCCCCAGTCAGCTTAGGTTGCGATGACATTATCAAAGAGATTCTAGCGACCCTATCCCTCATTTCCTCAAGCCGCCTAACAGCCCTTTCAAAGGCGTCTGTCGATACTGAGAGTGTCTTGACCCTCCTGTGGATCTCCAGATCCTCCGGAGGCGTCTTCCATACCTCGGTGAGCGTTCTCAAGCCGCTTAAAGTAGCTTCGTAGAACCTTGCTGCCAGAGGGATCATTGGCGGTGTTTCGATGACCGTCACAGGGACGAATATCTCCTGCCCGTGCGTCGGCCTTCCTTCACGGTCGTCGACCATGATTACGTGAGTCATACCTACCTTATAGCCCAAGAAAGCCAGGGGCTTAGGCGTCTCAAACCCTACTTCAGGCCAGCTCCGAACAGAAGGCACGAACTCGGCGGCCCTCTTCCTAGGCCTTACACCCAGCGACCCTCTACGTGGAGCACTCCACTTCCTCCTAGCCATTAGCTTCACCTAACCTACTGCGATCCTAAATGATTTGGCGGTGAGTGCTTAAATACTTTTCAAGGTAGGGGGGTCGAGCCCCTCTGCTCGTAATAGGCAGTGAAGCCCGGTTGTTGTCAGTCTCTACGTCCCTACATCACGTCTCAGCACTCGGCAAACACATCATCCAAGACTACTCCCGCTCTGCATCCTTAAATGTGTTGCTACCCTTAACGGATCTGATCATTACGGAGTCCACCTGCAGAACCTTCCTCCGGTGCTTGGGTAGGGAAGCCCTGAGCGGGAATTTGAATGTCTTAAGCACCTCGTAGTTGAAGCCCAGAGTGGTGGAGAGCCTCTTCAGGGCGTCCTTCAGGCCCTCGCTGAGCTTATGTAGCGAGTAAGTAGTACCACAAACCTTGAGAGACGCGGTAAGGAAGTCGGTGTCAGCCTTCCTGGACTTGACTCCGAACGGGGGGTTCATCATTACAACGCAGTCGCTGGCTCGGAAGGGTGGCGCCTCCCTCAGGTCGGCCAGCACGACGTCGTGGAGGGTTGATGACATGGTGGTTAGGACCTCCCTAGCGATCTCAAGAGCGTCGAGATCCACGTCGCTACACACGACGTACTTCGCGTTAAGCATGGAGGCAGCTAGAGCAAGCCTCCCAGTCCCACACCCCATATCGTGGACGACCCTGCCTTCCAAGTCGTCCCGCATGAACGCGTCCCAAGCGAGCTCCGCGGCTATGTCGGCCGGAGTCACGTACTGCTCGAGACCCTCTTTAGGGTTCCTGAAGTCCGGGACTTTCGAGAGCAGAATCTCCAACTCCTTCTTAGACGTGCACTTGTTTGAATGCAATTCGTAGACCACCCGATTATTAAGCCTCGACCTTGAGGGCAGAGACTTGAACTACGGGTTACTCATATTCCCTCCACGTATGTCCGCACTTAACGCATTTATAGAATCTCGTCGGCGGTTCGTCGGCCTTCCTCGTCTGGAGGACTGTGTAGTAGGCTTCATCGTTTCCGCATCTAGGGCACTTGACGTTCCTAACCTTAGGAAGCGTCCTGTACGAATCGTCGGGGGATATTACGTAGAGCTTCTCCTTCTCACTGTGGGTTATCTTCTTAGAGATGGTTGGCAACGCCTTCCCTTGCTGAGGCTCCTTCCTGTAGCCGCATCGAGGGCAGACCAGCACAGCCTTGTCTCCCTCCCTCCTGGCGGTCATCAGGGACCCGCATTTAGGACAGAAGTACGTCATGGCATCACCTCGCTATGAGGATTATTCAGCACAGTAGCTTATATACCTCAGCGAAGAAGCGTTTGATGAAGTCCTCGTAGACTCTCAACCCCTCGACGTCCGCCTGACTAATCGCGTCGAGACGTACTCTGAGCCTGACCCCCCTGCCTAACCCCGGCCCGGCGAGGAACTCATCAAGAGCCCGCTGACCCCCGTCTATGAAGCCCACATGCTCCACGGATAGGGTGCCCCTTAAAATCACGTAGGCCGTGTACTCGTTGCCCTCAGGGCATCTGAACGTCTCGTAAACCATTACCCTGATCTCCTTCTTCAAAAAGAGCACCGAAGGCTAGAGAATCGTTTCTCGGCGAGCGGTATTTCACCGTCTCCCGTGTTTTTGTGTTTAACCTCCACATAGCCTACCTCTCAACGACCTCCTCCCCAGCCCCGCCTGCGGGAACGGAGCAACGAAGAGAAAACAGTCCTCCTGAAACATCCCCATCAGCGTCAACCATCACTCACTGACCCCTAGAGTGTCGACGATCAGTTTAAGCACTTGCTTCGCCTCATCCCTAGCGCTGGCCACAACCTCCTTAAGGACCTGAACGGGATCAGTACCGTCCGTCACTATCCTCAGGATGGGCGTCCCGACCAGCGGGTGCTCGACCACGTATGTGGCCAGTTTAGTATGCGGGTTGCTTAGGGCGGACTTAGCGAGCAGGTTTGCTAGGGTGTGGTCCTCACCCTCTATCGCCAAGACGAGTTCTCTGTCCGTGTACTTACGGACTCTTATATTCATCCTGCACCGTCCTCCTCCAACCATTAAACGCTACTCAGTGATTTATATTTCTCAGTTCTAGGTGAAGTTAGCCCTCAGCGGGTCAGACACCTCCTGAGCAGAGCCCTCCACTCGCCGTTGGTCCGCAGGCCTTCATCGGTTTCGATTAGGTAGTTAAGTTGCTTCAGATCCTCCACAGACTCCTCCACACTCGCTCCCTTGAGCATTGCGTATGCGGTGACCAAGCACTTAACAGACTGCGGTGTTTTGGGGTACTTTGCGTTGAGTTGGAGCAGAAGGTCCGCAAGGGTTTTCGCGGTAGTGAGTAGGTCGCTCCAGCTGAACCTCCCTCTAATGACACCTCCGTTGAACTCGACGTCAATGCCCCTCAGCCTCAGCACCTCCACCAAGGCTTGAGACATGAGGGGCTTCCCTACCTCCTTAATCACTTCAGACATCATCACGCCCCCGATTACCTGAGGGGCTAGCTTCCTCCTAACCTCACCGTACGTCTTTATAATTAACCTCTTAGTCTGCGCGACCTCGGTAGGGCTGCCCACTATCATTATCTCCACCGAGTTCTTCCTTACCCTCTGCTTTATTAGGGGGGCCTTCACTCCCTTAATCCCTGTCAGTGCTTCAGCCACCTCCAGACACTCCTCTTGAGATGAGCAGGGTAGAGAGAGCCTAACAGGGTTTGAGCGCACTGTGAGGACCTCCGGGCGGGTGCCTTGATGTTATGTGCTTAGTGAACTCGTCCGAGCCTGTGGTCAGGGACACTTAAGGATCCCGTACTCGAGTGACGTCTTCCGCCCCTCAGTGGACCCGCATGAAGGGCATGCCAGAGTATTGCCCTGCTTGATCAGCTTGGCGCCACACACGCTGCAGTACGCGGTCACGACCCCCAGCTGATGCTCCTTGATTGTTAGGTGGTAGGGCGGGGCCTCCGAGAGCACCTTAGCCTTTATCACGTCCCCCGGCTTCACCGCACTGTAGACGCTCTTCACGTACTTGTCCGACGCTTGAGAGGCATGTAGGATCCCTGTGAGGGTTGTGAGGTACTTGAAACACTTAACATCACTGTAGATCCTCACTAACGCGTACTCATCCCTGACCGAGAAGACGAACCCGTATATGAGGTTTCCCGGCGACGGCAGGCGGGTCCTACCGCTCAGCGGCTTGACCTCAACGACCCTCAGATCGAGGTTGATGCTCGGGTAACCGGTTACTGTGGCTTTAACTCTGCCGTTATCCTCGTAGGCCCCGTCACCCGGCAGGAACTCCTCGACCACACATATCTCGTCGCCAGGCACTACCTTCAACCTGCTGATGTCCTTCAGCCTCACTACCTAACCCCAGACTATATGCGGTAATAACGTTATAAGTTGATTACATGAAACTCTGAGACTCTCGGGGTTTGCGGGCCCTAAGTGTTTTGAAGTGTATTATATTTTTAACTCCACGCCGCAGAAATCATGTGTGGTATTATGTGGGAGGAGGTTTTAAAGGTTATCGATGACATGCGTTCAGAGCTTGTCGAGCTGACGAGGGAGTTCATCCAGGTACCCACTGTGAACCCTCCCGGTGAGCGTTACGAGGAGATGGCGGACCTCATGATCAGGAAACTCTCAGACTCGGGCTTCACTGTGGAGAGTGTGAGGGTTCCTGAGGAGGTGCTGAAGGCTTATGGGCTTGAGCTACCGCGGGTTAACGTGATCGGTGTCTTGAAGGGCGCTGACTACGGTCGTGCTCTGTGCTACAACGGCCACTACGACGTCGTTCCGCCCGGCAGCGGATGGAGTGTGGAGCCCTTCAGCGGCGTGATTAGGGAGGGGAGAATCTACGGCAGGGGCGCTGCTGACATGAAGGGCGCCAACGCCGCGATGCTCATAGCGGTCAAGGCGTTGAGGGAGGCCGGTGTTAAGCTGGGTGGTGACGTAATCTATGTGGCGACGCCTGACGAGGAGACAGGCGGTCATGCAGGTGCTGAGTACGTGGTTGAGAAGGGGTTGGTCAGGAGTGACGCCTGCATCGTAGGGGAGCCTACGGAGGTGGATAAGGTGGCTGTGGCTCATAAGGGGGCTCTGTGGCTTGAACTAACGACTTTAGGTAAGGCCGCCCATGCCAGCCTCCCGCACAAGGGGGTGAACGCAGTTGAGAAGATGGCTAAAGTGATCGCGGCATTCGACAGGCTTAAGGCCGAGCTCTCTAAGAGGAGGACTAAAGCCCCTATGCCCGACGAATCCAAGGCGCCTACGGTGATGATCGGGGGTCTCATCCGCGGTGGTGTGAAGATAAACGTGGTTCCGGACAGGTGCACCGTGACCGTGGACAGGCGTCTAGTACCTGAGGAGAGCGTGGATCAGGCCAGGGATGAGGTGGTTAGACTAGTTGAGGAGTTAATGGCTGGGGATCCCGAACTGAAGGTAGAGGTCAAAGTGCTTGAGGCCGCTATGCCTGCCTACACCCGCGAGGATGAGGAGGTGGTCAAGATTGTGAGGAACGCGGTCAAGACGGTCTTGGGCAGGGAAGCGATCGTGACAGGCCTTCCCGGATTCACTGATATGAGATTCTTCAACAAGGTAGCACCCACCATACTCTACGGTCCCGGAAGTATGACGCAGGCACATGTTGCGAACGAACACATACCGATCGAGGATCTAGTCGTCGGGGCTAAGGTTTACGCGTTGACGGTCCTCAACTTCTTAGGCTATAGGGAGTAGTGGATAAGGAGTTAAATTTAGGTTTCAGATTAAAAACAATTTTTAGGTCAAACAGTTGTAAAGAACTTCTTCAGCGTCTCGGTGGACGGGGGTTTAGTGGCCAGAGACACCAGTATCGCCGTGATGAAGTTGAAGGCAAGCCCCCAGATGCCGGCGTTCACTTGGTATGGGTTCACCCACACCCATGTAGTCAATATGACGACTATAGTTCCGACCAGTATCCCCGCGAATATGCCATGTTTAGTTGCTCTTCTCCAGGTTATGCCGAACACCATGCCCGGAAAGAACTGCACTGCCAATGAATAGGCTATCAGTAGCAGGTTGACTAGGAGGGTCGGGAAGTAGAGTGAGAGGATGAGGGAGATAACGCTGACCACTATGGTCATGAACCTGGCTAGCCATGCGGTAGTCATGTCGCTTAAGCCCCTTCCGAAGCCTTTCTGAATCCAGTTCCTCGATATTATCACTGCGGAAGCTTGGATTAGACTACCACCAGTGGATACGGCGGCCGCAAGCCCGCCGGCCCCTATGATGCCGACGATGGCTGGGGGGAAGAAGTTGACCACATCCGTCATGACCGCCAGGTCAGGGTTCTTAAGCCCTGGGAAGAGGAGTAGGGCTGAGTAGCCTGCGAGGACTATTGGTACTGCGAGGAGGGAGTACCATGGCATCCAGGCGCAACTACGCATGCCGTCGCGCTCGGACTTGGCTGAGTACATTCTGGCCGTCAGGTGCGGGAACATCCAGAACCCTAATGTCGTCAGGAGCAGTGTCGACATGTACCAT
This sequence comes from Zestosphaera sp., assembly GCA_038727705.1. Classification (NCBI taxonomy): domain Archaea; kingdom Thermoproteati; phylum Thermoproteota; class Thermoprotei; order Desulfurococcales; family Desulfurococcaceae; genus Zestosphaera; species Zestosphaera sp. Next base: position 58,949 of record JAVYVJ010000002.1, on the reverse strand, counting down.
GGGAATCCATGTATCCCCTTAGCGCCTGGGAGGACTAGGTGTTGCGGGCTGACGCTCATGATCTGCCTGAACATGGGTTCGGTCCCTCCGAAGGCCATGAAGGGCACTGCAAGTATCATGAACGCGGCCACGAACATCAGGACGCCCTGCAGGACGTTGGTCCACGCAAGCCCTCTGTACCCGCCTATGAAGAGAAACACTACAACACAGAAGTACGCTATCATTATGGCCGTCGTCGGGTCTATGGCTCCGTAGCTGGCTGTCTGAACTATTATTCCCGTGCCCTGGATCTGAAGCTGTATGTATGGTAGTAGGAGTGCGACCCCCAACACTGAGGCCAAGATCCCTAGGGCATTGCTTTCGTACCTGTCCATGAGGAAGTCGGCCTGGGTTATGTATCTGTACTTCCTGCCGAGCCTATTGAGGTAGGGGAACAGCACAAACCCCGTGGAGTATGCGGTGACGAAGTACGCTAGAGCGTAGTATATCGGGGCTCCGTAGTTGTAGGCCCAACCACCGAGGCCGAGGAAGGTGAAAGCACTGTATATCTCGGCGGCCAGCGTGAAGAATATAACGACCATGCTGAGACCTCTCGACGCTACGGCCCACTCCTCCAGACTGAACTTCTTGCGCAGGCCGGCCGTTATGCCGACAGCCGTGGATATGATTAGCCAGGTGAATATTATGACAAGAGCTATTATGTCCATCACTACTCACCCCGCGTGCGTATTATGTAGGCTATAGTGAGCAGGAAGGCACCGAGAACCATCCACAGTATATGCCAGAACATGTTGAACGGCAGGCCCAGCATGAAAGGCTCGACCCTAGTCATGACGAGAGGCGCTCCAAGAATCAGGACGAGAGGGGTTATCAACACGATGAGAACGCTTAGCTTCTCCCTTTTAGGGGATGCAGCCATAACAACCACCACATGCATACATACGCTAATATTAGTACATATAGGTATTTAAACTTTTTTATACGAGTAAGAATAGTCTTATCCACTACCAACCGCTAGGTGTCTAAGGTTAAAACCTAAAATTAGCTTTGAGGTCCATATCTTCAGGTGTATTTCGGGAACGCGCGCAATTTAGTTATTGGTATTACTTCTAGTTCCGATGACCAAAGCACTCGCTCTAACGTACTTTGTGGTGTGTCCCGGGGAAAGGGGGTCGTCGTAAGTGAATTGAACGCCACCCTTATCATGATGAGTAATGCATATAGCCAACTGCAGGGCATGTGCGATAGTCTCTTAGAGGAGTACGCTGGTCTCTCGGTCGACTGCAGCAGGCTAAACTCGAGCTATCACAGCCTCGTCATAGGGCACGATGAACTGAACTCAACCTACCGGGAGCTACAGGCTGAGCGTTCGAGACTTCAGAGCAGAGTCGACGAGTTGAGCAGGGAGCTCTCAGCACTAACTGAGGAATACCTAAGGTTTGATGAACTCCTACACTGCCTTAAGTCAAGAGTTCCAGCGATTGTTGAACAACTACACACTACTCCTCACCGAGTACAGCGCGCTAACCAGCAACTACCAGAACCTGAGACGGCAACATGACATCCTCAGCCAGACTCTGAGAGCTCTGGCGGAGGAGTACCGCACTACCCGCGAGGCCTATGACGCGCTCCTAACTAAACACGCAGTACTCTACGAGATGACTTTAAAGCTGAACTCCTCTTTGATGAATTTAGTAGTCCTCACCCAGAGATATTGTTGTGTTTCTGACGCGTTCGAGCGTGTTTTAACGCTGAATGAGACATGGGAAGTATCACCCTACGTTAGCGAGGTATAAGCAAGGTGACTGTGACGACCAAGCCTCATCTACCGCGATACTGTCGAAGAATGTGATCCTCCCCCGCTCATAGACCATAGCAAAGCCGACCACAATACCGCTGAACTCAACCATGGCAACTCTTTTCCTTCCAGACCTAGTTATTTAATAATTCTGTTGCCTATTCACAGGCTAGGGATGTTGAAGGGGTTATGATCATGAGGGTTATCGTGGTTTTCGAGACGAAATACGGTAATACGAGACGCGTGGCAGAGGAGATATGTGAGGGGATGAAGGAGGTTAACGGGGTGGAGGTCGTCCTCAAGGAACTTAAGGATGTGGACGTGAGGGAGGTTTCTAACTATGACATGATCTTGATAGGTTCTCCGAACCATATGGGCGGTCCTACAAGAGGCATTAAAGCCTTCATTGATGAGCTCGGTAGGCTACGGCTGGAGGGGGTTATGTACGCTACCTTCGACACGTACATGGGGAGGGATCTCGGAAAGGCTGTGATGAAGATTGTTGAGCGAGTGAGTAAGAGAGCTCCAGGGCTGAAGCAGGTGGTAGCTGGCTTATCCGTGAGGGTGCAGGGGCTGAAGGGACCTATTGCGGAAGGTGAGCTCCCTAAATGCAGAGAATTCGGGAGGAACATAGCGACCCAGCTTAGGAGGGGCTGATAGGCGATGGACGGGAAGGTAGGAGGGTCATGGAGAATTGCTTTCATCGGCTCCCTATGGGTCATTCAATCAGTTGGCAGACTTTTCCTCGCAGCGCTCGGCACACCTACAGGGATGGGACGGTTCCTAGATACCCCAGTCACGTATACGATCTCGTTTGCGCTCTTCACGATGTTCCTGTCTTTAGGAGCCTTCGGACTCATCGCCGCTCTCGGGCTCCTAGCAAGGCGGAGATGGGGTTTTTGGCTCACGATCCTAGTCAGCATCGCAACTATAGTCTTTGACGTGTGGGGGTTAACAATACAACTCACAGCCACCATCGGCCTCATCGTGCCGGTCATATCAATCCTAGCCCTCTACCCTAAGAGATCACAGTTATTCACTACAGCAAGCTAACCATCTATCGTACGGTCTAAACCTTCATCGGTTTAAACAAACTCATTCACAATCTCTAGCACTAGGGAGTAGTCTATGTACCCACCATCCTTAGATTACACCAGCCGCCTCCAGAACCTCCCTAACCTTCAATATCCCCCTAAACTCGTCCTCCGTGGTCGAACTCAAAGACAGCTCCAGCTTCTCGTCATCCACCCTAGCCTTTCCGTTCAGGAACCTCAACATAGTTACCCTACTCACTCCAAGAACCTCCTGAACCTTCTCCTTACCATGCTTACTCAACCACATACTGCAGAATCTCAACCCTATCACCATAGCCCAAACCCCTGGGTTCAGTGCCTCATACCAAGGCTTCACAGCCCCCCAATATTATCATGCCATATTGTTTAAACGTTTCATGGCGTATGCGTGAACCATGAAATGATGATTTATTGTAACGTTACGCGTGGGTGTGGAGCCGCCGGCGGGGTTTGAACCCGCGACCCCCGGCTTACGAGGCCGGTGCTCCGCCAGGCTGAGCTACGGCGGCCCCCAGTTAATATTAGGGGTTATGGGTTTTTAGGTTTTGTCTTCACCTACCCCGCCGTCTTCCCCTCTCAGTTCCTTCCTTATTAGATCCTGCAGTTCTTTGATCTTCCTCGCCTGCTCTAACGCTTTATTGATCCATTCCCTACTAGCCTCAACACCTTTCCTAGTGAAGTAGGCTACGGCCTCACTCCTGCTCTTGAATATTCCCGCCTCGACCAACTGGTCTATCACGTCCAGATCCCCCTCCTTAAGCCTCACGGAGACCACCTGACTCGTCCTGGCGACGGTGGAGGACAGCGACTCCTCGATCGAGTCTATGGCTCTCTCTACACCCTCCAGGATACCCTCCACAGACCCCTCTATACCTTTGAAGACGTCGCGCAGCACTCTCTGCGGGGTGAAGCCCACGTAAACCTCAAAGCCCTTCCTCCTGTACTCCCTGAGTCTCTCGTTCATGTAGTCCACCTTATTCAGAACCTCCTCAAGACCGTCCTTGAGGTACTCGATCGACTCCCTGATCTCCTCCTCACTCAACTTAGACTCCCTGGCCAGGTTACTCAACCTCTCCAGAGAGCCCCTCATACTTCTGAGGATCTCAGTAATCCCTCCGGACCACGTTTTGTAGGCTCTGTAGTAGTCACCCCTACTGCCTAACTCCTCCACCCTCCTGACTAACTCCTCCACCCGGGACCTGACCTCCCCAACGAACCCCTCCAGCTCTCTCCTAAACTCCTCGTTCATAGGCGTCACAATAAATACATAGTTACAGAGTTAATAAATTTTCTGTAATATAAAATACAATAATACAAAATCATGGAAGACACGGCGAGACACACTCCCAAACCGAGTTGCGATTATACTACATTAAGGATCATACTGAACTTGAATGATCATGCATAGCGGTTCGGGATTGATTGAATATTTTTATTAAATCGGCAATATTAGATTATGTAAACACAATAAAAACATATTTAAACTTATTCTACAAATCCGTTCAACCTGAAAATGGATGGTTTGAGGCTGTAGCTCATCATGCCCTAGGGCGATGAATTGTCATTAACGACCTCAATTACATTTCGAATAGCGTTCACCGCACTTTTAAGTCCAGGTTATATATTGGAGTGTGAGGTCTCAGTCATGTCTGGGGCAGTTGCATTAACCGGGTTAAGAGTGGTGAGAGGTACAGGTGAAGCGCCTCTAGAAAACGGGGTTGTGGTTATTGAGGGGCGCTACATCAAGGACGTGGGGACCCTCGGATCCGTTGAGGTTCCCGGCGACGCTAAGGTGATTGACCTTAAGGGATTCACAGCACTGCCGGGACTGATAGACGCTCACCTGCACTTGCTCGGGTACAGGTCCCTCGACATGATTAAGGAGCCCCTGCTGGTTCCCTACGCGGCCCGAGTGGCTAGGGTCCTGCAGGACCTCAGGTCCCTGGTTGACGCGGGCTTCACGACCGTGGTGGATGCAGGCAGTGACGTGGGTCTCGGAGTTAAGTACGCTATTACGGAGGGAAGCGCTGTAGGGCCTAGGGTGGTTACCGCAGGCTATGCGTTGAGTCAGACGTTCGGTCATGGTGATGAGCATTACCTGCCTTTGGAGTACGTTGACGTCAGGACCTCGAGGCTCAGGAGCTTCTCCCTAATTTGTGATGGTGTTGATGAGTGTAGGAAGGCTGCTAGGTATGCTTTGAGGGAGGGGGCTGACTTCATAAAGATAATGGCTTCAGGAGGGGTCCTATCAGAGAAGGACAGACCCGAATACACGCAGTTCACCCTAGACGAGATAAAAGCAATAGTAGAGGAAGCGGAACACGCAAACAGATTCGTACACGCACACGCCCAAGGCAGTAAGGGAATCGCGAACGCCCTGAAGGGAGGGGTTAAAGTCATAGCACACGGAATCTACATAGATGAGGAGGGGATCGAACTCGCTAAAGAAAGAAACGCAATAATAGTACCAACATTCGCCATAGTTGATCAGATAGTCAGGTACGGTGAGGAACTAGGAACCCCTAAATGGGGGTTGGAGAAGGCTAGGGCTGTGTATGAGGATCACCTGAGGAACGTGAGGGACGCGTTCAGAGCTGGTGTTAAGCTGGCTACGGGAACCGACTTCGCGGGAGGAGTTAAGGCTCTCAGGCACGGTGACAACGCCGTTGAGCTGGCAATCTTTGTCGAGAGGTTGGGAATGACGCCTCTTGAAGCGATAACTTGTGCGACCAGAAACGCTGCGGAGGCGGCTGGACTGGAGGGCCTAACTGGAACTATAGAGCGTGGCAAGCTAGCTGACATCATAATAACCAGGGAGAACCCGCTCGCCGACGTGAAGACGCTCTTAAACAGGGACAATATAGTTGCCGTGGTTAAGGAGGGCAGACCCCTCAAGGACCTAATCGGGTTGCCTATATAGGAGTGGTGAGATTGTACAGTATCGACACCTATCCTATATAGAACGCAATATACTGCTTCCTTATCCTTTCCGGTTTTCTTAGGCGTAGGAGGCCTCATTAGCACTTTTAACTAAGACCAGGATCTCCTTGTTCTTCATGATAACCCCGCTCTCGTTGATCGAGGTTCCTCAAGGCTTTCTGCCAACGGACTTAGTGAGTAGGTCGAACATAACGAGGTAGTGTCTGATCAACTATGGCGAAGTGTGTGGTAGCAGTCCTTAATATTTCACAATTATTTCGCATGAGAACCCTCATGGGCATAAACACACTCATAGATCAGTGTAGTATAGTGATCGTTCTACTAGGACTAACGGCTATCAAGGCTGTGCAGCTAGTGATGCTCGCGCACCTGTTATGTGGTCTTCGGCGTGTCACCGACCGCAACCCTTTGCCCATGTACGTTCTGCCCGCATTGAGGATAGCGGTTCGAGGAACTTGACAACGAGTATAGGAGTTACGTAGCTATTCTGTTATCCTGGCACCTACTTAATGTCGTGGGAGGGAACTAGGGGTCTCGGCGGGCACCGGAGGAAACCACCCCATCTACAGTCATGGCAGGGGTTCTGACATGCTGACTATAGTACATTGCCTTATTTAATTCTGAGTGAACTGGAAGTTTACGTTTTGATGATGCTCCGGGTTCCGAGCACCGTAAGGTTTTGTGAAGCCCTGATGACGGTGTCTAAGTTACTGGCTGATGGGGATGAAAATTAGAATGAGAAATAGATAGCGTAAAGACTTGGGTATAAATGGGAATGAGGACATATAAAGCACCACACTAAGAGGTTATGTTAAGCAGTTGCCACCTGACAGAGGCGTGGCTCAGTTTTTCCGCGTCGACGCTGAACCCCCGTAAAGTGCTTTAGATATTACGTCGATGTACTTGAGCCCGCTGCCCGTGTTGTAGATGACCACCCTCTCATCTCGGTCGACGAGCTTTGAGTCCATGAGTTTCCTGACTGCCGCGTACGCTGCCGCACCCTCGGGACATGGTAGAACGCCCTCCAGGGTGGCCAGTTCCTTAAGTGAGTCCATGATCTCTAGGTCGCTTACGGCTAGAGCAGTGCCTCGAGTCTCACGGATTGCCTTAAGTATCTCCACGTCGGCGAACGGCTTAGGAACCCTGAGTCCGGACGCAATCGTCTCACACGCGCTGAAGAATTCCGCGGACTCACGACCTTTAGTGAAGGCCTCAACCACGGGCCTACAGCCCTCCGACTGCACCACAACGATCCTGGGTGTTCCGTCAACCCAGCCAAGCTCCACGAGCTCCTTAAAACCTTTCCAGATTCCAATAACGCCCTCACCCCCACCTGTAGGGAAGACAATCACGTCAGGGGACTCCCAACCCAGTTGCTCGGCCACCTCATACCCCATGGTCTTAGTGCCTTCCGCCCTATAGGGGGTCCTCATAGTCGATATGTCGAACCATCCGTGCTTGGAAGCCCCCTCAGCAACAATCCTCCCGGCATCGCTTATCAGACCGTCGACGGTGATCACGTTAACACCTCGAGCCAGTGCCTCAACATATATAGGTTTCGGAGTGTCTGAAGGCATGACTACATGAACCTCCAGACCTGCCCTAGCTCCGTAAGCGGCTAAAGCCGCACCAGCGTTGCCAGCGGTTGGCATCGCTATAGACTTAACCCCGAGCTCCCTCAGGGCGGACACAGCCACCGAGACGGGGCGGTCCTTGAACGTGGCGGTCGGGTTCCTGCCCTCATCCTTCATGAGGAGATCCCTCAACCCCAACTCCCTGCCAGCATTGTCCAGACTGATGAGGGGCGTGTAGCCCTCGCCAAGCGAAACAATGTTGTTCTTATTGAATACGGGCATCAGGTCCGAATACCTCCACATCGTAGGGCTTCTGCGGGTGAGGACATGCTTGTCCACCACGTCCTTCACGGCCTCGATATCGTAGACCGCCAGTAGGGGACCGCCACACGACCTGCATGTGGTGTGAGGGGATTTAGGTGTGTGGAGAGTGCCGCACCTAACGCATCTATACCCCGTAATATATGCCATGATAGGGACCTTGTGCAATACATGTCGGCCAATATAAGCTTAGGTTGGTTGAAGAGGTTGTGCAGGACGGAGCCTGCCTCAACGTTTATGCATGTTTAAGCGGAGGGGGTTGCTGTCTAACTCTGCGTGACTTGGTATGAGCTTGTTTAAATCATTAAACGAGAAAGTTCTCTAAATTACGTTATCGTTACAGCAAAACTTAAAATCCTATGTTTTGAGAGAGTAATGTATAGTAGAGGCGCGTAAAATGAATTTCAAGAATGATCCTAGGTTCATCCTTGCTACAGACGTTGGGAGCACCACTACTAAAGCCAGGTTCTTCGGTAAGGTCGGGGATGAGTGGCGTTTCCTCGCAAGCGGGGAAGCCCCCACGACGGTTGAGAAGCCCGTGGAGGACGTGACTAAGGGTGTGAGGAACGCCGTGAGGGAGGTTGAGGAGCTCACTGGCCACAAGATCTTGAACGACTCCAGCGGGGAGCTGGGGTTCATCATGCCGTACAGGGGAGGTAAGGAGGGGATAGATGTCTACGTCTCGACGAGCAGCGCGGGCGGGGGCCTCCAGATGCTGGTGGCAGGGGTCGTTAAGAGTATAACGGCTGAGAGCGCTCAGAGGGCAGCTCTAGGCGCTGGTGCGATCATAATGGACGTGCTGGCGGTCGACGATGGCAGGGAGCCCTACGAGAAGATAAACATCGTTAGGTTCCTCAGGCCAGACATAGTCTTGATAGCTGGAGGGACTGACGGGGGAGATAAGACGCACGTCAAGGAGATAGCGGAGACCATAGCGATGGCTAAGCCGAGGCCAAGGTTCGGCGTGACATTCAAGCTCCCGATAGTATATGCAGGGAATAAGGACGCACGCGATGACGTTAAGAAGATCTTCGCCCAGGACTGCTTCGACCTGAGGTGTGTGGATAACCTGAGACCGCAGATAGAGGTTGAGAGGGTGGAGCCGGCCAGGAACGCCATACTAGACCTGTTCATGGAGCACGTAATGGCGCACGCGCCGGGCTACGAGAAGCTCATGAAACTCACATCGACGGAGATAATGCCCACCCCCGCAGCGGAAGGTCTCATGATAAGGACGTTCGCGGAGGCGAGGGGCGTTAACGTGCTCGGCGTTGGGATGGGCGGGGCCACCACCAACCTCTACTCATACTTCGACGGGAGGTTCCTGAGGACCGTCAGCGCTAACTTGGGAATGAGCTACAGCATCGGTAACGTGCTGAAGGAGGCTGGACTCGACAGCGTTAAGAGGTGGGTGCCGCTAGACCTCAGCGACGAGGTCATCATGAGCATAATCTACAACAAGATGATCAGGCCGACGACCATACCCATGACCCTAACTGATCTGATGGTCGAGCACGCCGTGGCCAGGGAGTCAATCAGGATGGGTTTCAACCACCACAAATACTTGGCCAGGGAGCTTAAGGGAGTTAAGAAGGAGAGAACTATATCGGACATATTCGAGGAGGTCAAGGAGGAGGAGACGTACATAGACATGAAGAGGGTTGACTACATAATAGGTACTGGTGGATTACTCTCAAGAGCTCCTAGGAGAGCTCAGTCCATGTTGATACTGATCGACGCGTTCCAGCCGGTAGGGTTCACGTACATAATGCAGGACAGCGTCTTCATGATACCGCACCTAGGCGTCTTAACGAAACTCTACAGGGATATAGCGGTCGAGATATTTGAGAGGGAGTGCCTCGTGCCGTTGGGCACGGTCGTCGCGGCTAGGGGGGCTGGGAATCTCGGGGACGTGGTCGGCGACGTGACGGTCGAGCACGCTGACGGCAGGAGGGAATCCTTCACACTGCATGTAGGTGAAATAAGGAGGGTTGAAGTCCCACAGAGTGAGGAGGTGACGGTCACGGTGGTTCCCGCCAAGAGCTTCGATTTTAGCGCGGGCTTTGGCAAGAAGGTTAGTAGGAAGATACGGGGAGGTGTTGTCGGGGTGGTGTTTGACGGTAGGGGGAGGCCTGTCGTCCTGCCGCAGGACGGCGAGCGCGCGAAGCTGTTGTGGAGCTGGTTTAAGGCCATGAACATGTATCCAGAGAGCTTTATTCGGGGAGGTGGTGAGTGATGAGCGAGGAGAGCTTCGCGTACACACCGGGACTTGCTGCAAGCCCAATGACCCTAGTCACTAAGGTGAGGGCGTTGCCCATCAAGGGAGAGATCCTCGTCAAGCAGGGGGATAGGGTGGGCTTCGACACGATAGTGGGGAGGTGTTACCTCGAAGGGGCGCCCTACATAGTGAAGGCCTCCGAGGTTCTGGGCGTGGACCCCGAGGAGATATCTAAGTACATGACTGTGAAGGTCGGTGATAGGGTGAGGCGCGGCGACGTCATCGCCAAATACTCTGCTTTCCTAGGGCTGATGAGAAGGGAGGTCGCGGCCCCCGTGGACGGGGTTGTTGAATCCGCTAACGAGCTCACAGGACACGTCGTGGTCAGGGAACCCCCTAAGCTGATCGAAGTGTCGGCATACGTCAGAGGGATTGTGAAGGAGGTAATCCCAGGCGAGGCGGCTGTGGTGGAGACCCCAGCGGCGTACATTCAGGGCATAATAGGTTTCGGCGGGGAGAGGCATGGCGTGATATCGGTAGCGGTCTCAAGACCTGACGAGGTGCTTGACGAGAGCAAGCTCAACGAGTCACACGCAGGGAAGATAGTGGTGGGCGGGTCCTTCACAACCTACGAGGCCTTGGCCAAGGCCCAGAGGATAGGTGTTAAGGGAGTTATAGTGGGGGGTGCTAACATAGCCGATGTGGAGAAGCTCGTGGGCTACAGGATAGGTGTTGCAATAACAGGTAGGGAGAACATAGGATTCACTCTAATCCTCACTGAAGGCTTCGGAAAGCTCGCGATGTCTGAGAGGGCCTTCAACATACTCAAGCAGAATGAGGGCAGGGAGGCAGCAGTTAACGGCACCACTCAGGTCAGGGCAGGCGTGGTGAGGCCTGAGGTGGTGATCCCCTTGGAGAGGGAGGTGCGTGCTGGCGTTGAAGGGGCTGAGACTCTCGGTGAAGGTAGAGTGAAGATAGGGAGTACCGTGAGGATCATAAGGTACCCATACTTCGGCGCTATAGGGACTGTGGTAGAGTTGCCGGTGGAGCTCCACACAATAGAGACTGAATCCCCGGTGAGGATCGTTAGGATACGCCTTCAAGACGGGAGCGTTGTGTCAGTCCCGAGAGCCAACATAGAGATTATAGGCGAGTGAAGTCCTTGCTGAGGAGGGTTTTAACCACCCTCCTCACCTCCTTGGAGGTCATGCCTCCAGCCTTTATCACCGAACCATCTTTGAACTCTAGCACTATGCTCTCCTCTCTGTAGGCCGTAGTTATCAGAAGCATTATCACGAGAGTCACTAGATGAGGCAGGTCTTGAGAGAAGACTGTAAGTACAGCCACAGCGCTGGTCAGCAACACCAACATCTTATTGAAGGACTTCTCAACACCGACCCTCCTTATCTCCTCAACGTTTAGGACCTTCTCGAAGCCCTTCCCAGCAAGTATTAGTCGGTTGTCCTCTAAGCGTGCCTCACGTATCTTGAGCCTCGAGACCTCTGAACCCATCCTTAACCCCTACCTCAAAAGCTCGGATGAGAGTTAAAAAAATCACGAGCTCAACTCCTCGATACGTTTAACCAGCCTCTCCACTTTGGCAGGGTCTCTGAGTATGGTAAGGAACGCCTCCCCGTACGAGCCTAATAGGATTAGGAGTGGCTGGAGGTAGAGGAGAGCTACCTGTGACCATACCCGCCCCATAGGGCCGAAGGATTCAAGTAAAAAAATGGCTACTGAATCCATTTTTATGTCGACTATCTTCTTGGCCACCCTCTCTATGAGCTCGTCCTCCTCGAGCTTTGCGTCCTCCCTCATTTAGACCTCCTTCTAGTCCCCACTAGCACTGCTATTACAGCCAATATTACTGCTATCACCGCTGCCTCCAGGTAGGGCTGGAGGTATATTAGGTACACGGAGATCACGAAGCCTACTCTGGTCATTATGGTATTAGCGAAGAGGGCGCCGAACCCCACCATCATGCCGTAAACTCCTATCATCGATATTACCCTGTAGATCGTGTAGGTCGCTGACGTCTTTCCGGCCTCAGGCTTCTTGGGGAATATGGTGAAGAGGAAGTACGTGAGTCCCCCTATGGTTATCAGGAACATCAGCCAGTTGTTGAATACTGTGAGCGGGTCGGAACCCCACAGCGGGACTACAGTGGCCTGTATCTGCCTCACTATGTTTGCCATCGGTATCGTCCTCATTGCTAGGGCGGTCCCTATCGCCACGTTGAAGGCGACGCCGTACCTAGCCACCCAGTAGTACTTCCTGGAGTACTTCAGGAACATCAGGGCGCCCAGGATGACTGGTATCATGTAGTGCCAGGATACCGCGGGCTGTGTTAGGAGGTTCTTTATAGTGACCCTGTTCAGACTGTCGAGAGCCAGCGCTACCGAATATCCTGCCGCCGTACCTACGAACACGTGTTCGGCGAGCTTGTAGAGGGCGTTGTCCTTGAAAGCAAAGCTATATATCCAGATTACGAGAAACGCCCCTATCCAAGCTCCTAGAAGTTCCCACGAGATCATCTCGCACCACCTCCATTCTTCTTACTGCTTAATCTCTTACCCCAATACACTACGTTGCCGACCACTATGAACACCAGTATGAGGGCGTGGGTCAGGCTCTGAGCGTCCATTGAAGCCACTCCGAGGCCCTTCCTGCCTACCAGGAGCTCGTACTCCGCCGCACTTCTCTGCCCCGTCAGCATGCCTATGGCCTGCTTAGCACTGACAAACGGCTCCACTGACGGCGCTATGACGCTTAGGGCCACAAAGAGTAGCGGCACGTTGTATGGTGTGTACCACTGCCTCACGTACCAGTTAAACGTGTCGGTTCCTGAGGACGCTATTATAACGAGCTCGAAGTCCGTGGCTTTATCAATCTCCTTCATCAATGGTAATGTCTCGATGCGGTTGCCGTAGTTATCAACGCTGACAGTTCCTTTAATGCTCTTCGCTAGGGAGGTTGCGGCCGCCTCCTGACCGCTCACGTAACCTAGGTATACATAATCGACTCCGTACGTCTTAGCATCAAAGATATCTGCTGCTGTAGATCTGAGTAACGAGAATGCTATGGGGCCTGTGCTGATGAGTGAACCGAAGACTATCTTACAACCTTTATCGAACAGTTGCTTTGCTAGTGCGGCAACGGCCGGCTCCAACTCTCCTCTAGCAGCGACTTCGTAGTAGATCTCCATGTAGACGTGACACCCCGGCTTGAGGTTCTTCACGTAGTCGTAGACCTGCACGGTTCTGCTGGAGATGCTTAACGGGATGCCTAGAGGGTATGTAAGCGGGTATATTAGCGCCGCTATGAGCAGTACGTAGAGCACAATCCTAGATCCGAATACCTTATCCACTAAAGCGAGCGCGCCCATCTCAATCACGCCTCCCTAACCAGCTCACCTCACGCCATATGAGTAGCCTCAGCCCCAATATTATCGTGCCGAACCCAGCACCCATCGTTATGGGTCTGAACGCTGCCGTGTTGGGCACCGTCATGATCCAGTCGCGGAGTGGCAGTATGCCAGGCCATATAAGCCCTCCTAAGCTGGTGTTCCCAAGCATCACTATCACGGCCACCACCAGCAACAACGCGGCCATAGGGTTTCTCGCCGTGAAGGCTCTGTACGACGCTGACGCTATATAGAACAACAGTATGGAGTATACTGCGGAGTCGCAGGGGGCGTACACGTTAGTGTACAGCCACCTGAACTGGGGTTGCGTGGTTATCGATATGCCGGCCTTGGGGTCGGCGTAGCTGATGTAGAAGCCTATTAATGCGAACGCTATCATCAGCAACTCCAGCGATATGGTGACCCCGCTGAACGGCGCTTGCCTGACGCCAGCCTTCCTGATCTGCATGACGTGATACCTGAATATGTCGGCACCACCGACCATCAGCGCGAAGGCCGTTATTATTACGGCCCAGTCGCTAAGGGCTTTATCCCACGTGGAGAACGCGTCGGCCACGCTCTTATCTATGTAGAAGAAGTAGAACACTACCATGATGATTAGTATAATGCTGACTATCAGCTGCGGTATGAGTCTCTTAACTGCGAGGCTCATGGCTATCACCCGAACTTCCAGACCCAGTTAAGCCAGGTGTTTATGTTGGAGCCGGCGGCCAGCATGAGTATCCCCAGCAGTATCAGCGCTATGCTAACCAGCTTCCCTACGTCCTGACCCCTTATCGCTGCGAGCGACTCCTTATCGCCGGACGCCATCGCGCCGGCAGCGAAGATCTCCTCACCTATGAAGGCATAGTCAGCAGCTAGAACGAAGAAGGGTACCTGCGTCTCACGGGCTGTCCCAGCAACCTGGAAGGCGCCCACCATATTCCCGGCCTCCATGAATATCAGCGATTCCGCGTAGAACGGCCCTACCACGATGTTAGCGCCCACGTTCTCCCTGATTATGGTTGCCTGGACTGCGGAGGCGTACGCAAACTGCTGATCCGTGAAGTACCTGACGTTATACACGGGGTCGAAGAGCTCGGGCTTGCCCGCTGACGCGTAGCCCTCCCTAACGAGCTCCTCCACAGCGGCTATCGCCTCAGGAACTCCGAGAGTGGCTATCAGCTTCGCGCCGTACTTGCCAGCCAGTCTAGCCACGTGGGAGAGGACGCCGAGGCCTGCTATGTATTGGGGGGCCATGGAGCCCGCTATAGTGCCGTAGCTTATGGTCATGTGTACCGGCCTCCCCATCTCAACAGATCTGGCAACGCCTTCTTCAATGGCGTTAAACGCCGGTATATCTCTGACCGATATCACACCGCCCACCTTGACATGGTGGACTGAGATGTAACCCATGACAAGCAGGAACACTAATATGACGAATGACGAGAGAGGTCTGGCGGCGTTGTAGAGCTGTATTCTAAAGACCCAAGCCACCGCTGATACTAGGATTAGGAGGAGTACTACAATTACTAGTACCCAAATATCCTTTGTTACTTTCAAAGGATACACCACAAATAACTTTATGGGGTAGGGTTTAAATATTTTAAGAACTTACTTCGTAGGTCTTCTTATTATTGCTCCGCACCTAGAGTCCTTGAGCACAGTCCTGCCCTCAGCCACCACCTTACCGTTCACTATAACCCACATTATCCCCTTAGGATAGGAGTGCGGGTTCTCGTACGTGGCGGTATCGGCCACCGTGTTGTGGTTGAATATTACTAGGTCTGCTTTGAGTCCTGGCCTGATTAAGCCCCTGTCCCACAGCCCCAGCTTCCTCGCAGGGAGTGAGGTCATCTTCCTGACTGCCTCGGGCAGTGATATGAGCTTCTTCTCCCTCACGTACTTGGCTATTATCCTCGGGAAGGTCCCGTATCCTCTCGGGTGGGGCTTCCCGACGCCGTACTTCTCAACCGACTCGTCGCTGCCTATAGCCACGAGCGGGTGCGATATGACTCTATCGACGTCCTTCTCACTCATCCCGAAGAGGATCATCTGAGTGCTCAGCTCGTCGTCCAGCAACAGTCTGACGGCCGCCTCAACCGGGTCCAGGCCTAGCCTCTCAGCTATTTGAGTGACCCTCAGACCCTCGAACTCCTTATGCTTAAGCGAGTAAGCGATCATTATGTCCGACCAGAGTATGAACCTTTCCTCAACTGCCGCACCGCTCAACCTCTCCTTTAGATCCTTCAGGACAGCCGGGTCTGAAAGCCTTTTCATAATCTCCTCACTGGAGCCCTCCCTCAACTCCTTCGGGAGGACCGCCGTGAGTGAGGTGGAGGACGCTTCGTAGGGATATGCGTCCGCACTCACATCATAGCCTCTTGAGGCGTACTCCGATATTAGGTCTAGAGCCACGTTGACTTTCCCCCAGCTGGGTCTTCCACTGGCCTTCAAGTGGGAGATCTCCACGCCGGCGCCCGAGTTTAGCCCTATCGTTAGCGTCTCAATGATAGAGTCCACAAGCCCTATACCCTCGTTCCTCATGTGCGTCGCGTAGAGCCCACCGAATCTCGCAACCACCTTGGAGAGTTCTATTATCTCCCTCGTGTCGCCAAACATGCTAGGGACATAGATCAAGCCTGTGCTCATACCGAACGCACCGGCCTCCATAGCCTCCCTGACAAGAGCCTTCATGGCCTCAAGATCCTTCTCACCGGGCCTCACGTCCCCGTAGCCTAGGACGGCCGACCTTACAGCACCGTGCCCGACCAGCGGCACTATGTTCAGCGAGGGCTTCAGCTCCTCAAGAGCCTTCAGGTACTCGCTGAAGCTGGACCAGGTAACGCTGACGTCTGGATGAACCTTCCTAACCATGCTCACGTACTCAGGCCTGTTGACGTCCGTTAAGGGAGCAGGTGAGGACCCGCAGTTACCTATCACTATGGTAGTGACGCCCTGAAGGACGTAGTTATCGGCTGTAGGGACTTCGAATATCGGGATGTCACTGTGGTTGTGAATGTCTATGAAGCCGGGCGCCACGACCAAGCCTTTAGCGTCGATGACCGACTCGGCCTCAGCGCCGGAGAGGTCTTTGACGGAGTGTATCGTGTCGCCGATCACGCCGACATCCGCCCTGAAAGGGGGTGAGCCGGACCCGTCGACTATGATTCCGTTCCTGAGAATTAGATCGTACCTCATAGATTTTCCGCCGCAATAACTACTACCTTAACCAATTTAAGTACGCGATTCAGGAGGGGCCCTCTTAGGATTGAGTTTTAAACAGATGATTGGATAGCTCGAACGGCGAATCCACTAAGTCTTTGAGAGACTCTCTATCATACAGTCGTACACGATAATGGTCTTCTTCAGGTCTTCTATGGAGGTGTACTCGTCCGGCATGTGCGCGGTCTCCTCGACGCCGGGTCCGTACGTTATGGTGTCGATCCCCACCGACCTGTAGAACACCCCGTCGTCTCTCCCGTAACTCATCAGGATTGTGGGTGCCGAGCCCAGGACCTTTTCTACGCATTCGGATGACGCCCTCACGAGGCTTGAGTCCAACGGAGTTAGTGAGGCAGGAACCGAGCTGAGGATCTTCACCTCAGCCCTCACGCCCTGCCTTCCGGCTATGCCGGTGAAGATCTCCACTAACTCCTTAGCCACCTGCTCCACGTCCTCCTCAGGTATGGTCCTCCTGTCGAAGCTGAATGTGAACTCGCCTGGGACTATGTTATCCTTCCTGCTGGTGGATTCCGCGTAACCACCTAGGTTTATCGTCGGGTGCCTTGCCTCAGGCTCCATTACAGGCGCTTTAGTGACCCTACTGCTGAGGACTTCGGCATACCTATCCATGAACTCGCTCGCCAGCTTTGCAGCCCTAATGAAGGCGTTCTCCCCCTTCCAGGGAACGCTTCCGTGTACCTGCTTTCCGAAGACCCTCACCACACCTCTGACAAGCCCTTTGTGCCCTATGTTGATTCTCGAGGAAGTGCTGGGCTCCGCTATTATGACGTAGTCAGGCTTCGAGACGTTCTTGTATGTGAAGTACCTCGTCCCGGTGCCGCCAGCCTCCTCGTCGGGGACGTACGCGGCCTCAAGCCCTACATCAAGCCCTTTCTCAAGCGCCGCCCTTATAGCAGCTATCGACGCGGCTATACCTCCCTTCATGTCTGTGGAGCCTCTGCCGAAGAGCTTGTCGCCTTCGATATGCGGTGTGAAGGGGTCTCTAGACCACCCGCTGCCGGGCGGGACAACGTCGTAGTGGCCGTTAAAGTGGATGATCCTCCTCCCCTTCCTCTTCGCCCTGCCGTACACTATGTATCTGGGATATCCCTTACTCAGGGAGGTGTAGGGGTAGTACTTCTCCATGAAGTCCTCAGGCACTTCTATGAGCTCCACCTCAAGGCCTAACTCCTCAAGCACTCCCCCGAGGTACTCAGCACACCTCTTGTAGTCCTGTCCTGGCGGGTTTACGGTGGGTATCGAGATAAGCTTCTTCAAAATCTCGAGCGTGTACCCTACGTACTCCTCCACTGAGGACAACAAATATCGCCTCACATACTTTAGTGAGGACGCAATTATAAATGTGTGGAATCGCAACAGAGAACCGGATGCGAACTCTGCGCCAAAGTGATGGGTTAGCGCCCGTCCACGAGCCTCGGGCTTGTCGATGCTTACGCAGTCCATACACCCCTAACAAGCTAGGATGCCCTTGCAAATCCCCCAGTTTACAATGTGGTGAGAGGTGGTGAAGGTCAGTATCAGGCCTCAACCACTTTGACGAGGCCTGCCGCCTCCATGAGGAGGGCTAAACTACACTTTAGGGTGGTTACAGCCCCCTTGGAGTAGTGGTGGTTGTTAAGCCTGAGGCCGTCGGAAGTCACGACCACCGGGACGTAACCCTCGCTGTTAACAAGCCCTGTTAAGACCAGCCTCTCATACTTCCTAACTATAGTCAGGACCTTCCCGAGCAGCTCGCTGTCGACGCTGGCGGGGTCCAGCGAGGCGGGGTCTGCTTCCAGAGCCTTACCTAACCTCACGTTAGCCAGCTTCTCAGCCACGTTGTTGACCATCTCGAACTCCCTGACGCAGGCCTCAATGAGTGAGTTGCTTAAACACCAGTCGATGAGGGACGATATCTCCCTTAGAGCGCTGTCGACGAGGTCTCTACCAAGTCT
This sequence comes from Zestosphaera sp., assembly GCA_038727705.1. NCBI lineage: Archaea > Thermoproteati > Thermoproteota > Thermoprotei > Desulfurococcales > Desulfurococcaceae > Zestosphaera > Zestosphaera sp. The sequence goes on along the minus strand of JAVYVJ010000002.1, from coordinate 40,442 downwards.
GGCAGGCTTTGAATCGCTTAACTCGTTCTTAAGTATGTCTTTAAGCATTCAAGAGACACCATCATGAAATAAATCCGTTATTCAAGCTTTTTAAATACTAGTCAAGCACTACCTCCGCCGCGTTGTTTAGGGCAAGGTAGACGGCGATCCAACTGGAAACAGTCGACCTCACCCCCCTGACAGGCTTGAAGAGCTCGTTGAACAGTCTAATGGGCTCTAGCGACGTGCGCAGGTACTTGACCTCGACCTCACCCCTGAATGGCGAGAGATGTGGGCCGGCCGAGAACTCGATGAGCTCGGATTCGCTTGTCACAGGGAAGACCTTAAACCCGGTCTTGCCGTTCAACGTCCAGATAATCCTCACAAGCTTAGAGACGTCCGGCGTCACGAGCTCGTCTATCTCCACCCTGGCGTTCGTCAGGGCCTCCTCCGGAGTGATTGTTGGGTCGACGTCCATGAGCTTAACGATTCTGGAGTAGAGTGCCGTGAACCTCATCGACTTCCCCCTGCCTGAGGGCAGGAGCTTATCTACCCCCTTAAGCTTTATGAAGTCCACCAATTCCCTCCTTTGTCTGGAGGTGAGTTTAAGCCAGTCTTCATCCTTAGGTCTGACCACCGTGTGGAAACCTCTGTGTCCAGTGAAGTAAACCCTTATCTCCCCGCTACTGAAGCCGAAGAAGCTCGCCAGCACGTCGAGCAGCTTGAGCTGCTCCTGCTTACCGACCTCAACGCACTTCTCGCTAATTACTGAGAGGCTACCCTCAGGCTCCAGCGGATACTCCAAGGCGCTGCAGTCGGGCAGGTGGTCGACGTCTATGTCGAAGAACAGCTCTGAGAATATTAGTCCTTTATCCTCCATCCTCTGCGCCGCCGGATCCCTGTAGAGTGCGGTCGAGTAGTATGAGTTCCTCGGCGTCTCCTTAACCAGGAACTCCCTGAGTTCGGCGGTGCTCTGAAACGTGAGGTGCCTGACGAAGCCTCCCCCCAGCTGCTGGAAGGCGAACTCCCTGAGTATGAAGTCATCCGGCAACGGGATCTCAGTGAGGGATCTGTAGTATTCGCTAAGTAACTTCTGAAGGCCTGAAGACCTGCCTCCCTCACTCCGTCCTCGGCGCGACATAGTAGTTCAGCTTGCTGCCTGAGGGGAACCTCAGCTCTAGATGCATGGGCATATCCCTGTCAACCCTGACCACAGCCTCCTCGCTACTGCTGATGGGTTTCTTCAGGTAGGACAGGTAGTCGATGCTGTAGGAGGCCTCGAACCCCGGGTTCCCGACCCTAGCGTCCTTCAGCGACCCCTTCTCAACGCTCAACACCACCTCAGCCTCCCCCAGGTCACCCACACACCTGAGCATCAGACTCGACTCATCACCGCCGACCTTCAGCACGTCGCCGACCTTCTCAATGCTTGCGATGGCGTCATAGAGTATGTCGCCACCCACAACGTACTCGTTCGGGTACTGGAGCTCCAGCTCAGGTATCTCCTCATGAGCGACTTCCGACCGTAGTGGAAGCTTGAAAGTCCTGGTGACCACCCCGTCGGTGAGGTCGATCCTCATACCGTCTTCAGAGAACTCTATGCTGAGTCTATCCCTGCTCTCAGCGCTCTTGAGTATCTTGCTTAACCCCTCCATGCTGAGGTGAATGGTCGTCTCCTTAGCGACTCTGTACTCCTCGAAGGCCTGCTCAGGAATTATGAACTCTATCATGGCTGTTCTGGAGGGATCTATAGCCTTAACGTACAGGGCGTCCGGCTTGAGAATGAAGACGCTTGACTCAGTGAACTTCCCGGCAGCCTCCATCACGTGAGTCCACACCCTGGCATCCGGAGCTGTGAAACTCAAAGCCCAACACCATAAATAATGGGGTAGTGGAGAAATAAAAACCCTAGCGTCTTGTGCAAAAACGCTTAAAAGCCACCTAAACCCATAGTGCAGGTATAGAGGTGATATATAGTGGAGAATGTGGAGGGAGCGTCGAGATCGTTTAAAGCACTCCTTATCCTACTCTTGATAGTAACTTTCGCAAACCTATTTCTCGCTTTCTTGATGCACTAGAGGACCGCGGCTGAACGTCTGCCTTCTCGAAGGGCGGATAAAATCAGCTTTAAAAACGCCCTTAGAGGTAATGTAGCAGGGAACACGTGTGACGTCAAGGCTTAAGACAGGATTTCTGAAACTCCTGAAGGAGGACGAGGAGTTCCGTTATGCTGTGGCAGGGTTTCTCGGGCTTGGGGAGGTATTGAAGGAGATCAAATCACTTCAACAGCAGACAGTAGAGTACAGCAAGAGGATTGAGGAGCATTCGAGAATCTTAGGCGAGCACAGCAAAAGAATTGAGGAGCTGACTAAGAGGATTGAGGAGCATTCGAGAATCTTAGGCGAGCACAGCAAAAGAATTGAGGAGCTGACTAAGAGGATTGAGGAGCATTCGAGAATCTTAGGCGAGCACAGCAAAAGAATTGAGGAGCTGACTAATA